>NZ_BQKC01000001.1:0-220000 GCF_022834715.1 Granulimonas faecalis
TGAGCGATGCAGCCGTCGACGAGTTTTCGACAACGGGCCCGGCGTCGCCGTCCATGCCCCTATAATGGTTCTCCCACTGTTTCCCGCACGAGGAGACCCCATGGACCAATCGATGCAATCGGACGCCCGCCTGCTCTGGGACGACGCCACCGACCTCCTGGCCGGCACCGACGCCCCCGAGCAGCTCGTGCGCATGATGGCGTCGTGCGACCCCCAGGACTTCTCGGGCGGCACCCTCACGGTGGGCGCTCCCTCCGGCTTTGCCAGCCGCGTGCTCGAGCGCGAGCGCCCCCGCCTGGAGGAGGCGCTGAGCAGCGCTGCCTTCGAGCCGGTGACGGTGGCCTTCTCCGCGCCGTCGCGCGAGGTCGCCGCCCCGACCCCGGCACCCGCCGCCCTGACCGCCCCGCCATCCCAGCCGGCACCCGCCGCCCAGGCCCCGGTGCCCGGGACCCAGCCGCGACCGGTCTCCACCGCGGGCGACCCCAACACCATGACCTACGAGGACTACCTCGCCCTGTACGGCAAGGGCTCCCCCTCACAGGAGCCGGCCGCCCCCTCCGGGCAGGACGCCGGGCCCCAACCTGCGGGCCGCGCCGCCAACCCCCTCGTGGAGCTCTGCGGCGAGGGCGACGCCAGCCTCACCTTCGACACCTTCGTCGAGGCCGACGAGAACCGCTTCGCCCTCCAGGCCGCCAAGCAGGTGGCCAACGGCTCCACGGCCTACAACCCGCTGTTCATCCACGGCAGCTCGGGCCTGGGCAAGACCCACCTGCTCCGCGCCATCCAGAACTACATCGCCACCAACGACCCGGAGCGCCAGTGCGTCTACCGCGTGGCCAGCGACTTCCGCGACGACTACGTGGCCGCCATGAACGGCAAGGACCGCTCCGTCAAGGAGAACCTCTCCCGCAACTACAAGGACATCGACGTCCTCATCCTCGACGACATCCAGCACATCGCCAACGCACAGGGGACCATGACGTTCTTCTTCGAGACGTTCAACCACCTCATCGAGCACGGCAAGCAGATCGTGCTGGCGGCCGACGTCCCGCCGGCCGAGATCGGCATGGACGAGCGCTTCACGAGCCGCATGCTGCAGGGCCTCCCCGTGGCGGTGCAGTCCCCGTCCCTCGAGTTCAAACGGGTGCTCATCGACACCTTCCACCAGCGCATGAAGGGCGGCGACGGCCCCGAGGCGGCCGGCGACCTCACCTCCGACGACCTCTCCCTCATGGCCGAGCGCGCCGGCGGCAACATCCGCTCCATCCGCGGCTTCGTGCAAAAGTGCCTGTTCACCTCGGCGGCCCTGGCGGCCGAGGGCAAGTCCATCGAGCCCGCCGACATCGTGGCCGCGGCCGCCGAGGTCTGGCCCGCCGACGGCGTGCTCATCTCCATCGACGACATCCAGCAGATGGTGCAGTCGCAGTTCTCCGTGAGCCGCCAGGACCTCGTGAGCAACAAGCGCAACAAGGAGATCGCCCAGCCCAGACACGTGGCCATCTACCTCGCCCGCGAGCTCACCGACTCCACGCTCCAGGAGATCGGCCGCAAGTTCGGCGGGCGTAGCCACGCCACGGTCAAGCACTCCATCGCCTGGGTGGAGGACCGTATGGACCAGGACCGCCTCTTCCACGACCAGGTCATGCGCCTGCGCGACCGCCTGGGAGGTTCGTGAACATGACCGCGTTCAAAACGTCGAGAAAGCCGTTCAAAACCGGCGCCCCGCTGTCGACGGGGTTTTCGACAGGCATCCCGGCTGTCGATTTCACCCCCGGTTGTGAACAGCTACAGATGTTCTGTTCACACCCGCCCACCTGCACCGTCGACGGTCTTGAACATTTCGACACGTCCTACTGATACCACCATGTATTCTTCTTTCTAAAGAAAGGGTTAGTAATGAGATTCACCGTAAGCCAGACGGCCCTGCAGAAAGCCCTTTCCGTGGTGATCAAGGGCACCGCCGCGTCCTCGACCCTGCCCATCCTCACCGGCATCAAGATCACCGCCGGGGAGGGGACCCTGGAGTTCCAGGCCACCGACCTCGATATATCCCTCAAGCACCGTATCCCCGCCAACGTCGAGGATGGCGGGACCACGGTGGTCTCGGGCAAGATGATCGCCGGCATCGTGAAGAGCCTGCCGGACGCGCCCGTGACCTTCGACTCCGAGGGCAACTCCGTGCGCCTCTCGTGCCAGCGCTCCAAGTTCAACCTCAACACCCTCGACCCCAAGGACTTCCCCGAGTTTCCGGCCGTGGAGGCCGAGCGGTCCGTGGAGCTGCCCGCCGGCGTGCTGGCCACCATGGTCGACCGCGTGTACCGCGTGGTGTCCCGCGACCTCTCCAAGCCCATCCTCGGCGGCATCTACCTCACGGTGGACGAGAACCTCGTGCGCCTCGTGGCCACGGACTCCTACCGCCTGGCCGTCTGCGACACCACCCTGGAGACCTCGACCCTCACCGAGCCCTTCTCCATGATCGTGACCGGCAGCGCCTTCCACGACGCCCTGTCCATCGCCGACGCGGACGCCCCCGTGCTCATCGGCGCTGCCGCGTCCCAGGCGGTGTTCTCCTTCGGCGACACGGTCTACGTCTCCCGCCGCATCGAGGGCACGTTCCCCGACTACCGCCAGCTCCTGCCCAAGAGCTGCTCCACGTCGCTCGAGCTCCCGGTGGAGGAGGCCTCCGAGGGTCTGCGCCGCGTGTCGCTCGTGGCGGCGCAGAACCCGCGTGTGCGGTTCGACATCGACGCCGACGGCGACCTCGTGACCATGAGCGCCATGGACTCCGACGTGGGCGACGCGTCCGAGCAGGTGGAGGTGCCCGTGGAGGGTTCCTCCGTGGCCATCGGCCTCAACCACCGCTACGTCTCGGACTGCCTGAGCGCCGTGAGCGACCGCGAGAAGGTGCTGCTCGAGCTCCAGGGCGAGATGCAGCCCGCGGTGTTCAAGTCGTTCGGCACGCCCAACTACCTGCAGCTCATCATGCCCACGAGGCTCTAGTCCATGGGTCTTGCCCTGGTCCGCGCCACGCTGTCCGACTGGCGGTGCGCCCACGAGCTCGAGGTCGGATTCTCCCCGGCCATGACCGTGCTCGTGGGCCCCAACGCCAGCGGCAAGACCAACACCGTGGAGGTGCTGCAGCTGCTCACGGCCGGGACCTCGTTCCGCCGCCCGTCGCCCGCGGACCTCGTGCGCCAGGGCTGCGAGGCCGGTCGGGCGGAGCTCCGGCTCGAGGGCGATGGGCGGGTGGTGGACGTCGCCTGCATCGCTACCGTGTCCTCGCGACGTTTCACGAGAAACGGCAAGGCGGTCCGACCGTCGGCCGTGCCGGGTACCCTGCTCTCGGTGCTGTTCACCCCCGACGACCTCGACCTCGTGAAGGGGCCGGCCAAGGGGCGCCGCGGCGAGGTGGACGGCTTTGGCAGCCAGGCCAACGCGGGCTTCTCCCGGGTGTGCCGCGCCTACGCGCGCTCCGTCGAGCAGCGCAACCGCCTGCTCAAGGACCCTGCCTGCGACCTGTCGGTGCTCGACGCCTGGGACGCCTCGGTGGCCCTGGGCGGCGCTACGCTCCTCTACCACCGCATGGGGCTCGTGCGGAGGCTCGCGCCCCTCGTTCAGGAGGTCTACGGCGACATCGCGGGAGGGGAGCGCCTGGAGGTGGCCTACCGTTGCACCGTGCCCGGCGTGGAGGAGGGCATGGGCCGCGACGCCATGGCCGCCGCCATGGCCGCCGCGCTGGCCGCCGGGCGCGCCGACGACCTGCGACGGGGCGCCACCGGCGTGGGGCCGCACCGCGACGACGTGGACTTCTCCCTCGAGGGCAGGCCGCTCCGCACGTTCGGCAGCCAGGGCCAGCAGCGCACGGCGGTGCTGGCCTGGAAGCTCGCCCAGGTGCGGTTCGCCGAGGAGCGCCTGGGTGAGCGCCCGGTGCTTCTGCTCGACGACGTGATGAGCGAGCTCGACGGCACCCGGCGCTCGGCGGTGTCGTCGTACGTGGACACCGGCATCCAGACGGTGGTCACCACCACCCACCTGGGGTACTTTGACAGCGAGACGTTGGCGGGAGCCGAGGTGGTGCCCTATGGAGAGCATGCCTGACAGGAACGGCGGCGGCCGGGCGCCGGGCCGCGGCGCCGTGGAGCGCCGCTGCGAGGCCGTGCGGGCCGGCGACCTCGTGGGTGCCTGCGTGGACACCCTGGCGTTCGGCGCCCGGGGCACCGAGAAGGCCGGCTGCGTGTGGAACCGCATCGCCGGCGACTCCGGTCGCCGCCACACCCGCGGCCTCTATGTGGAGGAGGTGGAGGGGGCCGACCCCGTGCTCCACGTCTACCTGGACTCCTCGCCCCTCATCCAGGACTTCCAGACCGACCACGGCCTCTACGAGCAGCGTCTCCGCTGGAGCGGTTTCCCCGTGAGCCGCGTGGTGTTCCAGCTCTCCCGCAAGGTGGGCACACCCAAGGCCGACCCGGCCCGCGTCGCCGCGCCGTCCGTGGCCCCGGTGCCCCCGCTGCCGCCCCTCTCGGCCGCCGACGCCGCCCTCGTGGAGGAGACCTGCGCCGGGTTGCCCGACTCCGTGGCCCATCAGGCGCGCTCTGCCATGGAGGCCTGCCTGCGCCGCGCCCGCGCACCCCGCCCACGGGGGCGCGGGTAGGCGGTTTCAGACCCCGTTGCCCCCTGTCCCGGTATCCGGGTACCTTGCGGTGCCCCAAAGGCGTCCCAGGGCCGTCGTGGTGGCCGTGGGGGCCATTTGCCCCCTATATCGACGGCCAAAAAAACGATAGACTGGATAAGTTAGGCTCAAGTCCCTTCCCAAGAGAGGACTCCCGTGGCAAAGAAGCAGGAATACGACGGCTCCGAGATCAAGATCCTCGAGGGCCTCGAGGCCGTACGCAAGCGTCCCGGCATGTACATCGGGTCCACCAGCGCTTCCGGCCTCCACCACCTGGTCTATGAGGTGGTCGACAACTCCGTGGACGAGGCCCTCGCGGGCTTCTGCACCAAGATTCTCGTGACCATCCACCCGGACAACTCCGTCACCGTGGTGGACAACGGCCGAGGCATCCCCACCGACAAGCACCCCCAGCGCAAGATCCCCACCCTCGAGGTGGTCCTCACGGTGCTCCACGCCGGCGGCAAGTTCGACAACAACGCCTACAAGGTGTCGGGCGGCCTCCACGGCGTGGGCATCTCCGTGGTCAACGCCCTGTCCAAGAAGGTCGTGGTGCAGGTCAAGCGCGACGGCAACATCTACGAGATGGCCTTCTCCCGCGGCAGGACCACCGAGAAGATGAAGGTCGTGGGCAAGGCCAAGGGCACCGGCACCACCGTCACCTTCTGGCCCGACGACGAGATCTTCGAGACCTGCGTGTTCAACTACGAAACCCTGCGCGACCGCATGCAGGAGATGGCGTTCCTCAACCGCAACCTCAAGATCGTGCTCACCGACGAGCGCGAGCTCACCCCCCGCGTGGACGAGTTCTGCTACTCCGGCGGCATCATCGACTTCGTCAAGTTCCTGAACGACGGCAAGGAACTCGTGGGCGACATCAAGACCCCCATCTACATGGAGGGCGCCGCCGACACCGACGACCCAGCCAAGATGGGCGAGGTCGAGGTGGCCCTGCAGTGGAACTCGGGCTACGGCGAGAACGTCATGAGCTTCGCCAACAACATCTACACCCCCGAGGGCGGCATGCACCTCGAGGGCTTCCGCACGGCCCTCACCCGCGTGATCAACGACTACGCCCGCAAGGCCAACATCCTCAAGGACAAGGACAAGAACCTCGAGGGCTCCGACGTCCGCGAGGGCCTCTGCGCCGTGGTGTCGGTCAAGCTGGGCGACCCGCAGTTCGAGGGCCAGACCAAGGCCAAGCTCGGCAGCTCCTACATGAAGCCCCTCGTGCAGAAGACCGTGGCCCAGGGCTTCGCCGAGTACCTCGAGGAGCACCCCAAGCAGGCCCGCGCCATCGTCAACAAGGCGTCCTCCGCCGCCAAGGCCCGCCAGGCCGCCCGCAAGGCCCGCGAGGCCACGCGCCGCAAGGGCCTGCTCGAGAGCGCCTCGCTCCCCGGCAAGCTGGCGGACTGCTCGGTGAGGGACCCGGCGATGACCGAGCTCTTCATCGTCGAGGGCGACTCCGCAGGCGGCTCGGCCAAGATGGCCCGCGACCGCTCCACCCAGGCCATCCTGCCGCTGCGCGGCAAGATCCTCAACGTGGAGCGTGTGGGACCCAGCCGCGCCCTCTCGGCGGAGACCATCCAGAGCCTCATCACGGCCATCGGTACCGGTGTGGGCGACGAGTTCGACATCTCCAAGGCGCGCTACCACAAGATCGTGATCATGACCGACGCCGACGTCGACGGCGCCCACATCCGCATCCTGCTGCTCACGTTCTTCTACCGCTACATGCGCCCCATGATCGACGCCGGCCACATCTTCATCGCGCAGCCGCCCCTGTTCCAGCTCAAGCCCAAGGGCAGCCGCGCGCGCAAGGGCAAGTACATCTACACCGACGAGGAGCTCGCCCTCGAGGTCAAGGGCCTGGAGAAGGGCAAGTACACCGTCCAGCGCTACAAGGGCCTCGGCGAGATGGACCCCGAGCAGCTGTGGGAGACCACCATGGAGCCCAAGAACCGCATCCTGCTCCAGGTGGGCATCGACGACGCCGCGGCGGCGGAGCGCACCGTGTCCGACCTCATGGGCACCCAGGTGGAGAAGCGCCGCGAGTTCATCCAGCGCCGCGCCAAAGACGCCCGCTTCCTTGACATCTAGACAGAGAGGTTTGACCTGTGGCAGACGACAAGCGACCCGGTGACGGCGGGTTCGACGACGAGCTCGACTCCGGCGTCAACGAGGGCGATCTCTTTGAGAACGACGAGGTCCTGGAGGGCGCCGTGGGCCCCGACGGCGACGTCGACCCCGACGCCGACGACGACATCGAGATGACCTACGAGGAGGACGGCGACGGGGCCGGCATCGGCCCCGACTCCATCGAGCTGGACTCCACGACGGGCCTGCTCTCCGACGAGGGCGGCACCCGCCTCGACCTCACCGACATCCACGGCGGCACCCTGAAGCCCATCGGCCTCTCCAGCGAGATGCAGACGAGCTTCATCGAGTACTCCATGTCGGTCATCGTGGCCCGCGCCCTCCCCGACGTGCGCGACGGCCTCAAGCCGGTGCATCGCCGCATCCTGTACGCCATGCTCGACTCCGGCGTGCTCCCCACCAAGCCCCACAAGAAGAGCGCCTGGACCGTCGGCGAGGTCATCGGCAAGTACCACCCCCACGGAGACTTCGCGGTCTACGACGCCATGGTGCGCCTGGCCCAGGACTTCTCCATGTCGGTGCCCCTGATCGACGGCCACGGCAACTTCGGCTCCGTGGACGGCGACCCCGCCGCCGCCATGCGCTACACCGAGAGCCGCCTGGCAAAGCCCGCCATGGAGCTCCTGCGCGACCTCAACGACGACACGGTGGACTGGCAGCCCAACTACGACGAGTCCATCATGGAGCCCGCCGTGCTGCCCAGCCGCTTCCCCAACCTGCTGGTCAACGGCTCGTCGGGCATCGCCGTGGGCATGGCCACCAACATCGCCCCCCACAACCTGGGCGAGGCCATCGACGCCGTGTGCATGATGATCGACGACCCCGACGTCACGGTCGACGAGCTCATGACCGTCATGCCGGGCCCCGACTTCCCCACGGGTGCCGTCATCATGGGTACCAAGGGCATCCGCGACTCCTACGAGACCGGCCGCGGCTCCATCTGCGTGCGCGCCAAGGCCCATGTGGAGAAGATCAAGGGCAACCGCCAACGCATCGTCATCACCGAGATCCCCTACCAGGTCAACAAGGGCTTGCTCCAGGAGAAGATTGCCAAGCTCGTCAACGACAAGACGATCGAGGGCATCTCCGACATGCGCGACGAGACCAACCGCAAGGGCATGCGTCTCGTCATCGACCTCAAGACCAACGTGGTGCCCGAGGTCGTGCTCAACAACCTCTACAAGCACACCCAGCTCCAGACCACCTTCGGCGCCATCAACATCGCCCTGGTGGACGGCGTGCCCAAGACCCTCACGCTGCGCGAGATGATCGGCCACTACATCGACCACCAGGTCGACGTCGTGACCCGCCGCACCCAGTACCGCCTCAAGAAGGCCAGGAGGGAGCTGCACGTCCGCGAGGGCCTGCTCGTGGCTGTGGACAACATCGACGAGGTCGTGCACATCATCCGGAGCTCCTACTCCGACGCCGAGGTGCGAGAGCGCTTCCTCGACCGGTTCGGTCTGGACGAGATCCAGTCCAACGCCATCCTCGAGATGCGCCTCAAGCGTCTCACCGGCCTGGAGCGCGAGAAGCTCGTGGCCGAGATCGAGCGCCTCAAGGAGGAGATCGCCTACCTCGAGGGCCTGCTGGCCGACCGCACCAAGCTCATGGGCGTCATCAAGGACGAGATGGGCGAGATCAAGGCCAAGTACGGCCGCCCGCGCCGCACCACCATCTCCAACGCCCCCATCACGCTGGACGTGGAGGACCTCATCGCCGACGAGGACATGGTCATCACCATCACCCACGCCGGCTACATCAAGCGCACCCCCGTGGCCGACTACCGCTCCCAGAAGCGCGGCGGCAAGGGCGTCCAGGGCGTCACCCTCAAGGACAACGACTTCGTGGAGGAGCTGTTCGTGGCCAGCACCCACGACTACATCCTCTTCTTCACCAACCTCGGCAAGGTGTACCGCCTCAAGGTCCACGAGCTGCCGGTGGGCGGCCGCCAGGCCAAGGGCAACGCGCTGGTGAACCTGCTCGACCTCGCCGACGGCGAGCACGCCACCTCGGTCTTCACCACGAGCGGCTTCCCGGCCGACGAGTACCTCATGTTCGCCACCGCCAGGGGCAACGTGAAGAAGACGGCGCTCTCCGCCTACGACCGCACGCGCCGCGACGGCATAATCGCCATCAAGCTCCGCGCCGGCGACCAGCTGGTCACCGTGCGTCGCGTGAAGCCCGGCGAGAAGATCATCCTCACCTCGTCTGACGGCAAGACCATCGTGTTCGACGAAGGCGACGTTCGCCCCATGGGCCGCGACACCGCCGGCGTCAAGGGAATCACCCTCAAGGGCGACGCGCTCATGCTGGGCATGGAGGTCTCCAACGGCAAGGGCGACCTCTTCGTGATCACCGAGAAGGGCTACGGCAAGCGTACGCCCGTCTCGGAGTACACCGAGCACAACCGCGGCGGCCAAGGCGTCTTCACCATCCAGATGACCGCCAAGAAGGGCGACCTCGCCGCCGTGAAGGTGGTGGGCCCGCAGCACGAGCTCATGATCATGAGCACGGACGGCACGGTCATCCGCGTGAAGACGGCCGAGATCAGCCGCCTGGGCCGCTCCACCCAGGGCGTCAAGGTCATGAACGTGGCCGACGGCGACAGGGTCACGAGCGTGGCTCGCATGGTGGCCGGCAAGCCCAAGGCCAAGGACGCCCCCAAGGTCGACGAGGGGCAGAGCTCCCTCGCCCTCGGCGTCGAGGCGGAGGGCGCCGACGACGAGCCCCTCGATGTGGGCGGCGAGGAGAGCTACGACGAGTCGCTGCTCGACGACTAGCCGGCCCGTCCCGAGGGTTGACCTCCATGAGGGGCCCGGTCGCGCCACGGTGCGGCCGGGCCCCTCGCGTCCCCGATGGTCCCCGGATTCCGGCTGGCGAATCGAGGGCCGTCACCGACGCCCTCGGATGGGACTTCGGCTATGCTAACCATCCAATGCGGTCCACGGTGCCGCCACGGTTTTCTCGTTCGGATGGGTACGTACGGAACACGGGAGCACAGGCGACTTTCAAGAAGAGCACGCGAGAGACAAAGGAGGCGAGCCATGACGATGATTAGGGTCGACATAGAGACGGTGGTCATCGGCGGCGGTCCTGTGGCCTCCTTGGTGGTGCTCAAACCTCGGTCCAACAGCCGGGTTGAGCCCCTTCCCATCCGCATCGGCTCCGTCGAGGCCACGGCCATCGGCATGGGCGTGGAGCATCCGGGGACGGACCGCCCCATGACCCACGACCTGCTCGGGCAGGCCATCACCGGCCTCGGGGCCACCATCACGTCGGTGGCAATCACCAAGGTGGAGGGCACCACGTTCTTCGCGGAGGTCAACCTCACCACGCAGTCCGGCTGCCATCTCTCCCTGGACGCCCGTCCCAGCGACGCCATCGCGCTGGCCGTGCGCAGCAAGAGCCCCATCTTCGTGGCGGAGTCGGTCATGAACACGGCGAGCTACCCGGATTTCGACGCGGTCAAGCGCGAGCAGGACCGCCTGGACATCCAGGAGTTCGACAAGTTCATCTCCACGCTCTCGCCCGAGGACTTCACCACGGGTGCCGGCAGCGGCCGTCCCTGAGGCACCTCGGAGAAAAAATCCTCCGACGTGGGTTGACGGGGCGGGTTGGAAGGCATAGCATCATTTCTTGCGTTGGGCCCATAGCTCAGTTGGTCAGAGCGTCCGGCTGATAACCGGGAGGTCACAAGTTCGAACCTTGTTGGGCCCACCACTTTTTTGATAATAATCGCCCCAGCGTGAGCCGAGTCGCCGCTGGGGCGATTATTGATATATGGGGACGTAGCTCAGCTGGGAGAGCGCGGGCTTTGCAAGCCTGAGGTCGTGGGTTCGAGACCCATCGTCTCCACCATTTGACATATCGCCCGAGGCTTGCTCCTCGGGCTTTTTTTGTTTGCGGCGTCTGGCGGGTCGGCGTTTTGCCCTGTGTGACTGATTGTGCCGACAACGAGGGACTGCCGGGTCTTTCGGAAATTCGATTTAAAATCGAATTATGATGGGATGCCACTGGTATCCCAGTGTATCGTCTTTCGTCAAAGAGAGGGACAGATGCCCTCTCGCCGACGGTAGGGGGGTTGTGATGCGTAACCACGTGAGCTCCAAGAAGAAGACTGGGGCAGCTGCCTTCTGCCTGGCCGCACTGCTGGCAGGTTTCCTTGTCTGCACGCCGGCGCTGGCTCAGGACCTCGACGGCCACGACGGAAAGATTGTGCTCAGCGAGAACACGATCATGCCTCGCACCGTCGTCAGGGTTAAGTACGGTGCCTCTTGGGACTATGGTTCCATTCCCATCTTGCATGGATGGTCAAACCTCACCAGCTCGTCTCATTGGCACTCCTCTATGGTCACGGCAACTGGTAAATCAGCTTGCTCAATGGCCGTGGCACCGGGACGCACCTCCTACGCCGATCTTTGGTGGGCAGCGCCTACCTATAACGCCTATTACGACATCTGGTAAGAGCCCTTTCAGGTGCCGCCGGCAAATCTCGTCCGGCGGCACTTTTTTCTTAAAAAGGAGTCCACCGTGAGAAGAAATCTTGCATCCTTGGTGTCTGCAGCGCTTCTCATGGCGTTTGCCTCGGTGTCGCTGATTGCGCTCTGGAACCATCTCGATGCACTGCGGATGGATGCCATTGGAAGCGGTGCCAGTACTGTGACGATTCAAGTCAGAGATTGCGCGAGTGGCCCCGATGAGGTGTTTGCGGGGGTCTCGGCCGTGTCTCAGGCTAACGACGTCTCGATCTTTCGTGTGTACGACGGCCTCGATGACCAAGGCCGCACCACCCGCAGTTTGGTAGGCTGCTTTCAGTGGGACACCTTTCCAGTCGACCAGCTGCGTTTGGAGAGCGGCCGGGTTCCCCAGTCCCCCGACGGGTTTTTGGCCAGCTATGAGACGGGGGACGATCGGCAGGTGGGTGTTCTCCACGACTTTGGCGGCGGCGACCCCCTTGTGGTGCGGCCGGTGACCGCTGCGATGGATTCGATGCCGTCTGTCAACGGCATCTATCGCATTGTGTCCACAAAAACCTATGACACCCAGGTTGTGCTCCAGAGCTTGGCCGGCGTCTTCGGGCAGTCCCCCGACGCATTGCTCAACGTGGGGACCAAAAGCGTTAGGGGAATTGGCCTTCTGCTCGTGATAGCCGGTGTGATCTCGGTGCTTGCCCTCGCTGCCTATGTGCTCACGATTGCCTCGGCTGCTGTCTCACGCGCTCCCCGCATTGGCGTCCAAAAAATGCTTGGTTGGTCTACTGGGGCCGTGGTTTGGGACATCGTGAAGGTGGCCTTCGGGTCCCAGCTGCTCTCTGCGGCGGTAGAGGACGTTGTCATTGTGCTTGTGGTCAAACCGCTTGGAACGACGTTTCCCGCAGTGCTCGTGGGCGTTCAGCTTGGCCTTGCGATTCTCACGCTTGTCGTGGGGTCCATCGCCGCGACCTTGGTCTCTCGAGGGGTCTCGCCGGTCACGTCCGTCAAGGGCGGCGTGTCCCTCAAGGGGCCGCTTTTTATCGGGTATGGGGTGAAAATGGCGTTCGCCGTCATGATTGTGATCTCTTTTGTGGCAGTTTCTTCCTCCCTGAGCGACATATGGCAGCAGTGGAGGCTGGAAGCCGTGTGGGGTGAGAAAGGAAACGACCTCTATGTGTTGGCTGATTCACGGCTCACCAATGAGGAGGTGGAGAGCCTCTCGTCGGGAGATCATTCCTATGGAAATAAATATGAAGATCTATATAAGATGCTCAACGACGAGTATGGGGCCGTTTACGTCAATGCCAACGCCCCCCAAGAGCAGGTGCAGGCAGGCATTGCGTCGCCCGACCTTGCGGCTTGTACCGTTATGAACGTCAACTCGAACTATCTCAAGCGGGAGAACGTGCTCTCCGAAGACGGAAGCAGCCTTACGGTTTCGGAGGGGGAGCACGGCCGCGTGGTGGCGGTGCCGTCGACCATGGGCAACGACGAGCGCAGGCATGTTGTCGATTATTTTAAGTGGCTGTTCGACTCCGAGTATCAGAGCGAGAAGGAGCAGTGGAATGGCTCCATCGAGGTAGTGACCTACCAAGGCGGCCGCGACTTCTTCTCCTACAACAAAAGGGTGCAGCCAGACCAGGCCAACATGGTCCATGACCCCGTGTTCAATATCGTCACCGATGCAAACGCGACCATCGTAGATAAGAGCGCGGTCGCCGTGATGGGGCCCGATGCCTCAATTCTCATGCCCATTACCCGTGAGCGAGCCGACGAGCTTGAGGCGTGGCTGGCCCAAAACGGGTTTTCCGAAAACCACATCCGCATCGACACGTTGGCCCATGCCTATGGGGAGCTGCTTTCGGCCATGGGCGCCGCAGTCGGGTCGATGCTCGCGCTTCTTGCGGCAGTGCTCGTGCTCGACGGGTTTGCCAGCGTCTTGATTGCCCGTCTCTTGGTTTTGGGATCGGGACGGCGCTACTGCGTTGAGCGCCTGTTGGGATGGGGGTGGCTTGCTCGCTACGGAACGACGGTGGTCGCGGTGGCGGCCGTGGTTGCCGCGTCGCTGCTGGTGTCCCTGTTGTTTGGCGTGGGACCCGTCGCATTCGTCTGCCTCGCGGTAGCTCTAGCAGTGGACTGCGCCGTCTTTTTTCTGGCCCTTGGGACGTTGGAGCGGGTCCGCTCAGAGGCCCTGATAAAGGAGGTCTGATGAAGCATCAGGCACACACGCCCGCCGTTTCGCTTGCGGGCGTGACCAAGTCGTTTGGAGACCACCATGTGCTCAAGGGCGTCAACCTGCAGGTTGGATGCGGGTCCATGGTTGCGGTGTGCGGTCCTTCGGGCTGCGGGAAGTCCACACTGCTCGATATCGTGGGGCTGCTTGAGAGCGCCGACGAGGGGTCGGTCCAGTTGATGGGGCAGTCGGCCCCGCGCCCGAGGACGCGCCGTGCCACGCAGTTTGTCCGCGACAATATCAACTATTTGTTCCAATCGTTTGCCCTCGTGGAGACGGAGACCGTCGAGAAAAACCTCATGATGGCCCTCCGCTATGTGAAAAAGGTCAAGGCCGAGAAGCAAAGGGCCATTCAAAGCGCACTGGAAGCGGTGAGGTTGGAGCGGGTGGCGACCACCAAGGTATGCGCCTTGTCCGGCGGCGAACAGCAGAGGGTCGCCTTGGCGCGCGTCATGCTCAAACCGGGCAAGATCCTGTTGGCAGACGAGCCCACCGGCTCTCTTGACGCGGCGAACAGAGACGGCGTGGTCTCCCTGCTTCGCTCCATGGCCGACGACGGAAGGGCCGTGCTGGTGGTCACCCATGACCCCGCGGTGGCCCGCGCCTGCGACGTCACGGTCTCTTTGGGGTGACGGTCTTTGGCCAAGGGCTGTTAGGATAACTGGAAGAGGATACGTTGACTGGGACAAGGGGTGCGTCTTACATCCCTGTGAACAGGACGCAGGATTCTGTGTAGCCCTGTTCCCCTTGTTTATAATATAAGCTTACAGTTTATCGCCAGTCCTTGGAGTGTGTGGATGAACGAGAATAAACGCCGCCTGTGCGGCATACTGCCTGTGCTCGGGGCCCTCTGCCTTGCCGTGCTTCTCGCCTTTCCAGCGCCGACCTTGGCCGACGCTGACTCGGTGAAGGGCAAGACCTTCACCGTTACCACCGACACCACCTTTGCGCCGTTCGAGTATCGCGACAGTAACGGCGAGCTCGTGGGCATCGACATGGACCTCATCCGGGCCATCGCAAAGGAGGAGGGCTTCGACGTCAAGATCGAGTCGTTGGGCTTCAACGCCGCCATGGTGGCCACCCAGTCGGGAAACTCCGACATGACCATCGCCGGTGCCTCCATCACCGACGAGCGCAAGCAGACCTACGACTTCTCAGACCCCTATTTCGACTCCGGCGTGCTCATGGCGGTGCCCGAGTCGAGCGACATCACCGGCTACCAGGACCTCTCCGGCAAGACCGTGGCGGTAAAGACCGGCACCGAGGGCGAGGCCTTTGCCAAGTCCATCGCCGAGAAGTACGGCTTCAAGACCATCTCCGTTGACCAGACCTCCACCATGGTGCAGATGCTTCAGGCCGGTCAGGCCGACGCCATGTTCGACGACTACCCCATCGTGGCCTATGGTATCGAGCAGGGCAACGGCATGAAGGCGGTCACCGAGAAGGAGGCCGGCAACTCCTATGGAGCCGTGGTGGCCAAGGGCAAGAACCAAGACCTTCTCCAGGCGTTCAACGAGGGCCTCGCCAAGCTCAAGGCCAACGGTACCTACGACCAGATCATGGAGAAGTACCTGGGCAACAACGCCGTCAAGGCCGAGCAGCCGAGCTTTGTGGGCCTTCTCCAGCAGAGCGCGCCCGCGCTTCTCACCGGCGTCAAGAACACGCTGCTGGTGACCGTGGTGGCCTTTGCCGGCGCTTTGGTCCTGGGCATCATCTTCGGCCTGTTCAAGATCGCCCATAACCGCATCCTTCGCGGGCTCGCCTCGTTCTACGTGTGGCTCTTCCGCGGCACGCCGCTGCTCATCTGGGCCTTCTTCTTCTACTTCGCGCTGCCTCAGGTCGTGGGCGTCAAGTTGTCGGTCTTTGCCGTGGGCGCCCTGGCCTTGGCCCTCAACGCCGGCGCCTATATCACCGAGATCGTGCGCGGCGCCATTCAGTCCGTCGACACCGGCCAGACCGAGGCCGCCCGAAGCCTGGGTTGCTCTGCGGGCCTTGCCCTGCGCTCCATCGTTTTGCCCCAGGCGGCCAAGATCGCCACGCCTTCCCTCATCAACCAGCTCATCATCATGGTCAAGGACTCCTCGATCCTTCTGGCCATCGGCTTTGGTGAGCTGCTCTACCAGGCCCAGCAGATCTACGCGGCCAACCTGCGCGTCAGTGAGGTGCTCTTCATCGTGGCCCTGTTCTACCTGGTCACGATCTCGCTGCTCACCATGCTTGCCAACTGGGCCACGAGGAGGTTTTCCGAATAATGAGCGATAAGACCGCCCCCACCGACGTCCAATCTGCTGACGACGTCATCATCAGCGTGCGCGACCTGCACAAGTCGTTCGGCAAGAACGAGGTGCTCAAGGGCATCGACCTCGACGTCAAGCGTGGCGAGGTCATCACCATCATCGGCCCGTCCGGTGGCGGCAAGTCCACGCTGCTGCGCTGCCTCAACCGCCTGGAGGAGCCCACAAGCGGCACGGTGAGCTTCGAGGGCATCGACCTCACCGACCCCTCCGTGGACATCGACGCCGTGCGCTGCCGCATCGGCATGGTGTTTCAGAACTTCAACCTGTTCCCGCACATGAGCGTGCTCGAGAACGTCACCTTCGCCCCCATGCACAACCTCGGGGTCTCCAAGGAGGACGCCGAGGCCACGGCGCGCAAGCTCCTGGACATCGTGGGTCTTGCGGAGAAGGCCGACGCCATGCCCCGGTCGCTTTCCGGCGGTCAGAAGCAGCGTGTGGCCATCGCCCGGGCCCTGGCCATGAAGCCCGACGTGCTGCTGTTCGACGAGGCCACGAGCGCCTTGGACCCCGAGATGGTCAAGGACGTCCTCGACATCATGCGCCGCCTGGCTGCCGAGGGCGACACCATGATCGTGGTCACCCACGAGATGGGCTTCGCCCGCGAGGTGAGCGACCGCGTGATCTTCACCGAAGGCGGCCTCATCGAGGCCCAGGGCTCCCCGGAGGAGCTCTTCTCGGAGAACCCGCCGAGCGAGCGTCTGAAGGAGTTCCTGGGCAAGGTCCTCTGACGTAGGGTCCCGTGCTCCGGGCATCATCGAAAGCAACTGGGACGGGGGTCCGCATCCACCGATGCAGGCCCCCGTCCCCATGGTGCGACACGTGACAGAGGTGCCTGGCCCATCTGTCACGTTGCCTGTTTCTTGTCTGATGGCAGGCGCCGACAGGGGCGCGCCCTCGGCTCTCGGAGTGGTGACTCCATGAAGGCGGCCCTTTGGGTGTAGCGTTGTACAGTCGCCACCGCCATGCCGCAGAGGAGGTCCCCATGATCAGCCCCGAGCTCGACGAGCTGTCGTGCAACCTCATCGGCGAATGCCTCGACCGGTTGGCCGAGAGCGCCGACCTCGGCGTCGTGGCCACCGCGCTCGACGGGAACTCCATGCGTGTGACCTGCGCCTTCGACGACGACGGGGCCGACATGTGCCTCGAGGCCGCCCACGACTGGGTGCGCCGCCTCGCGGGTGGCACCCTCAAGGAGCCCGGCTTCTCCAGGCCCGTGTGCTACGCCATCGCCTACGCCGGCGCCGTCGACACGGGGTCGGGCTTCTCCGACGCGCTCGTCACGGAGTTTGGGGACAAGGGCAACGACGTCGACTACTCGGCCTTCCTCCTGCTCGACGGGGTGGGTTCGGGCAGCGCCCTCCGCTGGAGCGACCCGGCCCCGGCGGGGGAGACAGAACCGCTGTTATAAGAAAGAGAGCTCCATGCTGCAAGAGAACCTGAGAAACGTCGCCATCATCGCCCACGTCGACCATGGCAAGACCACTCTCGTCGACAAGCTGCTGCGGGCCACCGACGCCTTCAGGGCAAACCAGCAGGTGGAGGACCGTGTCCTCGACTCCAACGACCAGGAGCGCGAGCGCGGCATCACCATCCTGGCCAAGAACATCTCCATCGAGTACAAGGGCGTCAAGATCAACGTCATCGACACCCCGGGCCACGCCGACTTCGGCGGCGAGGTGGAGCGCGTGCTCCGTATGGCCGACTCCGCCCTGCTCCTCGTGGACGCCTTCGAGGGCCCCATGCCCCAGACGCGCTTCGTGCTGCGCCACGCCATCGACGCCGGCCTCGCCATCATGATCGTGGTCAACAAGATCGACCGCCCGGGCGCCCGCCCTGAGGCCGTGGTCAACGACTCCCTCGACCTCATGATGGACCTCGGCGCCACCGACGGGCAGCTCGAGTTCGCCATGGAGCACGTGGTCTACGCGAGCGCCGTCAACGGCTTCGCCCGCCTCTCCCCGGACGACGGCAACGACGACATGTACCCCCTGTTGGACATGGTCGTGGACTGCCTGCCCGCCCCCGACTGCGACCCCGACGGCCCTCTGGCCATGCAGTGCGTCACCATCGACCACTCCAGCTACGTGGGGCGCATCGGCATCGGCCGCGTCTACTCCGGCACCATCCACGCCGGCGAGCAGATCCTCGTGGTCAAGAACGACGGCAGCCGCGCCATGGCCCAGGCCAAGCAGCTCTTCACCTTCGACTACCTCGGCCGCACCGAGTGCGACGAGATCCGCGCCGGCGACATCGGCGCCGTGGTGGGCATCGACCGCACCGACATCGGCGACGTCTACACCGACCCCGAGAACCCCGTGGAGCTGGAGCCCATCGAGATCGACCCGCCCACCCTCTCCGTGGTCTTCGAGGCCTCCACGAGCCCCCTCGTGGGCCGCGACGGCGACATCGTGGGCGCCCGCCAGCTCAAGGAGCGCCTCATGCGCGAGGCCGAGAACAACGTGACCATGCGCATCGAGGAGCTGGGCGACAAGACCGGCGTGGAGGTGGCCGGCCGCGGCATCCTGCACCTCTCCGTCCTCATGGAGGCCATGCGCCGCGAGGGCTTCGAGTTCCAGGTGGGCCGCCCCCGTGTGCTCTTCAAGGAGGACGAGCACGGCCACCGGCTGGAGCCCGTGGAGCTCGCCGTGGTGGAGTGCCCCAACGAGTTCTCCGGCAAGGTCATCGAGGCCTTCGGCGAGTCCGGCGGCACCATGTCGAGCATGCAGGCCGGCGAGACCCACACGCACCTGGAGTTCAAGATCCCCACGCGCGGCATCATGGGCCTCAAGAACCGCATCCTCAACGCCACCCACGGCGAGGGCGTCTTCTATCACACGTTCTCCGAGTACGGCCCCTACGCCGGCGAGCTGGGCGTCCGCAACAACGGCGCCATGATCTCCATGAGCACCGAGAAGTCCGTGGGCTACGCCCTGGGTACCCTGCAGGAGCGCGGCACCATGTTCGTGGGCCCCGGCGAGGAGTGCTACGAGGGCATGCTCGTCGGCGAGCGCTCCAAGCCCGGCGACATGGTGGTCAACATCGCCCGCACCAAGAGCCTGGGCAACCAGCGCAGCTCCACCGCCGACATCGCCGTGCAGCTCACGCCGCCCAAGACCTTCACCCTCGAGGAGGCCCTCGAGTACATCATGGACGACGAGCTCGTCGAGGTGACGCCCAAGAACATCCGCATGCGCAAGCGCATCCTCAACGCCATCGAGCGCAAGAAGGACAACGTGCGCAGGGGCAAGGTTTCCAAGTAGCCGTTCGCCCCCGTCGGCCGCGAGCGCCCGGGTCTGGGATCCCAGACCCGGGCGTTTTGCGTTTCACGTAGAACGTCGGCCAGGCCCGGGCCCGGGCGCCGCGGGGCGCCCGTCAGTACGGCTTCGGGTAGAACCGCATGCCGTCGGGGGTGGGGACGAACCCAAGCCCCGCGAGCACCGGTGCCAGGGGGCCCTCGCGGACGGCCCTGCCGTTCACGGACCGCACCTCGATCCGCTCCAGGGCCCAGGACCGGCCCTGGGCCCGCGCCCGGTCCTCCATGGCGTCGAGCACGGCGGCCACGGCGCCGCCCCAGGCGTCCTCGCAGCCAAAGAGCGCCACGGTCTTGAGGCGGGGCGCCGCCCAAAGCACGGGCATCCCACCGAGGAAGACCGTCCAGGAGTCCGCGGAGCGCTTGGGGAGCTCGGTGCCGTCGGGCCAGGGGAGGACCGCTCCCAGGGGCTGCCCCGGGTCGGCCGAGCAGAGCACGCGCAGGTCGCGGGCGGCCGCGGGACCCTCGCCGTCCCCTGCGCAGTCGCGTGCCTCGCGGAGCGCCTCCACGGTGTCGACGGCGGCGAACTGCAGGGGGCCGAGCCCCTCCACGAAGGCGCCGCGCAGCAGCGACCCGGCCTCCTCCATGGCCTTGAGCACGGGGTAGACCTGGGAGAGGCCGCCGGGGACCCCCGCCGCCTCGGCCGTGGCGGGGCAGGCCACGCCGTAGCGGTCGAGCAACGACTCCGCGAGGGCGCAGGCCCGCTCGGTGTCGGAGGCGTCGCTCGGGCAGGCGAGGGACCAGCGCCCCGATGTCGCCGCGGCGGGGGACACGGCCGGGACCTCGGAGAGGGCCCGGGCCGCGCGCCGGGCGGCGTGCCCCCGGTAGCGGCTGTGCGACCGGCGTCTCGGGGCCGGGACCTGGCCGCGCGCCTTGGACCGCGCGGCGTCGAACGAGTCGACGAGGCAGACGCCGTCCCAGAGCAGGGCCTCGAGCGTCTCCGCCACGGCCGCCGCACCTCCCGCGGCCTCGCCGCAGCGCGCGTCCACCACGGCGAAGGGCGCGGCGCCCTCCCGGGCCAGCATGTCCCACACCCGCGCCCTGGGACCCTCGCCCCCGTCATCCGCCGCCTCCGGGCGCGCCGGTGCGGTACCGGCGCCGGGGGCCGGCAGCGGGGCGAAGGGGGAGTCGGTGGGCCAGAACGCCGCCAGCCGGCGCTGCCCGCCGTCCTTGGACGCAGGCGCCAGCCTGCCCTGCCACACCACGTCGCCCGAGGCCAGGAGCTCGTCGAGCATGGCGGGCCGGTAGCCGGGCACGCGGTCCGGGAAGACGGTGCCCTCCCACACCTCCGGCGGCAGGAAGACGCCCTCAAAGAGCGCGACGGCGTCGGCGAGCAGGTCCACGGGGTCGCCGGCCTCTCCGCCCGCGTGGGGCACCTGCTGGCGCCCGAGGAGCGAGGCCGTGTAGGTGGCGCCGTCCACGGGGGCCGCCGCGCCCACGGCCCGCTCCCGGGCCCGGGCGCGCATGCGCCGGAAGACCGAGGCCTCCACGGCGGTGCGGGGGCCACCGTCGTCATCGTGGCCAAAGGGCGCCTCCAGCAATGTGCCGTCGCGGGTGAGCCGCGCCATGGACTCCGCAGCCACGGCCGGCCCGCACCCCAGGGAGCGGGCGACCTCGCCCGCCGAGAAGGGGCCGTGGCAGGCGGCGAAGCGCGCCATGAGGCCGTCCAGCGGGTGCCTCTCGACGACGGAGGCCTCGGCACCGGAAAAACCCGCGAACACCTCCCGCTCCGCCGCGGCCCAGGCGGGCACGGCCACCCCGAGGGCGTCGGCCAGCACGGCGGCGTCGGGCGCGGCTACCCAGCGCACCTCGCCGGCCACCACGGCGCGGAACACGCGCCGGCGGTCGGCGAGGGCCGTGAGCCACCTCACGGCGCGGGACGGCTCGTCGCAGCGTTCGGCCACCTCGCCGTCCGACAGCGGGCCCAGGCGGCGCAGCATGCGCTCGACGTCGTCCTCGGAGGCGGCCTGGGTGCCGGGTGCGAGCCACTGGAGCTCGGCCTCCACCTCGGCGGCCACCTCGGACGGCACGAGGGAGGCCAGGTCGTCGCCGCCGACGAGCTCGGCCAGGAGCGACGGGTCCACGGAGAGCAGGTCGGCGGCCTTCTCGGCGTGGGGGCGGTCGTCGTCGTAGAGGTGTTCCATGACGTAGCCAAAGAGCAGGTTGGCGGCAAAGGGCGACGGCGTGGCCGTATGGGCCACGGTCACGGACGTGCGCCGGCTGCGCAGGCGCCGCTGCACCTCCTCCAGGGCCGGCAGGTCGTAGACGTCGCGCAGGCACTCGCGCATGGCCTCCAGGAGGATGGGGAAGCCCTCGGTGCGCCGGGCCGCCTCGAGGAGCTGGCCCCCTTGCACACGCTGGAGCCAGAGGGGCGCCCGCTTGCCAAAGCCCGCGGGGCGCATGAGGAGGGCGCGGGCGGCGCACTCGCGGAACCGTGCGGAGAAGAGCGCGGTGTCGGCCACGCAGGAGCGCACGGTCTGGGCGAGGACGTCGCCGTCGAACATGAAGAGCTCCGGCCCCGGTAGCTCGTCTGCGGGCTGCATGCGCAGGACGATGCCGTCGTCCGCGGCCATGACCTCCGGGTCGAACCCGTAGCGCCGCCGCACGCGGTCGGCCACGGCCAGGGCCCAAGGAGCGTGCACGGACCGGCCGAAGGGCGAGTGGAGGATGAGGCGGAGGTCGCCCCCGTCGTCGTCCACGTACTCCATGACCAGGTGCGACGCCCCCGGCACGGCCCCGGTGGAGGCTCGCTGCTGCGACAGGAGGGCGCAGAGGTTGTCGGTGGCCTCGTCCGTGAGGCCCGCCGCGGCCAGGCGCACGGCGAGCGCCCCGTCGGGGCGGTTCCGGTGGGTGCCGGCCGCTGCGGCGTCGAGGAACTCGCCCTTGGCCAGGCCGTCCTCGAAGGGCCGGCCCGCGCCCTCGCCGTGCCAGAAGGGCAGGCGCGACGCCCGGGCCCCGGTGCGCTCCACGAGCACGCGGTCGTCGTGGATGCGCTTGATGCGCCAGGTGCTCGTGCCCAGGGTGATGACGTCTCCCACACGGCTCTCGTGGACCATCTCCTCGTCGAGCTCGCCCACGCGCCGCCGCTCCCTGCCTGTGCGCTCACCCTCCACGAACACCGGGTAGAGGCCGCGGTCGGGGATGGTGCCTGCGCCCGACACGGCCAGGTTGCGGCTGTTGGGCAGCGCCGTGAGCTCGCCGGTCTCGCGGTCCCAGGCCAGGCGCGGCGAGAAGGCCCCGAGCCCCTCGGCGCCAAAGTCCCCGGCCAGCATGGCGAGCACCGCGTCGAACGCCGCCCGGGGCAGGTCGCGGTAGTTCTCGGCCATGGTCACGCGGGAGAACCACTCGTCGGCCTTCCAGGGGCGCTCGGCCACGGCGGCCACGGTCTGCTGGGCCAGGACGTCGAGGGGGTTCTCCACCAAGCGCGTCTCCTCGATGGCCCCGGCCCCCATGGCCTCGGCCGCCACGGCGCAGTCCACGAGCTCCAGGCGGGTGCGCGGGAACATGACGGCCCGGGACCGGCCGCCCACGGAGTGATTGGCGCGGCCCACGCGCTGCAGGCCGCCGGCCACCGAGAGGGGCGGCGCCACCTGCACCACGAGGTCCACGGAGCCCATGTCTATGCCCAGCTCGAGGCTGGACGTGGCCACCACGCAGCGGAGCCCGCCCGACTTGAGCCGAGCCTCCACCTCGGCGCGGCGCTCCTTGGACACCGAGCCGTGGTGGGCCTCGGCCACGGGGGCGAAGTCCTCGGGCAGCGGCTGCGTGTGGGTCTCGGTCGAGCCCATGGCCGAGTGGAACGCCCTCTCGGGACCCGAGGGGGCGGCGGGGGCCAGGCCGTGGCGCTGGGCGTGGAGCTCGTTCAGCCGGGCGCACAGGCGCTCGCAGAGGCCGCGGCTGTTGACGAAGACGATGGTGGAGGAGTGCGCCTCCACCAGGTCGAGGATTCTCGCCTCCAGGTGCGGCCACACCGAGCGCGAGCCGACGCGGCTCTCTCGGGGCAAAGGCTTGGAGGCCTTGATGTTGCTGTTCTTCCCGGCAGCCATGGCCGCCGCCATGGTGCGGTCGGTCTTCCAGGCATCGGCCGGCGGCACCGCGGAGCCCCGCTCGGCCGCCCGGGTGGAGAGGGCGGCCACCCGGACCATGTCGGGCACGGGCACGCGCACGGAGAGGTCCATGTCGGGCGCGGCGCCGGCGCCCACCACCCGTACGGGGCGGCTGCCGCCCAGGAAGCGCGCCACGCGACCGGGCGGCCGCACCGTGGCCGAGAGGCCCACGCGCTGGGCGGGGCGCTCCAGCAGGCAGTCGAGCCGCTCCAGGGAGAGGGCCAGGTGGGCGCCGCGCTTGGAGTCGGCGAGGGAGTGGACCTCGTCCACGATCACGGTCTCCACGCGTTCCAGCACCCGGGCCGCCTTGGAGGTGAGCATGAGGTAGAGCGACTCCGGCGTGGTGATGAGGATCTGGGGCGGCCTGCTCGCGATGCGCCGGCGCTCGGCCGGGGTGGTGTCGCCGGTGCGCATGGCCGTGGTGGGGGCGGCGATGTCGAGGCCCGCCGCCGCGGCCTCGTCGGCGATGGCGGAGAGGGGCCGGCGCAGGTTCCTCTCCACATCGGCCGCCAGCGCCTTCATGGGTGAGACGTAGAGGATCCGCACGCCGGGCTCCGCGGGTGAGGGAGGGTCGGCCACCAGGCGGTCTATGGCGGCGAGGAACGCCGCCAGCGTCTTGCCGGAGCCTGTGGGGGCGATGGCCAGCACGTTCTCGCCGTCCTGGATGGCGTCCCAGGCCTCGGCCTGCACCGGTGTGGGGGTCTCGAACTCGGCGAGGAACCACGAGCGCACGGCCGCGGTGAAGCGGCCCATGGGGGCGGGCGATCCTTCGGGTGTGCGGTGGGCCATGGTGGTGAATCATTTCTCGAAAAGTACGACAGATACCGTTCAAGGGAGTTTATCGACCGTTTATAGAATTAGGGGACCATCATATCTTTCGATGCAATTGTGCTGCCATTTTAATGACGTGGTTCTAATAAACGAAAGGAGAGATATGGAAGTCCGTAGATCGATGTAAACATGTTTGTCCGGTCATTCATCAAGAACCCCGCCACGTACCTGACGCTCCTCTGGGCGGTGTGCTTCTGGCTCCGGTGGGAGTGGGTCATCCCATACCAGGGGATGTACTACTCGTTCCCACCCGGCGGCCTCCTGGTGACATGGGGCGAGATGTGGCTCCCCTGGGCCGTGGTCGCCGTTCTCTGGGTGCGTGACGCCCTCGCCCACCGCGGGTGACGGCCCTGTCCGGGGTCCCGGCCCATGGGCGGCCCCGGTCGGGGGTCTCCGGCCATGCCAAAGAGGCCTTTGGCATGGCCTCCCGCTGGCGGCGCCGCGGGGCGACGGCAAACGGGCCCGACAGACGTGACAGGCAGCCGAAAAAGGAGAAGGCCCGGGGTGCCCCGGGCCTTCCGGCTTTCAATGGCGGAGGAGGAGGGATTCGAACCCTCGTACGTGCGGAGCACGTAAACGGTTTTCGAGACCGCCGCAATCAACCACTCTGCCACCCCTCCGTATATAGGGTGCGCGGCGCCCCGTGGGACGCCGCGTTAGGAATCTGGCGGAGAGTCCGGGATTTGAACCCGGGAGACGGGGTTACCGCCTACACGATTTCCAATCGTGCTCCTTCAGCCGCTCGGACAACTCTCCAGATGCGATTGCAACGGCTAGAATAACACAACGCGCTCATGTGCCACAGCAAAATCGTGAGTCCACACCTCGAGCCGGGGAGCCGTCCATGGAGTCGTTCTTCACGTCGTTGAACCCCCAGTTCTCGGTGCTCGCCATGCCCCAGTGGATCGACATGGCCGCCGTGGTGGTGGGCGCGGCCTTCGGCGGGCTCACCGCCACCGAGCGCAAGCTCGACCTCTTCGGCGCCGCAGGCCTCGGCATGCTCTGCGGCCTCGGCGGCGGCCTCATCCGCGACATGATCATGCAGCGCGGCACCGTCTTCATGCTCGACTCCCCCTGGGCCATCCCCGTGGCCGCCGTGGCCGGTATGGTGGCCTTCTTCTTCTCTGGCCTCTTCCGCCGCATCGACCGCATCACCGCCGTCGTGGACATCCTCTCGGTGGGCATCTACACCGCCACGGGCACCGACAAGGCTGTGGTGGCCGGCCTCACCTTTGTGGCCTGCCTGCTCATGGGCGTGCTCACGGGCGTGGGCGGCGGCATGCTCCGCGACATCTTCCTGGGCGACGTCCCGCAGATCTTCCGCCCGGGCAACCTCTACGCCTGCTGCGCCCTGCTCTCGGGTGCCGCGTACTACGGCCTGGTCTACATGGGGCTCGTCAAGGGCGTGGCTGTGGTGGCCTGCGTGGCCGTGTGCTGCCTCCTGCGCTGGGCGAGCCTCCGCTACAACATCCAGACGCCCTCCCAGGTGGACCTCACGCCGCGGGTCATCGACTACACCCGGCGCCTCAAGGCGCGGCAGCCCGGCGACGTGAGCTACCACATCCCCTACCGCGCCAGCCGCTACGGCCACGGCGTGCGGGGGTCCCAGGAGCCCACACGGCCGCTCACCGTGGCCGAGCAGGCCCGCCACAAGCGGGTGGAGGAGCAGGAGCGCGCCCAGCTGAAAGACGAGCTCAAGGCAGAGATCAAGGAGGAGCTCGCCGCCGAGGAGCGCCTGGCCGACGCCGGTCAGGCCACCGGATCGGCCGAGGCCATCTTCGGCACGCCGGAGACCATGGACCGCCTGGAGCACCGTCGCGGCGAGGGGGACGGCCCCTCCGATGGCGGGACCGACGGGAAGGGCGCCTGAGGACGGCCCGGTTTGGGGTACCCTCGTTTCAACCGCGCAGCTCTCGATGAAGGGGTCTCCATGGCTGACACCGCGTTCGGCAACGGCCACTACCTGTCCCGCGCCTGGGCGATGCTCACCCAGGACAAGGGCTGGTGGAAGCCCGTCCTCGTCCTCGCCCTCTGCATGTTCGTGCCCATCGCGGGCCCCATCGCCATGATGGGCTACATCTTCGCCTGGGCCCGTCTCACGGCCTGGGGCGTGGACGCCGCCCCCAAGCAGACCCGGGTGGACGTGGGCGGCTGCTTCAAGGCAGGCTGGACGGCCTTCGTGGTCTACCTCGGCTGGGGCGCGCTGCTGGCCGCCGTCGTGTATGTGCTCAAGGCCGCGTTCTCGCCCATGGGTTCCGGAGTCTCCTCCTTCATGAACCTCGTCCTCTTCGTGGGCCAGTGGGTCTGCGGCGTGTTCATCATGGTGGCGGCCCTGCGCGCCGTCATCTACGGCAGGATCGGGCCGGGCTACGGCTTTTCCAAGGTGTGGACCATGGTGAGCCACGACTTCTCGGGCCTCGTCCGGGTCCTGGGCATCGATCTCCTCGGCACCGTCGTCGAGGTGGTCATCGGCATTGCCGTGGGACTCTGTCTCTTTGCCGCCGCGTTCCCCGCGATCGCCCAGGTCGCGGCCTTGGCCACCTGGGGTGACGGCGACGCCTACGCCCTGTACTGGCTCCTCCAGACCGTCGGCCCGCTCCTCTCGGCGTGGCTGCCCCTCGTCGTGCTGGCCACCTACGTGACCGTCGCCGTCGAGATCGTGTTCGCCATGCTCGCGGTCACCGCCGCCGCCATCTGGATGCGACAGTTCGATGTCCCGGCTTGGGGCGACCCCTCCGACCCGGTGCCTGTGGTCGGCGGCCCGGCGACGCCCGTTTCTCCTGTGAATCCGGTCCCGGGCGGTGCCCTGCCTCCCGATAGTGGGTACCAAGCCCCCAACGACCGACCCAAGGAGGCCCTACCCATGGACTACAAGGCAAACGAGAACGTCACCGCGCCCACCAACGAGGATGTCTGGGACGCCGCGGACGCCATCGCCGACAAGAGCGGCAGGCTCGACCCCGACGACCAGGCCGTCGACCACATGGAGTACGAGGACGACCCCACGGTGCGCCCCGCCACTTCCCCCGACAGCGGCGTGACCCCGCCCACCCCCGCCGACACCTACGGCGTGGCCGCCACGGCGTCGGCCAACTCCCCCGAGTACAACTACGCCGACTCCTCCGTGGCCGCCGCCGAGGAGGTCGCCCAGGACGGCGGCTCCGTGGTCACCCCGCTCATCAAGCACGACGACGAGGACGCCGAGTAGGCCGGTCCTCAGCGAGGACCTTCTCGAGAGGGGCTGCCTCCCACGCGGGGACGGCCCCTCTCCCATGCCGGGACCTTGACCGCGGCGGTCGGGGCCCGGTCGAAAGCCGGTCGGGAACCGGTCGGAGGCGACCGCTACGCTGGCCCCAGGGACGCCGCGGCGAGACACTGGTGTGTGTTTGCCGAGGAAAGGCCCGGCGTGTGCTACTATCTTTCGCCGAACCTTTCCTGCCCCGGGCGCAGACCTTCACGACCCGGGGCCATCAGCCCAGAGGAGGTGAAACCATGAAGGCCTATGAGATCCTGTTCATCGTCGACCCCACCATCAACGACGAGACGCGTGCCGGCGCCATGAAGCGCATCGACACCGCCATCACCGAGAACGGCGGCGTGATCGACAACGTCGACAACTGGGGCAAGCGCAAGCTCGCCTACGAGATCGACAAGCTGACCGAGGGCGACTACACCCTCATCAACTTCCAGGCAGACCCCGACCAGATCGCCGAGCTCGACCGTGTGTGCCGCATCACCGATGCCATCAAGCGTCACATGATCGTGCGTCGTCCCGACCACGAGGAGTAAGCCTTGAAGGAGGCAGGCGGAGCCTGCCGGATGAGAGGGGCGTGAACGTCCATGAGCATCAATCGAGTCATCATCACCGGCAACCTCACCCGTGATGCCGAGCTTCGTGCCGCGCAGAGCGGGACGAGCATCCTGCACATCGGCGTGGCCGTCAACGATCGGTGGCGCAACCCCCAGACCGACCAGTGGGAGGACCGCCCCAACTACATCGATTGCGTCATGTTCGGCAACCGCGCCCAGTCCATCTCCCGTTTCCTCACCAAGGGGACCAAGGTCGCCGTCGAGGGCCGACTCCGCTGGAGCCAGTGGGTCGACCGCGACACGCAGAAGAACCGCTCCAAGATAGAGGTCGTCGTGGACGACATCGAGTTCATGGGGCAGCGCGGCGACGGCCAGGGCAACCCCGGTGGCTACGGGCAGGGGGGTTACCCCCAGGGAGGCCAGGGGTCCTATCAGGCCCAGGCTCAGCAGGCCCCGCAGGTCCGCGAGCCCTACGCCCCCCAGCAGGCGGCGCAGCCCAACTGGGCGGCCGCCACGCCGGAGACCCCGGCCCCGGCAACGCAGGCCCAGCCCCCTATGGGCGAGACCTACGAGGCCGACATCCCGTTCTAACTTCCCGGCGGCCCCGCGGCCGCCGCAATGAAAGGTACCTAAGACATGGCCACTGAGTATCAGCGTCAGCCGCGTCGCAAGTATTGCCAGTTCTGCAAGGAGGATGTCGAGTTCATCGACTACAAGGACACCCAGCTCCTTCGCAAGTACATGACCGACCGCGGCAAGATCAAGCCCCGTCGCGTCACCGGCGCCTGCACGCAGCACCAGCACGACATCGCCAACGCCATCAAGCGCGCCCGCATCATGGCGCTCCTGCCCTACACGGTTCCCGTGGTCTCCAACCGCGGCGGCCGTCGTCGCGACTAGCACCCGGAGACCTCGGCAGTGGGTCCCGGCGGCAGGGACGGGCGCGACGAGGCGCCCGAGAAGGAGACATCGATCGTCAGGTACGGGGGCAACCGTCAGGGTGACTCCCGCAGCCTGGTGACCGCGCTGCTCTGGGCCGGGCTCGGCTCGGTGGCGGTCACGGGCCTCTCCGTCATCGGGGTGGCCATGGTCGCGTACGGCGTCTCCTTCGCCCAGGTCAACGGCCTCTCGCGGCCGCGCAAGGCCCTCGTGGCCCTCGCGTGCGCCGTCGGGTTGGTCCTCGGCCTCCTGTGGGTCCAGGGTGCGGCCGCCGTCCTGGTGAAGGGTGTCGTCGACTGCGCGCTCGCGTGGGTCGTCGGCTCCCTGGCCGCCGGCCGCCGGGCCACCGTTACCACGGACTACGCGGTGGCAGCCGTGGCCTGTGCGGCCTATATCGCCATCGACTTCGGGTTCGCGGCCCTCGCGGGCCTCGACGGCGCGGCGGTCCTCACCCAGGCGATCTCGTCCGCGGTGGACGAGGCCGCCTCGACCTACGGCCTCGACGTCGCCGCCCAGCTCAGGTCATTCTCGTGGCTCCTCGGCCTCCTCTGGCCGTTCGGCTACTTCGTCCTGGCGGGCATGAACGTCCTGGCCGGCCACTACGGCGGTTTCCTGGCCCGCGGTCCGTCTGCGGGCAAGGTGTCGTGGCGGCCCGTGGCCTTCGACTCGCCCCTGTGGTCGGTCGTGGTCCTCATCGCGGGCGTCGCCCTGTTCGCCTTCGGCGGCGTCTTCGGGGCCGGCGCGCAGGTGGCCCGGGCCATCGGCCTCACCTGCGTGCTCGCCGTGAGGTTCGTCTTCCTCATGGACGGCTACGCGGTGCTCACCTGGTGGTTCAACCGCCACGGCGTGGGCTGCCTCCTCCGCACCCTGGTGCTGGTGGTGGCGATCGACCTCGAGGTCACGTTCTTCGTCGTGAGCCTCCTGGGCCTCGTGGACTTCTGGGCCGACTTCCGCCACATGCGGGCAGGGGACGGCCGTTCCGGGGCACAGGGGGAGTAGGAAAAGGAAGTGCCGGCCCTGGCGCCGGCGTCAGAAAAGGAGAGTCCCATGAAAGTCATCCTTCTGGGTGAGCTTCGGGGCAAGGGCGGAGAGGGCGACATCATCGACGTCGCCCAGGGATATGCCGAGAACTACCTGTTCCCCAACGGCATCGCCCAGCCCGCCACCCCGGGCAACATCAAGCAGCTCGAGCAGCGTCGCAACAACATCGCCATCCGTGAGGCCAAGCGCATCGCCGATGCCGAGGCCCTTCGCGATCAGCTCGACGGCAAGGTCGTCGTCATCGATGTGAAGATCGGCGACGAGGGCCAGCTCTTCGGCTCGGTCACCAATGCCATGGTGGGCGACGCCCTCAAGGAGCAGTACGGCATCGAGATCGACCGCAAGCGCATCGAGATCAACAAACCCATCAAGACCGCCGGCCTTCACGAGGTCGTCGTGGGCATCTACCGCACCATCTTCGCCACCATCGGCGTCCAGGTGGGTGCCCCCGAGGACCTGCCCGAGGGCGACGAGGACGTTCCCGCCGACGAGGAGATTGTCGCCGAGGACGCCTCCGAGGCCACGGAGTCCGAGGAGGCCTAAGGGGTTCCCGGGTACGGCGAGTAGCCCGCTTTCAACAACGGCTTTTCGTCCACCCGTGGCATTCCACCGGCTTTTACCTGCGCGATCATAAGAGGGGGCTGTCCGTCAAGGTCGACGGACGGCCCCCTCTTTCCTGTGGTTTACCAAAACAGTGCTATCTACCTGCAACTTTGTGCTGAGCAATGAAAGAACCGCTGGTAGGGCCCATGGTTCTGTGTGAATACGAACAGAGGTTCTACCAATGTTGACAACTGTCATGGGGGCGCCCGCAAAGTTTGTTGAAAACGTTTAAAACCGGCGAAGGTCCAGCACGGGGGCCTCTCCTTGGAAACATCGGGGTGATGATAAGGCGGAACGCCCGATTTCCCATAATCAGTCTAACCTCTTACCGGTCCCGATGGGCTAGGATACCGGTGCCGCACCCGTTGTGAGCCGAGAGGAGCCCATGGCCATCGCCACCGTGCCGGCGCCCACGTTCGGCGCCGCGCCCCCCGCCATGCCCCAGGACGTCGAGGCCGAGAAGTCCGTGCTCTCGGCCATGATGCTGTCCCAGGACGTCCTGCAGGAGTGCCTCGTCGAGCTCGAGGACAACGACTTCTACCTGCCGCGCAACCAGGTGGTCTACCAGACCCTGCGCGACATGTTCGACAACTCGCTGCCCATCGACCCCCTGAGCGTGGCCGACCGTCTCCAGAGCGCCAAGAAGCTCGAGAGCGTAGGCGGGCCCGCCTACCTGGCGGAGCTTGCGGCCAACACCTTCTCGCTCTCCTCCTGGCGCCACCACGCCGAGATACTCCGGCGCGACGCCACCCTGCGCCAGATCATCACGGCCTCGGCCCAGATCACGAGCCTGGCCTTCGACGCCCCGGAGGACACCAAGGAGGTCGTGGACTCCGCCGAGCGCATGATCCTCTCCGTGACCGACCGCGACGTGCGCTCCAACTACATCTCCATGCAGGACGCCATGCAGGCCCTCTACGCCGAGCTCCAGGCCCAGGCCGAGAGCGGTGAGGAGATCGCCGGCGTGCGCACGGGCTTTCAGCGCCTGGACGACATGCTCCTTGGCATGCGCGAGGGCCAGATGGTGGTCGTGGGCGCCCGTCCCGGTGTGGGCAAGACGTCGTTCGCCCTCAACCTGGCCGTGCAGGCGGCCGAGGCCGGCGCCACCGTGGCGTTCTTCTCCCTGGAGATGAGCTCGACAGAGATCGCGCAGCGCCTGCTGTCCGCGTACTCGCAGGTGCCGCTCCAGAAGATCCGCTCCGCCAGGATCGCCGGCGAGGATTGGACCAACCTCATGGACGCCTCCGCGCGCCTCTCCCAGCTGGACATCCTCATCGACGACACCCCCGGCACCACGGTCACCGAGGTGAGGGCCAAGGCCCGCCGCATGCTCCGCAACAAGGAGAAAGCTGTAATCATCCTCGACTACCTGCAGCTCGTGAGCCCGCCGCCCTCCAAGCGCTCGGACTCCCGCGCCACGGAGGTCTCCGAGATGAGCCGTGGCATCAAGATCATGGCCAAGGACCTCCGCGTGCCTGTGGTAGCCCTGTCGCAGCTCAACCGTACGTCCGAGAACCGCACCGGCAAGCGCCCGCAGCTCTCCGACCTGCGCGAGTCCGGCTCCATCGAGCAGGACGCCGACATCGTCATCCTGCTCGACCGCTCCTCCACCCCCGAGGAGGCCGAGCGGGCCGACCGTCCCGACGAGGGCATCACCGAGTTCATCGTGGCCAAGAACCGCTCGGGTCCCGTGGGCACCATCGAGATGGTCTTCCTCAAGGAGTCCACGCGCTTCATGCAGCTGGACCGCAACCACGACGCCTAGCACCGCCGCTCCGTCCCTCCACCCGGACACTTTTGTCCCAATGGTCGGGCACTTCTGTCCCACCGCAATGTTATCATTATAGAAATATGTTTAGTGATGCATTCGACGGGGAGGGGCGCCGTGGGCGCTGACGGCCGTGCTTTGAGATGGGTGGTGTTGGCGGCCTTGGCGCTGCTGTGCCCATCCGCCCCTCTCGCGGCCGCTTGGTCCGGGGTGCTTTGGTTCGTCCTGTCCAGGTCGGAAGGGGGCTTCGGGGACGGTGTCGCCGACGGCCTTATCTGGGCGGTGGCCCTGGCCTTGTTGATGGTTTCCGCCCGATGGGTTCCGCCGGAAGATTGGGTGATCGTCGACGCTGTTCTATGGCCTCCGGTGCCGTGCGCCCTCGTGCAGTGTCTGCTTGCCGTGCTCTTTTACCTCCGTGGTCTCGACGTCCAAAGCTTCGTCCTTCCCAGCATCGCCGGCATCGTCTCCGGATTGGTTCTCGCGGCCGACATCCCGTCGGCCGTCGTGTACCTCTCGAGCATCGGTTCGATCGCGGTTTTCTCCTATGCCCTCGCAGAGGGGCGCACCGGGGCGCCCGCTGTCACGAGGGCCGAGGAGAGGGGGATCGTATCAAGTGTTCCAAAGGGGCGTTTGAGTCCGCGTGAGGAGCAGGTTGCCGACCTTGTGGCTGTCGGGGAGACTCCGGCGGCAGTGGCGGGGGCCCTCGGTATTCGCGAAGGGACCGTTCGTGTGGTCCTCAGCCATGTATACGAAAAGCTCGAGCTGGATGGAATCGGGTCGCTGAGGAGACTGTACGGTCCGGCCGTTGGGGGTGGAGAAGGGTCTTCTGCCGGCACCTACCGCAGGGGACGAAGCCTGTGCCTTGGCATAGCCGGCGGCTGCTGCCTTGCGGCTGGCGCTACCGCTGATATGGGCTTCTCTCTTGAGATGCCGCTGCTTGCCGCATCGGTCGTTCTTTTGGTCGGGTTTGTCCCGCGGCGCGGTATCATCCTGCCGGCTGTCCTCGAGGACCCCTATGGCCTGGCGGTTTTGCTCGTGGGGTCGTTGGTGGGCTGGGTTACAACCACATCCTTTGCCTGGGCCTGTGCGGTTGCGGGTCTTGCCGCCCAGCTGCCGCTTGACCTGACCCCGGCGCTGGCGGCCCGCCTTCTCGCGTTTGCGCTTCCTGTGGCAGTGGCCTTTCTGCCGGCGGTTGTGGGGTGCTTCTCGCCGGCGCCAATGGAGGTGGGTCAGGAGGAGCGCCTGGATCACTATCTGAGGTATCGAGGGTGCAGCGCGTTGGAGGCGGCGGTCCTCCTGGCCATCGTCGCCGGAAAGACGGGGCCGCAGATCGCCGAGTCCATCCACTATTCCCTCGGCACGGTGAACAGGCTGCAGCGGCGTGGGTACGCGCGGATGGGCGTGCACTCGGTTACCGAGCTCCGAAAACTCGTTGCGGACGCCCTGGCGTCGGACGCACACCTACCCCTTTCGTAGCTCAAGAGACTTTGTCTCGCAGGTAGGCCACCCATCCCCTCACCACACCGACGCCCGCGGCAAACCACCAGAACCAGACGGGCACGGTGAGAAATGCCGGTCGCGGACCCTGCCATATCGGGATGTAGCGGGTGAAAAGGAAGAGCGTCGCCGCCCCGAACGCGAGCGACGCGACGGTGAGCATCGTGCCCGGTTGCTCCCCTCCCCGCCAGAACCCCTCGGGAAACCGCATATAGACCCATGTGAGGGCGGGTAACGCGACGACGGGCCATACCTGGTCGGGGTGGCCCGAGCGCACGGCGAGGAGCCAGCAGGCGACCCCGACGGCGCCCGCCAGCGCCACAGCGCGCATCTCGCGGTTAGGAGGGACGGTTTCCATAGACCTCCTTCAACGGTTGTCATGCATGCTGGCATCGTGGACCGCGGGGCCGCCCGTGTCTCTATGCACCCCGTATCTTCCCGCGTTTATGACGGTGCGGCTCGGGTGTCTTGGTCCCCGCCCGGCGACGTCGGTCTGGCCCTTCTCGCCGTTTGGTACTTTTTCGCGAACAAGGGGACCGAAAACCACCAAACGGCGGGTTGTTTGGTGGTTTAGATGAGTTTTGTAATCGAAAAGTACCAAATGGCCGAAGCGGGCGCTTCGAGGGGGCGGCGGCTCCCTCCCGCCCCAGCCGGCGCCCTGCCGGCGCCCCGGTCTTATCTATACTGGAGGGGTTCCCGCGCCGCGGGGGAAGCGGCGCCACTGTCTGTTAGGGGAGAGAGCGTATGGCCTCGACGATTCTTGTGGGTACCCAGTGGGGCGATGAGGGCAAGGGCAAGGTGACCGACCTCATCTCCGGTGAATACGACGTGGTCTGCCGCTGCCAGGGCGGCGCCAACGCGGGTCACACCGTGATGGCCAACGGCCACAAGTTCGGCCTTCACCAGATCCCGTCCGGCGTCATGTACGACGGCGTGGTGCCCGTCATCGGCAACGGCTGCATCGTCGATCCCTCGGTGGTGCTCGAGGAGTTCGCCACCCTGGACGCCCAGGGCGTCTCCTACGACAACCTCAAGATCAGCGGCAACGCGCATATCGTGATGCCCTACCACAAGGACCTCGACGGCGCCAACGAGCGGCGCCTCGGCAAGAACCTCATCGGCACCACGCGCCGCGGCGTGGGCCCGTGCTACTCCGACAAGGCCGCCCGCATCGGCCTGCGCATGCAGGACATGCTCGACGAGAAGATCTTCCGCCAGAAGCTCGAGTGCGCCCTGCTCGAGAAGAACCCCATCCTCGAGAAGATCTACGACATGCCCGGCTACACCGTGGACCAGATCTGCGAGACCTACCTGCCCTATGCCGAGCGCCTGCGCCCCTACATCATCGAGAGCTCGCGTTTCCTCAACGAGTGCATCGACGAGGGTAAGAACATCCTGTTCGAGGGCTCCCAGGCCACCATGCTCGACATCGACTTCGGCACCTATCCCTTCGTCACGAGCTCCAACTGCACGGCCGGCGGCGCCATCACCGGCTCGGGCGTGGGCCCCAAGCACGTGGACCGCGTGCTCGGTATCGCAAAGGCCTACCTCACCCGCGTGGGTTCGGGCCCGTTCCCCACGGAGCTGCCCCAGGGCGACGAGATCGGCGAGCTCCTCTGCGAGACCGGCCACGAGTACGGCGTGACTACGGGTCGCAAGCGCCGTTGCGGCTGGTACGACGCCGTCATCGTCAACTACGCCGCCCGCGTCAACGGCCTCACCGACCTCGCCGTGACCAAGCTCGACGTACTCGGCTGCCTCGACACCATCAAGGTCTGCATCGCCTACGACGTGGACGGCGTGCGCTACACCACGGTCCCCGAGCACCAGTCGCTGTTCTACGACGCCAAGCCCGTCTACATCGAGCTCCCCGGCTGGAAGTGCGACATCTCGAACGTGCGCAGCTACACCGAGCTGCCCCGCGAGGCCAAGGACTACATCGACCTCATCGAGCGCCTCTCCGGCGTGCGCGTCTCCATCATCGCTGTCGGCCCCGACCGTGAGCAGACCATCAACCGCCACTGGAACTAGGCAAACAGCCCACGACCCCGCTCCGGAAAGGGGGACCGTTTGTTCGCCATCGTGACAGACACGCTGTCAGACCTCCCGCTGGAGTGGTGCGACGAGCACGACGTGCGGCTGGTGCCCATGCACCTGCGCACGCGGGCCGGCGACTCCCGCGACGTGCTGGAGGTGCATCCCGCCGACACCTATGTGACACTCGCCACCAAGCCGTCGTCCGTGCGCACCTCGCAGCCGTCCCCATCGGAGTTCACCGAGGTCTTCGACGGTCTGCTCGACTCCGGCGTGACCCAGATCCTGTGTGTGACGGCCTCCTCGGCGCTGTCCCAGACCTACGACAACGCCGTGGCCGCCGCCCGCGCCGCCAACAAGCGCGGCCAGGTGGCCGTGATCGACTCCAAGACGCTGTCGGCGGCCGAGGGCATCGTCGTGGCGGACATCGTCCACGGCCGCGAGGTCGGCATGGGCTTCGAGGAGGCCGTGGACCACGCCGCCCGCCTCGTGCGCCATGTGACGCTGCTGCTCATCGCCCCGCCCGGCGCCCGGCTCTTCCCGCGCCCGGGCCACCGCGCGCCCATCAGACGCCTCCGACGCGTCATGGAGGGTTGGATGGGGGCCTACGGGCTCGTCACCCTCGACGAGCAGGGACGCCTGGTCACGGTGGGCCGTGCCGCGGACCAGCGCATGCTCGCCGGCCGCATCGCGCGCCTCATGAGCCTCGACGCCCAGCGCGACGGGTCCCTGCGCTACGTTGAGATCTGCGTGGGCTACCCCAGGAGCCTCTCGGTGCTCGAGAAGCCTCTGGACACCAACGAGTTCATCAGCCGCCGCACCTCGGTGGCCAACGTGTCGGGCGCCGTGGCCTGCCAGCTGGGGCTGGGGTCCGTGGGCATCGCCTACGCGCCGGCTCGCTACCTCGTGGGCGGCGACCTCGACGAGGGGGCCGGCTACTTCCACGAGGGGGAGCTCGAGGAGGTCGGGCTCTGATCCGGGCGGTCCCGCGGGGGAGCGGGGCCGCCCCTTTTGCGCCCGGCACCGCCGCGGCGCCCACGAGAGAGAAGAGAGAGGACACAGACCATGGACGTTCTGCTTTTGGGTGCCGGCGGCCGCGAGCACGCGCTGCTCAAGGCCATCCAGGCATCGCCGGAGTGCGGCCGCGTGTGGGCGGCCCCCGGCAACGGCGGCATGGCGGGCGCCGACGTCGCCCCCATCGACGAGAACAGCCCGGCCGCCGTGGCCCGCTTCGCCACGGACAACGGCGTCGACCTCGTGGTCATTGGCCCTGAGGCGCCGCTCGTGGCCGGTGTGGCCGACGCCTGCCGCGACGCCGGCGTGCCGGTCTTCGGCCCCGGCGCCGAGGCTGCGCAGCTGGAGGGGTCCAAGCTCTTTGCCAAGCGGGTCATGGAGCGCGCCGGCGTGCCCACGGCTGCCTATGCCTCGTTCACCGAGGAGGCCCCTGCCCTGGCCTACGTCGAGGAGCAGGGCGCCCCGCTCGTGGTGAAGGCCGACGGCCTGGCCGCCGGCAAGGGTGTGGTGGTGGCCCAGACCGTGGAGGAGGCCGCCGAGGCCGTGCGCTCGTGCTTCTCGGGTGCCTTCGGAGAGGCCGGGTCGTGCGTGGTGGTCGAGGAGATGCTCACCGGCCCGGAGTGCTCGCTCCTCTCGGTGACCGACGGCACCACCGTGGTGCCCCTGGCCTGCGCCCAGGACCACAAGCGCGCCCTGGAGGGCGACCTCGGCCCCAACACGGGCGGCATGGGCGTCTACTCGCCGGTGCCCTTTGTGACGCCGCAGGAGCAGGCGGCCATGGAGACCGCCAACGAGAAGGTGGTCCGCACCTTGGCGGCCATGGGCATCCCGTACCGAGGGGTCATCTACGGCGGCTTCATGCTCACGCCCGAGGGGCCCAAGGTGCTCGAGTTCAACGCGCGGTTCGGCGACCCCGAGACCCAAGTGATCGTGCCGCGCTTCAAGGGCGACCTGCTGCGGTTCCTCTACGCGGCGGCCACCGGCACGCTGGACGCCGCCATGGCCTCCTGGGACGACGACTGGGCCGTGTCGGTGGTGCTCGTCTCGGAAGGCTATCCCGGTTCTTATGAGAAGGGAAAGCCCATCACGGGTATCGAGGAGGCCGAGGAGGTGCCCGGCGTCACGGTGTACCATGCCGGCACCGCCCTCGCAGACGACGGCACCCTGGTCACCGCCGGTGGCCGCGTGCTCGACGTGACCGCCGTGGCCCCCACCTTCGAGGGGGCGCGCGACGCCGCGTACGCCGCCTGCGATAGGATCGGGTTCGAGGGCAAGACCCTGCGCCGCGACATCGGCGCCAAGGCCCTGCGGGGCCGCGAGGCTTGGGAGGTTTAGGACGTGGACGAGCAGACCGAGGACGTGGCCGTGGTGGAGGAGCCTGCGGAGGAGGCCTCCGACGGCTGTGACCACGCGTCGGGGACGCCTTGTCGGAGGGAGTTCGTGGGTGGGGGAGACGACCCGCGCGACCGCGGCCTCTGCGAGGCCATCGACTCCGAGGAGAAGGCCTGGGAAGGCAGGATATTCGACGTCGACACGCTGCGGGTGACTCTGCCCGACGGGCGCCCCGCCCGCCGCGACGTGGTGCGACACCCGGGGGCCGTGGCCCTCGTGGCCCTCACCGACGACGGTCGTGTCTGTCTTGTGCGCCAATATCGCACCGCCCTCGACCGGGTGACCGTGGAGCTGCCCGCCGGCAAGCTCGACCCCGGCGAGGATCCGGAGCACTGCGCCCGCCGCGAGCTACTCGAGGAGACCGGCTTCGAGGCCGAGAAGCTCGCCTTGCTCACGTCTATCGTCACGAGCTGCGGCTTCTCCGACGAGCTCATCCACATCTACATGGCCACGGGCCTCACGTTCGTCGGGTCCGACCCCGATGCCGACGAGTTCCTCAACGTGGACCTCGTGGACACGGAGGAGTTCGTCGACGCCGTGCTGGACGGCCGTGTGGAGGACGCCAAGACCGTGGTGGGAGCCTTGGCCCTGGACGCCATCGGCCGCCGCCTCGGCTGACCCCTGTCCCATCACCCGGACACTTTTGTCCCAACGGTCGGGCACTTCTGTCCCAAAACGGGGCTGACGCGGATGTGCGTCAGCCCCGTTGCCTGTGTCAAAGGGGACGGAGGGTTCTATCACATGGCGGGGTCAATCGGTGCCGCTCAGCCCTTCTTGATCTCGTCGGCGGCGCTGACCCCCACGACGAGGAGGCAGTAGGCCCCACGGACGAGCAGGACGACCCCGATGGCAACCCCGGCGAGCTTGGCGACGATCAGAGGATCCATGGCATAATCCCATCTTCGTAATCGGTTAGCCGTAGTGAACGCTAGTAACGAGTTGCGATCCACTGATATTTCCTTTTAGGAATCGCGTATCTGATGTTTGAATGGAACTGCCTCTACCAATGGGCCTATGACCACTGTACGTCCCTCTAAGAGTGTCTTACTGATAAGAGTAAAATGTGTCGGTAAAAGGTAGATATATTCACGTAAGCGTAAAAAAGTCAATATTTTACTCACTATGATAGAGATATTGAATCAAGTGAATGGTCCATGACGCCATCGGGTCATTCCACCGCCACCGACATCGCCGTGTTGACCAGACCCTCCCACGCCCCAGTCGCACCCCGCGCCGCAAGTCCCGCCCCGCGCACCTCGCGCGCCCGCGAGGGGTAGAGTCTCTACGGTCCGTCGTTTTCCGTACCCGAGGAGCCGCCCGTGTCTTCGCACCGTCCCACCCTGTTCCGCTCGTTCCTCGAGTACTACCGCCCCCACTGGGCCCTCTTCTGGGGCGACACTGCCTGTGCCATCGTGCAGGCCGGCACAGAGCTCGCCTTCCCCGTCATCCTCCGCGGCCTGGCCGACGGCCTCTTTTCCGACGGCTCCGAGGCCATCCTCTCCAACCTTTGGTGGATCTGCCTGGGCCTCGTGTTCATGTACGCCGTGCGCTACGGCTGCCGCTACTTCGTGAGCTGCTGGGGCCACATCATGGGCGCCCGCATGGAAAGCGCCATGCGCCGCGACCTCTTCGACCAGTACGAGCGCTTCTCGTTCTCGTACTTCGACCGCCACAACACCGGCGACCTCATGAGTCGCCTGGTCTCGGACCTCTTCGACATAGCCGAGGCGGCCCACCACCTGCCCGAGGCCATCATCGTGTGCACCATCGAGGTCGTGGGCGCCTTCGTGGTCATGTTCCTCATCAACTGGCAGCTTGCCCTTGCCATGGCCGTGGTCACCGCGGTGCTCGGCTACTGGTGCCTGCGCGTGAACCGCCGCATGAAGCGCATATTCACCGAGAACCGCGAGCGTATCTCCGACGTCAACAGCCAGCTGGAGGACTCCCTCGGCGGCGCCCGCGTGGTGAAGTCCTTTGCCAACGAGGACCTGGAGCGTGCCAAGTTCGGCCGCTCCAACGACGCCTACCTGGGATCAAAGGAGGCCATGTACCGCGCCATGGGCAGCTATCAGGCCGCCGCAGCCCTGCTCACCGGCGCCCTCTACACCATCATCATCGTCTTTGGCGGCTATCTCGTGGCGGCCGGCTCCATGACCGTGACGGACCTCGCCACCTACGCCCTCTACGTAAGCCTGTTCACCACGCCGCTCCAGACTCTCATCGACTTCACCGAGATGTTCCAGAAGGCCCGCGCCGGCTTCAAGCGCTTCGACGAGGTGCTCACCACCAAGCCCGACATCGCCGACGCGCCCCACGCCAAACCCCTCGAGGTCACCCGCGGCCACGTGCGCTACAGCGACGTCTGGTTCTCCTACGGCGACGACGTCCAGGACACCCACAAGGCCGTGCTCCAGGGCTTCGACCTCGACATCGAGCCGGGTCGCACCTATGCCCTCGTGGGCCCCTCGGGTGGTGGCAAGTCCACCACCTGCGCCCTGCTCCCGCGTTTCTACGACGTGGACCGCGGGTCGGTGACCATCGACGGCCAGGACGTGCGCGACGTGCAGCTGGGCAGCCTGCACCGGGCCGTCGGCCTCGTGCAGCAGGACGTCTACCTGTTCAACGGCACCATCGCCGATAACATCTCCTACGGCCGCCCCGACGCCACGTTCGAGGAGGTCGTGGAGGCCGCCCGCAAGGCCAACATCCACGACTTCGTCTGCGGCCTGCCCGACGGCTACGAGACCGAGGTGGGCGAGCGCGGCGGTCACCTCTCCGGCGGCCAGAAGCAGCGCATCGCCATCGCCCGGGTGTTCCTCAAGGACCCCCAGATCCTCGTGCTCGACGAGGCCACGAGCGCCCTCGACAACGAGAGCGAGCACGCCGTCCAGGAGTCGCTGGCGCGCCTGGCCGAGGGTCGCACCACCCTCGTGATCGCCCACCGCCTCTCCACCATCAAGGACGCCGACGTCATCGTCACGGTGGACGGCGGCCGTGTGGCCGAGGTGGGAACCCATGACGAGCTGCTGGCCCGCGGCGGCACCTACGCACGCTACTACCGCATGCAGTTCGAGGGGGACCGGGGATAGGGCCGCTTTCCGCTACCATCGACTGATTTCGATGTATCGTTGGCCGGTTTCTGAAAGATTTGACAGTCCCCAACGGGTAACCTTCTAAAGGCATCCCTACGCCCCGAGCTCAAGGAGGGCCCGTGATCGCGACAGTGTGGATATGGTTCTTCCTCGCGTGCATCGCCATCGGGTACGTGTGCGGCATGTTCCTCACGGCCGACGTCGTGTGCCGGCTCGTGGTCCACAGGAGCGCGTTCGAGGTGGGGGACGGCAACCCCGGTATGGCCAACATCGGCCACGAGCTCGGTCGGGGCTGGGCCGCGGTCGTCCTCGTCGGCGACTGCCTCAAGGTGCTCGTGGCCACGCTCATCTGCTGGCACTTTCTCGACATCCTCCTCCCGCTGTCCGCCTCCCTCGCCGGTGTCGGTGCCACCCTCGGCCACAACTTCCCCGCGTGGCACCGCTTCCGCGGCGGCAAGGGCGTCTCCACCACCTGCGCCGCCATCATCCTGGCGTGGCCGGCGGCGGGTGTGGTCTCCTGCCTTGCGGGTCTTGCCGCCGTGGTGTTCGGCGGCTACCTCTGCTGGGGTGCCGTGACCATCACCGGCGTCTATGAGCTCTTCTGCCTCCTGCAGCTCCTCGTGGTTCCCACGGCGAGCCTCTCCGCCTATGTGAGCGCGTGGACCATGCTCGGCTGCGCCACGGTGCTTTTCGCCCTCATGGCGGCCGCGCACGCTCCTGCCATCCGCGGCATCAAGGAAGGGGGCACGCCCCGGGCCTCCCTCTCCCAGAAGGTGTTGGGGCGTCGGCACTCGTGACCGCCCCTCTCACCGCCCCTCCCTATGGGAGTTGCGGGGATTGAACGACCCGCACAGGCGCCGTGGGCCCGGTTGCCTACAATGGGCTGGTCATGGACGGGGCCGATCATCGATGGCACGACCGGGTGGGAGACTCGATGGCGCGTGAGAAGCGGAGCAAGTGGCTGACCGACGACGAGGTCGAGGCCCTGTTCGCCACGGTCGACGAGACCGGCCACTCCAACACCGCCACCGCCGAGAAGGAGCATCGCCGCCGCCGTCGCAAGGGTGTGGGCCTCGAGGTCGACCCCCTCTCCGGCAAGGACCCCTCCGGTTCCAACGTGGGCGCCGTCATCGCCCGCACCGCCGTGGCGTTCGTCGTCGTGCTGCTCATCGCCATCGTGGGCGCCCAGGTGGGCTACGGCGTCATGCGCCGCTCCTCCACCGCCAACCTCACCGCCAGCGTAACGCCGCAGTCCGTGGCCTCCGCCCTCCAGGGTGGCGTGGAGTGGGGCAACGGCTTCACGCAGTTCCCCGAGGACTTCTCCGTGCAGGAGGCCGACGAGGCCACCGGCCGCGTGGAGGTCACCGTGGTGGACGTCACCAGCGCCAACGAGATGGAGGCCATGTCGGGCGGCTACATCCAGGCCACGGCCTTCGCCACCAACGCGCTGCTCAACCCCAACATCAACACCGTGATCTACCACATCGACGTCCACGACGGTGGAGACGGCAAGATCGAGAACGCCCAGCTCTTCGGCTTCTTGCAGCCCACGACGCCGGTGAAGAACTTCATGACGTTCATCTTCACCAAGGCCACGTCAAAGTCGGGTGGCTTCAACATCTTCTGCACCATCACCGGCATCGACGGCCCCACCATGGAACGCCTGCGCGAGAAGATCAGCTCCTCGCCGCTGGACTTCCTGGGCGCAGACTCCCCGGACGCCGACGCCACGGCCGGCGGCACGTCGGCGTCCGTGCCGACCAAGGCGGCCGGGGGATCGCAGCCGGCGGCCTGACGCCCTGTCACCCTGGTTGGGCTCCCTGCCTGCCACATCCCCGGTACCCAGGGGGCGGTCCGCGGTGTCCGCAGGCCGCCCCCCCCGTGTCGCAAGCGGTTGTCGTCCCTGGGGCCTTAGGCCTCCAGCAGCTTCGCCACCTCGCCGAGCCTGGACTCGAAGCTCACGCCGCGCATGGCGTGCTCGGGCTGGTCCTGGGTGACCACCATGGCGTCGTGGACGAACCTGCCCGCGAAGTCCACGGCGTCGCCGAGGGATCGGCCGCACATGACGGCGGCCAGGAGGCTCGAGCAGAACAGGTCGCCCGTGCCGTGGAGCATGAAGGGCAGCTTCTCGCCGGAGACCTCCAGGGCCTCGATGCCGCTGCCGGCCACGTAGTTGCGGATCTGTCCGTCGCCGTGGTCCACGCCCTTGACCACCACGGTCTTGGCGCCCATGGCCAGCAGCGCCTCCACGTTCTCCTCCACGAAGGCCTCGTCCACGTCCTGGCCTCGGTACTCGATGCCGGTGAGGATGGCGGCCTCGGTGAGGTTGGGGGTGAGGATGTCGGCGCCCTCCACGAGCCCCTTCATGGCCTCGCAGAGCTCGGGGGTGTAGGTGGGGTAGATCTTGCCGCCGTCGCCCATGACGGGGTCCACCACGCGCAGGGCGCCGGGGTGCTCCCGGTAGAGGCGCTGGATGGAGGCCACCTGCTCGGGGGCGCCCAGGAAGCCGGAGTACACGGCGTCGAGCTCCACGCCCTCCTCCTGCCAGGCGTCCAGGTAGGGCGACAGCATGTCGGTGGTGTCGAGCATGTAGAACTCAGGGTAGAGCGTGTGGGCCGAGAAGAGCGACGTGGGCACGGGGCACACGTCGCAGCCGGCGGCGGAGAGCACGGGGATGGCGACGCCGAGGGAGCACTTGCCGTAGCCGCACAGGTCGTGCACGGCCCCCACCCGGGGGATGTAGGCGCCCTCGCGCTCGTAGAGGTAGACGTCCTTGGGGCTCGCAACGCAGGTCATGGGTTCCTTCTTTCAGACGTGGACTTATGGACCGACGTACCCGCACGATGCTACCCCTCGCGGGCCGCGGATTTATCCCTCGTTCAGGTGTTATCTTTGTCTCGTCAGGACGGGCCCCGGGCACGGGGCGGGAGAGGGGAGACGCCGTGGCACAGCCGCTGGTGGGCATCATCATGGGTTCCGAGTCGGACAGGCCGGTCATGGAGGCATGCTGCACGCAGCTCGACGAGTTGGGCGTGCCCTGGGAGCTCGTGGTGGCCAGCGCCCACCGCAACCCTGCCAAGGTCCACGAGTGGGCCTCCACCGCGGCGGACCGCGGCCTCAAGGTCATCGTCGCCGCCGCCGGCAAGGCGGCGCACCTCGGCGGCGTCGTGGCCGCCTTCACGCCCCTGCCCGTGGTGGGCGTGCCCATCCGCACGAGCGACCTCGGTGGCCTGGACTCGCTGCTCTCCATGGTGCAGATGCCCGGCGGCGTGCCCGTGGCCTGTGTGGCCATCAACGGTGCAAAGAACGCCGCCATTTTCGCCACCCAGATCCTGGGTGCTACCATGGGCGGGTACCGCGAGGCTGTAGAGGGTCTGAAGGCCTCCATGGCCGAGGGCTGACACCTCGCCCAACCATCAAACCATCATCTAGGGGGCACCCTGTGGACAAGAGTCAGCTGCTCGACCAGATCAAGGACGCCATGCGCGCCAAGGACAAGAACCGCCTCTCCATTCTGCGCCAGGTCAACCAGGCCATGAAGCAGATCGAGGTGGACGAGCGCCGCGACGTCACCGAGGCCGACCTCACCGCCGCCGTCAAGAAGCTGCAGAAGGTCACGAAGGAGGAAGAGGAGGCCATCGAGCGCGCGGGCGCCGCCGGCCACGAGGAGCGCCTCGCCATGCTCCGCGAGCAGGGCGAGGTCCTCAAGGGCCTGCTGCCCGCCCAGCTCGAGGGTGACGAGCTCCGGGCCCGCATCGACGCCATCATCGCCGGGGAGGGTCTCTCCACCAAGCGTGACATGGGCAAGGTCATGGGTGCGCTCACCCGCGAGACCCAGGGCAACTTCGACAAGCCGGCCGCGGCGGCCTACGCCGGGTCCAAGCTCTCCTAGGGAGGCGTCCGTGGCCAAGAAGCCCAGGAGAAAGTGGACTTTGCGGCGCAAGGTGCTCTTCTGCCTGCTGCTGGTGCTCGACGTCGTGCTCATCGGCGCCGCCCTGTGGTTCTGGTTCGACCGCATGGGCCAGGAGCAGACCGTGGCCGACCAGGTGACCCAGGCCCAGACCCACGTGGAGGCGGGTACCGCCGACACCCCGCCCAAGGTGGACTGGGCGGCCCTCAAGGCCGAGAACCCCGACGTCTGTGCCTGGGTGCAGATTCCGGGCACGCCGGTGAACTTCCCGGTGTACCAGGGAGAGACCAACGACACCTACCTGCGTACGGGCGCCGACGGCAACTACTCCCTGGGAGGGCTCATCTTCATCGACTCCCAGAACACGGGCCCGGACCTCACAGACCAGCAGACCATGGTCTACGGGCACCACATCAACAGCCAGGACCCGGCGAGCTCCATGTTCGCCTGGATCGACACCTACAACGACCAGCAGGTCTTTGACGAGCACCCCCTTGTGTGGTGGGTCACCGAGCAGCAGACGTGGCGCCTGACGCCGCTCTACTCCTACGTGCTGCCCGAGACCGACCACATGGAGGTGCCGCTGTCGTGGCCCACCGAGCAGGAGTTCCGCGACTACCTGCGCCATGACCTGTCCATCGCCGAGACGAGCCGGCCAGACGCCGACGCGGTCATCGACGCCACAGACCGTGTGCTCACCCTTGTGACCTGCAACTACGACAAGTACGGCCGGGGCCGCACCCTCGTGGTGTGCGTGCCCCAGCAGACCGTGGACGAGGCGTCCCGGACACCCGCGGCCTAGGGGAGGCCGGGGTCGGGGGACCTCCGGACGAGGAGAGAGATGCATCCTGTCAACACCGTGCCGGCCGCAGACGGCGATACCCTGCACGAGGAGTGTGGGGTCTTCGGCGTCTGGGCCCCGGGCCTCGACGTGGCCCGCATGACGTACTTCGGCCTCAAGGCCCTCCAGCACCGCGGGCAGGAGTCCGCCGGCATCGCCGTGGGCAACGGCTCCACGGTGCTCGTGCGCAAGGACGAGGGCCTGGTGGACCAGGTCTTCACCGACGCCGACCTCAAGGCCATGCCCGGCAAGGTCGCCTGCGGCCACGTGCGCTACGGCACGAGCGGCGGTGGCGGCTGGGAGGGCGCGCAGCCGCACCTCTCCACCATCAACGACACCATCATCGCCCTGGCGCACAACGGCACCCTGGTGAACACCGACGCCATGCGTCGGGAGCTCATCAACATGGGCATCCCGTTCCGCACCCACACCGACTCCGAGGTGGCGGCCAAGCTCATCGGCTACTTCACCCAGGAGACCCACCGCATCCGCGAGGGCATCGCCAGCACCATGGCCATGCTCGAGGGTGCCTACGCCATGGCCCTTGTGCGCGAGGACGCCATCTACGCCTTCCGAGACCCCGACGGCATCCGCCCCCTCGTGCTCGGCGAGCTGCCCGGTGGCAAGGGTTGGGTCGTGGCCAGCGAGACCTGCGCTCTGGACATCGTTGGGGCCTCCTACGTGCGCGACGTCGAGCCGGGCGAGATCATCAAGATCAGCGACGACGGTCTCGAGAGCCAGCAGGAGTACCGCTCCGCGGTGCCGTCCCCCTGCATCTTCGAGCAGGTCTACTTCGCCCGCCCCGACTCCGTCATGGGAGGCGGCACGGTCTACTCGGCCCGTCGCCGCATGGGCGAGCGCCTGGCCCGGGAGGCGCCGGCCGATGCAGACCTCGTGATCGGCGTGCCCGACTCCGGCCTGCCGCCCGCGGAGGGCTTCGCCCGGGCCAGCGGCCTGCCGTTCGGCGAGGGCCTCATCAAGAACCGTTACGTGGCGCGCACCTTCATCCAGCCCACCCAGGAGCTCCGTGAGATGGGCGTGCGCCTCAAGCTCAACGCCCTCAAGGACGTCGTGGCCGGCAAGCGTCTCGTGCTCGTTGACGACTCCATCGTGCGCGGCACCACCATGGCTCAGATCGTCCGCATGCTGCGCGACGCCGGTGCGGCCGAGGTGCACGTGCGCATCAACTCGCCGGAGGTGCGCTGGCCCTGCTTCTACGGCATCGACACCGACACCCAGGACCAGCTCATCAGCGCCAACAAGTCGGTGGACGAGATCCGCGAGTTCATCGGGGCCGACTCCCTGGCGTTCCTGTCGGTGGAGGGGCTGCTCGCCTCCGTGCCGCCGGCGCCCGGCCACTGCTGCGCCTGCTTCACCGGCGACTACCCCGTGGCCATCCCGGAGGTCTTCTCCCGGGGCAGCTTCCTCGAAGGCTACGAGCCCACCAACCTCGCCGACCCGTCGCCGACGGCCCTCATGTCGGTGCAGGAGGTGGCCGACGTCTTAGAGGTGTGCCGCGAGGAGTCCGAGAACGCCTGGGGCCACGAGGTCGTGGGTGCCTCCGGCCGCGGCGAGCAGGAGGGCTGAGGAGGACCTCCCGTGGGGCTTCTGCGGGTGGCAGTGGGGCTCGAACCACCCGGAGAACGTCCTGCGGGTGGCAGTGGACTACCAGACCACCCGGAGAAGCTTCCGTGGGTACTTTTCCACCCGGAGAAGCTTCTGCGGGTGCCGATGAGCCCACCGATCACCCGTAGATCGTTCTGCGGGTGCCGATGCCGCCCTGGACCACCCACAGAACGTTTTGTGGGTGGCAGTGGGCCCCCAAACCACCCATAGAACGCCTTGCGGGTACTTTTCCACCCACAGATGCTTCTGCGGGTGCCGATGAGCCCCCGGATGACCCGTAGATCGTTCTGCGGGCGTCGGCCCGTCTCGCCATCCGTCCATGGCCCGCGGCGTCGCCCTGACCGTCACCGTCAGGATGCGGTCGGAAACCGGTCGGAACCCGGTCAGGGCCGTCCTGTACCGTGGGTCCCATGAGTACCGTGCTGTGCGACCTGGGTGCTTGGATCGTATACGCCTCTCGAGCCCCGTTCACCGTGATCCCGAAGGAAGAGGCGGCCCCTATCCTGCGTGACGCCGCGTGCGGCGCCCGACAGGCGGAGGGGCTCTGCCGGCTGCCGGCCTTCCAGGAGCTCCTCGACCTCGCCCACTGGCTGGCCGAGACGCCCCGGGACCGTCGGGTCGTACCGGACCTCCTCGTCACCGACGACCGACGCCGCCATGGGTCGGGCGCCTGCCGTCCCCATCTTTCTCCCAAGGGCATCGGGCCGTTCTCCCTGCTCCGCATGGAGGGCCCCTTCGCCGAGGCGGAAGAGCCGCTGTACGTGGTGCCGCCCGACCTCTACCTGCTCATGCGCGCCCGGGAGCTGGATGTGACCGCCTTGGCGATGGTGGCGACCACGCTGTGCTCGACCTATGTGCCGAGACCTGACCTGGGTGAGTGCCCGGGCAGACGCGAGCCCCTTGTGGGGAAGGCGGTCTTGGAGGGCTTCTCCGAGAACCTGCCTGCCCGGTGTCAGGGCGCCTCCACGTTGCGCCGCGCCCTTGCCATCACGGCGGAGGGGTCGCGGTCGCCCATGGAGACGGCACTGAGTGTGGGGCTCTCCGCACCGGGGCCCCTCGGCGGCTACGGTCTCCCGCTTCCCCGGCTCAACCACCGCGTCGACATCCCCCAGGAGCTCGGCAGGCTCATAGGGGGCCAGCGGACGATGTTCCTCGACCTCTGCTGGCCCGAGGCGGGATGGGCGGTGGAGTACGACAGTGCTATGCACCACAGCGAGGGGCGGGCCGTCGCCAAGGACCGCCGGCGCCGCGCCGTGGCCGACGCCCTGGGGATCTCCATCGTTCCCTGGGACAACCTCACGGTGGCGGACCCGGTCTCACTGGGCCTTGCCGTCGAGAGCCTCGCCGGCCACCTGGGTTGCCCGTTCTCTTGGGACCATTCCCTCTCGCAGGCGCGACGTGGGCTCCATGACCGGATCATGGGGCCCCACAGGTTCTGGTGAGGGGATAGGTGCGGGGCGGCCCGTCGGGGGTGCCGCCCGCAAAAGCTTCTGCGGGCGGCGGCAGGCCTCCGGATCACCCGTAGAACGTTCTGCGGGTGGGAACGGCGCCCCAGACCACCCGTAGAAGCTCTTGCGGGTACTTTTCCACCCGTAGAAGCTTCTGCGGGTGGCGGCGGGCCTCAAAATCGCCCGCAGAAGCTTTTGCGGGTGGTGCCGTCCTCGATGGGACGGCCTGCCGTCTCGCGGGGAGGAGTCCCCCAATGGGATAAGGTTGGGGGAGCAGAGAGAGACGGGAGAGACATGAGCGAGCACATGAGCTATGCCGACGCCGGCGTGGATGTGGACGAGGGCGCCCGCGCCGTGGACGCCATCAAGGGGGCCGCGGCCTCCACGGACCGCCCTGGCGTCATGGAGGGGTTGGGCGGCTTCGGCTGCCTGTTCGACGCGGCGCCGTTCAAGGCCATGGAGCACCCGGTGCTCGTGAGCGGCACCGACGGCGTGGGTACCAAGCTGGCCCTGGCCCAGCGTCTGGGCCGCAACGACACCGTGGGCGAGGACCTCGTGGCCATGTGCGCCGACGACGTGGTGGTCACCGGCGCCGAGCCGCTGTTCTTCCTGGACTACGTGGCGGTGGGCAAGCTCCGCGCCGAGGAGATGGCCCAGGTGGTGGGCGGCATCGCCGCGGGGTGCCGCAAGGCCGGCTGCGCCCTCATCGGCGGCGAGATGGCCGAGCACCCCGGCGTCATGGCCGCGGACGACTACGACCTCGCCGGCTTCTGCGTGGGCGTGGTGGACGCGCCCAAAATGCTGGGCAAGGACAACGTGCGCGAGGGCGACGTCATCCTCGGCCTGGCCTCGAGCGGCATCCACTCCAACGGCTACTCCCTCGTGCGCGCGGCCGTGACCGACCGCATGGACGACGCCGGGCTGCTGGAGCCCCGCGCCGAGCTGGGAGGCGAGTCGCTGGCGGACGCTCTGCTGGCGCCCACCGCCATCTACTCCGGCGCCGTGGTGCGGGCCCTCGCGGCGGGCGCCCACGTGCACGCCCTGGCCCACATCACGGGCGGCGGCATCACCGAGAACCTCGACCGTGCCATGCCGGCCGATCTCGACGCCCTGGTGGAGCGCGGCGCCGACGGCTCGGTGGCCTGGGACGTGCCGCCGGTGATCGGCTACGTGAGCCGCGCCGCCGGCCTCACGCCCGACGAGGCCTTCAAGACCTTCAACATGGGCGTGGGCATGGCCGTGGTCTGCGCGCCCGAGGACGCCGAGCAGGTCTCCGCGGCCTTCGCCGAGCAGGGCTTCCCGACGTTCGCCGTGGGCACCGTGGTGCCCGGCGAGGGCAAGGTGCGCTACACGGCGTAGGAGGCACCTCAAGAGATCGGCCGATCAACGAGAGGCGGGGTCTGGGCATGCGACCTGGCCCCGCTTTTCTGTGGCATTTCTGAGGCACAACCGAGGCCTGCTTGCGTATCGACGACCGTGGAACCTCCCTTAATCTCACTTTTAAGTTAAGTGACAGGAGGGAGTGGCCATGGGTCAGGTTCGCACGGTCGCCACGGTGACGATGAGGACGCCGTGGATATATGTCCTTCCCGCGCTGGTGGCGCTCTTTCTCCTCCTTCCCTCTCTCTATCCCGAGGCGTCGACCGGTGGTGCCGACATTCTCGAGCGATACGGTGCGGAGAACTACATGGAGACGTCGCGTCGCCTCCAACAGTGGAGGGAAGACGGTGTGGACGGCGAGCTCGTGGCGCTTGAGGAACGGGCTCTCGAGGCCCTCGGTCGCGCCCGGGAGGCAACCGATGACAAGGCGTTCTTCCAGGCGGCGGCGGACTACGAGAACGTCTCGTTGGCCCTTGTCGAGCGTGGCGTGTGGGAGGATGACGAGCTCTTTATGAGGGCGAACTCCCTCAACGTCGTAAGGGTCGCTGGGCTGGTGGAGCCGGTGGTCTACACCACGGTGGGCGAGCTTCCGGCTCTTCCATACCTGGCGTTCGTCTACGAGCAGGTGCCGTGGCTCCTTTGGGTGGGTGCCCCATGCCTGGTCGCCCTTGCCGGCGTTCTCTCCCGGACCAACGGGAGGCTCTTGGCCCTTGGCCCCTGTCAGGTCATCGGATCGCTCGGGTCCGGGTTGTTCGCCGGGCTGCTCGCGTGGGCCATGGTCATGGCGGCCTTTCTCCTTGCCGCCCTCGTCATCGCTGTACGAAACGGATGGGGCGACCCTGCCTATCCTGCGGTGTTCGTGCAAGGTGACCGGCTTGAGACATTGGGGTGCGCCGATGTCCTTCTCCGGGCGTCTGCGGTGCTCCTCGCACTGTCCCTGTTCGTCGGGATGCTCGTGGAAGCAGCCTTCTCCTTGGTGGACGATGTGCGTCTCCCCGTGGTCGCTGTGGCGGTCTTCGCCCTGCTCCCTATGGTCGTCGGGCATGACGGCGTTCCGTGGGCACCGTGGTCCCATGTCTATGTGGCCCAGACTGCCGGTGTGTGCGCCTACTTCAACGGCGGCCCCCTCTCGGAGACGCCGCAGGCCTTCCCCTTGGCATTGACCGTCTTGTTCGGATGGGCGGCCGGTCTGTCGGTCCTCGCGCTTGTCGGAAACGCCCTACGGCGAACGAACCGTATTTAGGAGGTCACCATGTATAGCGTGGAAGGCCTGTCCATCTCCCGCAAAGGGCGTCCGATCTTCAGGGACACGTCGTGCACGGTGCGCCCTGGCGAGGTATTGGGGCTTGTCGCGCCCAATGGCATGGGGAAGACCACGCTGCTGCGCTTTCTGGCAGGGGCGTGGGCCCTCGGGTCGGCCTCGACGGTGACGCTGGGCGAGGACAGGGTGAAAGACCCCAAATCGCTCGGGCGGCACGTCTTCTATGTCTCAGGTGATAGGAGCCCCCTGTACCCTGGTCTGTCCCCGCGCCAACATCTTCAGATTGTGGGTCGTATCTGGGGAGCGCCCGTCGATGTGGGTGGCTGGATCGAGCGGTGCGGAATGGGCGGATATGCGGACGTCCCGGTACGCCGCCTTTCGAGGGGGATGGCGCAGCAAGCTCTCTTGGCCGTGGCGTTCGCCGCAGGCCCGCGCTATCTCCTGTTTGACGAGCCTTTTAACGGCCTCGACCCATCGGCTGTGAGGCGGAACGAGGAGATCGTGAGGGAGCTGGTGGAGAGAGGGGCCGGTGCCTTGGTCTCGTCCCATCTCCTCCCACAGCTCGGCAGGTTGGCTGACAGGCTGGCCTATATCGATGAAGGAACTATCCGCATCGACGGTCGGGTGGAGACACCTGCGGGTGCGGAGGAGCTGTACCGGCGCGTATACGGGGAGGTGAGGACTGGGTAGCGTCGTTTTTCATATCAAGAGTGCAGAGAAAGGAAGCAAAGAATGAAGCGCAGTCGGTTCACGGTTATGGGTGTTCTCGGGATGCTGATGTTCGCTCTGATTATGGGGGGTGCCCCCGCTGGTGCTCTGGCAAAGACCTCCGACCCCGGTGGTGTCGCCGAGCCGCAGGCCATTGTCGATACGGTGGTGGACACCTTCAAGATGTGGAGCTGCAATACGACTCCGTCCCATGACAAGAGCTATTGCAAGCCGACGTACAAGACGATCAGTTATCGTGTCCGCTACGATCGAACCGGCCCTCACTTCCTACGGGCCGAGTCCGGTGTGGGGGAGTGCATCTCGGGCCATCGCGGTACATATCGGGTTTACCAGTACAAATACTTCCTTGTAAACTGAATCAACACTGATTGACCTTGGCCCCGGCCGTTCAGCGGCCGGGGCCTTCCGGCGCGAGGGGAGCCATGTCCACGGTCTGCGTAGTCGACGACAATCCGGAGCTTCTTGACCTTGTCGGTGCGTTTCTCGTCAACGACGGGTTCGACGCCCGGCTTTTCCCCACTGGAGAGGATTTCCTCGCGGGCCTGATGGCTATCGACCCCGATCTCGTGGTGCTCGACCTCATGCTTCCGGGGCTGGACGGTTTCGAGGTGCTGCGTCAGGTGCGTGCGCGGTCCAGTGTCCCCGTGATCATCCTGACCGCCCGCGGTGATGACGGGGATTATTGTCGCGGGTTGGCTCTCGGCGCCGACGACTACGTGGCCAAGCCCTTCAAGCCCCATCTCCTCATGGCAAGGATCAAGGCCTTGCTTCGACGCGTCGACTACGACCGCCCGGAATCCGATACCGGACAACCGGTGTCCCTTGGGAATGTGGGGTTCGACCCGGCCCGAAACCAGTTCGTGGTGGAGGGGAAGCCGCTTGGGCTGACTGCCCAAGAGCGGCGACTTTTGAGCTTCTTCCTTGAGCATCCCGGTGAGGCGCTGTCGAGGGACCGTCTCTTGGAGGCGGTCTGGGGCTTCGAGGAGGGCCGGATTACCCAGACGCGGGCCGTCGACGAGGCCAACCGACGGTTGCGAAAAAAGCTGCTTGCCGCAGGGGCCACCGCCTACAACCGGACGGTGCGGGGCGTCGGTTACGAGTTCTCGGACGGTCGGTGACCGTCATGGGACCCATGAGCATCGGTCGCCGGCCGACACGTGGTCTGATGTTGTTCGTCGTTGGCGCACTCGTATGCGTCTTGGCCTTCCCGGTCGTGTATATGGCGTTGGAGCGCGGCTCCGTCGAGGCTCAGGCTGGGGAGGCGCTGATGGCGGTGGTCGTGGGTCCGGCATCCACCGACCCCGGTCTGCCGCCGGTCATACGGGTCGACCTTGCGGTGCCCGGAATGGGGGATACGGAGACCTACGGATACTATCCGACGCTGACCTCCCATATCAAAGATGCCGGTATCGTCCCGGGTGACGGGGTACAGCGGTTCGAGAACGACGGTAGGACCCTCTTCTACGTCGTTGAGGGGACGCCCAACCCACAGGCTGTTGATCACAGGGTGTCCAGTGCCTTGGTTGTGGACGTGACGCCCCAGCTCTCGGTCATCGGTCATACGGCTGTCGCCCTGTTCGGCCTGTCGTTCGTGGCCGCAGGGTGTATCGCTGTGCTCGGGTATCGTTTGACGAGGTCGAGCAGGGACCATGAACGGCGCCTCAGTGAGTTCTTTGCCAACACGTCCCATGAGCTGAAGACCCCGATAGCCGTGATAGACGGCTATCGGGAGGCAATGGCGACTGGGGTGGTGGATCCCTCCGACGGCCTTCCGGTGATGGAGAGGGCCACCGACTCGATGAGACGGCAGGTGGAGGACATCCTCGCCCTTTCGAGGGCCGATGCCGGCGCGTTGAGGCCGGTGATGGAGACGGTGGACGCCCGGGAGCTCGTGTGCGACGTATTGGAGGACCTCGATATGGTCGCCGATGGGGAGGGCGTCTTCGTTTCCCTCGACGACCCCGGGACGATCAGGGGGGAGACCGACGAGCGCATGTTGGCGGCCATGGTCACGAACCTCGTGACCAATGCCGTACGACATGCATCTGCACATGTCTGGGTCTCAGCGGTAGCGGAAGAAAGCACTCTTCGGGTTATGGTGGCGAACGACGGCGAGACCCTTTCTCCCGAATCCGCGGCACGGGCCTTCGACCGTTTCTATCGTGGCGAGGGAGGGTCTTGCGGTCTCGGCCTTCCTGTGGTGGCTGCTTATGCGACGGCTCTGGGGGGAGAGGTCTCGCTCGGGGTCGAAGGCGACCGAACCGTAGCGAACCTATCCATTCCTTTTACTAAATGCTAGATTGGTTGCATACTCCATAGAAGCGGGAGGTGCCCCATGGGAGCTGCGAGCCCCGTCCGTTCCGTCATCCCCGGCCTGTGCGTCGTCGCGGTCGGCGTCGTGGGCATGGCGTGCTACGCCACGGGGGTCGAGGCGCACCTGACGGCGGCCTCGGCGGACCTCCTCTGGCGCGGCGCGCTCCTGTTCCTGGGGGATCTCCTGTGGGTGGGCCTCGGCATGGTGGCAGGCGCGCTCGTCACCGTTTCCGAGGGGAGGCATGGGCGCCTCGGGGCCGTGACCGTCGCGGCGGCTGTCGCCTTGTTCACTGTCTGCTGCGCCTTCCGCCTGTGGGCCGAGATGGGCGGCGTCTACTGGGCCCTCGCGCTCGGGCGCCCCGTCTGGCTGGTCTACCTGGCAGTAGGTGCCCTGCTCGGCCGTGGCATCCGGCTGCTGCGCGCGGGGTAAGGACAGCCGATTTCTAACGCCAAAATAGTGTCGTTAGAACCGGCTCACAACTTCTAACGCCAAAAAACGGGCGAAAAAAGCCGTTAGAGCTAGAAAAGATGGCCCACCCTACTCGCCTGCCACCAGATGACGGGTCGTCGCGTCTCCGGGTCGTGGCGGGTCCTTCACTGCGCCCTATCCGGGGTAATGTGACGCCAGTACCCAACCTTCAACGCTGCTGTCACCGGGTATGAGAAAGACGGTGATACGCTCTCCCACCCTTAGGCTTCCGTCGTCCTCAAGGGGGATTGCATAGCGAAAATCCAGGTCGAAGGTTTCCCCTGCGTCGGTTCTCAAGGTGCCAAAGCCGTTCGAGTAGCTGGTGATAACCCCGGTGTGCTCCTCGCCCGTTTCGTCGGACACGGTGCCCCCTGGCTGGTTGGTTGTATCAGTTATTGATATACCGTCGCTCGCAGAACCGCACGCACAGACCGAAAGGCCGCAAAGAGAGCAGACAAGGAGGAGTTCGAGCGCTGTGCGGAGCCTAATCAAAGAAAGCCCCTTGTAGGTCGGTGTAGGCACTTGATGCGTAGTTGAGATACACGCAACTCATCCACCCATCGAAAACATGGAGACAGGGAAGAGGCGGGTATCTGATCGTGGCCGGTGATCGGGTGCCTTGAGCCTTACTCGGCCGCCACCACGTGCACCCGTCCCAGGGCGTCCATCTTCACACGGTCGGCCGCAAGCCAGCGGAGCACCTCGGGGTAGAGCTCGTGCTCCACGTCGTGGATGGCGGCCTCGAGGTCATCGACGGACCAGCCCTCCTCCACGGCCACGGGCCGTTGGGCGATGATGGGCCCGCGGTCGTACTCGGCGTTGGCCACGTGCACGGTCACGCCGGTGACCTTGACGCCGTAGTCGTAGGCCTCCTCGATGGCGTGGGCGCCCGGGAAGCTCGGCAGGAGCGCCGGGTGCAGGTTGATGACCGAGTTGGGGAAGCACGCGAGCACCGCCGGGCCGATCTTGCGCATGTAGCCGGCCAGCACCACGTAGTCCACGTCACGGGCCTTGAGTTCGGAGGCGATGACCTCGTCGGCCACCTGGGGGTCGGCGTAGACCTCCTTGGAGAGGGCCATGACGGGGATGCCCGCCTCGGCCGCGCGTTTGAGGCCGTAGGCCTCGGGGCGGCTGGACAGCACGAGCTCGATACTGGCGTCGAGACTGCCCTCCTCTACGGCGTCGATGATGGCCTGGAGGTTGGTGCCACTGCCGCTGATGAGGATGGCGAGCTTGATGGTCATGGGCGCTCCCTGGGTCTCGTTTGCCTCTGCCCTGCCAGTATAGAGGGACCGCCGTGGCGGGCGAGGCCGGGTGCGCGGCCGCGGGCATTCCTGGCACGAGGGGCCGCTCGGTCCCGGGGCCCGGGCCGTCCGGCAATCATAACCTTCGCAATAGGCGAAGTGACAGATGGGCCAGGCACCGCTGTCACGCGTGGCTGGGGGCGTCGCCTCACTCGCTCCAGAAGAGCTCCTTGAGGTCCGCGCGGTTCTCAGCGTCGCACTTGCGCACGATGTTGTGCACGTGGGTCTTCACGGTGCCCACGGAGACCACGAGGGCGTCGGCCATCTGCTGGTTGGTGCGTCCCTCCAACACGAGCCCCAGCACCTCGCGCTCCCGGGTCGTGAGACCGTGGGCCGAGGCAAAGCGCGGCATGAGCTCGTCCACGTGGTCGGAGAAGGCGTCGCCGGCCGTCGGCGCCGCGGCGACCGTCTCGGCCACCGGTGCGGCGGTCGCAGGTGCCGTGGGCACCGCCGGTGCGGGGGGTGGGAGGTGCCGCGGGCGTGGCCGTCAGGCGGAACGAGATCTCCCTCCAGGCGATGCGGTCCAGGGCCGCGGCCAGCACCACCATGAGCACGTTCTCGCAGAAGTTGCGCTCGGAGAGGTAGAGGGGCAGCCCCCCCGACTTGGCGGGCTCCATGACGAGGATGACGAGGGAGTCCTCGGCCACGGTGAGCGCAACACCCACCATGAAGAACAGGAGCAGCCGGCGGTGCCGGCCCATCCAGGCGCGCTGCTCGTCGGTGGGGGCCGCCCGCCAGGCCCGCCAGGCAAAGAGGCCCATGGCGGCGCAGAACACCTGACGGCAGGTGTAGAAGAGGAACTGACGCAGGGCACCGTAGGGAAGGAGCGCCAGGCAGGCCACCTGTGCCGCCGCGAACAGCGTCACGGGCCAGAGCAGGCGCTTCCTGGAGTAGGCGTCCACGGCCGTGAGCACCCAGGCCCAGAGCGAGCCCCAGAGCATGCAGGCGATGGCCACGCGGGCCACCGGGTAGGTCACGGCGTAGTAGGCCTCGGTGGGGAAGACCACGTTCTGGTGCAGGTGCTCGTCGAGGAATATGACGCCGAGCTCCACGAAGTAGGCCGAGAAGAACCAGCCCGCGGCCACGAAGGCGCGGCTCCGCTTGACGCTCCACGCCATGGCTTGCAGGACCGTGGAGACGAGGCACACCGCGAGCACGGCCAAGGTGTAGGCAAAGAAAAAACCGTCCACAGGCGCCCCCTTCCCGCTGCGGGTTCGGTTTCGAGTCTAACGCATGGTCAACCGTCGGTCTGTGCGGCTGAACAGGACCTAAACCTAGGTCGGCGAGCGGCGTGCCCGGGGTTTATCTTGGGTTGATTTCCGCCAACGGCCTCTAAACCCCAAATAACCTCGACGGATTCGCATATCAGACCGCATAGTCGGGCCATGGATAGATGGCGGGCGCCAAGGACCCGCCCTACTTCTAGCAGAGAAGGAGCACGCCATGGCCGCAGGGTTCCCCAAGGACTACATCGACTCCAACGAGCTCACCAAGGAGCAGATCCTCAAGATCGTGGACCTCTCCATCGCCCTCAAGAAGTGCATCAAGAACGGCTACTACCCCCACCTGCTCCAGGACAAGACCCTGGGCATGATCTTCCAGCAGGTGTCCACCCGCACCCGCATCTCCTTCGAGACGGCCATGACCGACCTCGGCGGCCACGCCCAGTTCTACGGCCCCGGCACCATCCAGCTCGGCGGCCACGAGTCGGTGGAGGACACGGCCCGGGTCATGGGCTCCCTCGTGGACATCCTCATGGCCCGCGTCAATCGTCATAAGGATGTAGTGAGCTTGGCGAAGTACTCCGCGGCCCCCGTCATCAACGGCATGAGCGAGTTCAACCATCCCACCCAGGAGCTCGGCGACCTCATGACCATGATCGAGAACCTGCCCGCCGGTAAGAAGATCGAGGACTGTAAGTTTGCCTTCATCGGCGACGCCACCCAGACCTGCGTATCGCTCATGTTCATCTGCTCGAAGATGGGCATGGACTTCGTGCAGTTCGGGCCGAAGGGGCATCAAATTCCCGACGGTGCCCTGCATGTAGGCACCGATGAGGAGCGCGCTGCCTTTGGCAAGCAGCTCATGGCTATCGGCGAGGAGAACTGCAAGGTCTCCGGCGGCGCCATCACCGTTTCCGACGACCCCGAGTGCATCAAGGGCGCTGACTTCGTCTACACCGACGTCTGGTACGGCCTCTACGACGAGCAGGTGGACGGCGCCTCCTACATGGACGTCTTCTATCCTACTTACCAGGTGACCATGGACATGATGAACCTGGCCGGCCCCGACTCCAAGTTCATGCACTGCCTGCCCGCCACTCGCGGCGAGGAGGTCACCGACGAGGTCATGGACGACCCCGAGCGCTCCCTCTGCTGGGTCGAGGCCGAGAACCGCAAGCACTCCATCCGCGGCCTGCTCGTCACCTTCTGCCCCTGGAACGTCGTGACCGACGAGGTCGACGCCGCCAAGCAGCAGCTCGTCGGCGCCCTCGAGGCCATGGACCTTCCCGCCTCCTCCGTCGAGTAGGCCCATCCCCGGGGCCCGGCCGCCCTGCCTCCGCGGCCGGGCCCCTTCCTTCCTCAAGAGAAAGGAGGAGCGCCGTGGCCGGCAAGAAGTTCTCGTTCCTCGACGTGATCCTCTCCGTGATCTGCGTCGTCTTCGTGGCCGAGGCCGCCGCCCCCGCGGCCGCCATCGGCAATGCCCAGTTCTTCTGGTGGATCTTCCTGATCGTCACGTTCCTTTTGCCCTACGGCATGGTGGTGGCTGAGCTCGGCACCACCTACGACTCCGACGGCGGCCTCTACGACTGGGTCCGAGACGCCCTGGGAGACAGGTGGGGCTCTCGCGTCGCCTGGTACTACTGGATCAACTTCCCCCTGTGGATCGCCTCGTGCGCCACGCTCTTCCCCGACATCATCGGATTCGTGACCGGCATGGAGTTCACGGTGCTCGGCAAGCTGGCCATCGAGCTGGCCTTCGTGTGGATCGTCGTGCTCATGGCCACGTCCAATGTCTCCGACTCCGCGTGGGTGCTCAACGGCGGCGCCATCCTCAAGGTGGCCATCGCCGTGGTGGTGGGATGCCTGGGTATCTGGTACGCCACGGCCAACGGCTTCGCCAACGACATGAGCCCGGCCACGTTCCTGCCCGACCTCACCAACGTGAGCGCCCTGACGTTCCTGTCCATCATCCTGTTCAACTTCATGGGTTTCGAGGTGGTCACCACCTTCGCCGACTCCATGAAGAACCCGGAGAAGGACATCCCCAAGGCCATCATCCTCGGCGGTCTCGCCATCGGTGCCATCTACCTGTTCTGCGGCTTCGGCATCGGCGCCGCCATCCCCACCGCCGATATCGACCCCGACTTCGGCATGATCCTCGCCGTCCAGACCATGGTGGGCGACTCCCCGCTCTTCGCCGTCATCTGCATCGTGTTCCTGGTGACGCTCTTCGCCAACATGGCCAGCTGGTCGTTCGGTGTGAACTTCGTGGCCGACTACGCCGCCAAGCACGGCAACATGCCCAAGGTGTTCGGCATCGAGTCCAAGAAGACCGAGATGCCCAACGGCGCCAACGTGGTCAACGGCGTCGTGGCGAGCCTCGCCCTCATGCTGCAGCTCATCCCTGTCGACTTCATCTCCGACCAGATCTTCTGGATGCTCTTCTCGATGAACGTCGTCTTCCTGCTCATCAGCTACATCCCGATGTTCCCGGCCTTCCTCAAGCTCCGCTCCGTTGACCCCGACCGCCCGCGCGTCTTCACCTTCCCGTTCAAGGGCGCGGCCATGAAGGTGGCCCTCGCGGTGCCCGCCATCGAGCTGGTGCTGTCCATCGTCGCCACCATCGTCCCGCTCAACGGTTCGGCCGACGAGCTCTCCAAGGTCCCGATGCTCGTGGGCGTGCTCATCTTCGTGGCCCTGGGCGAGGTCGTGCGCATCGTCTCCGCCCGCGGCCGCGCCGAGGAGTTCGCAGGCCTCACCCCCGAGCTCGCCGCGGAGCGCCTGGCCGACGAGGCCGAGCACGGCGAGGACCACCAGTAACCCCGTCGACCCCGACGGTTCCCGACCCGCCTGACCCACCGAAAGGAGCCCCACCATGAAGGTCATCCCCGAGTCCGTCTCCAATCCCGCCGCCGACGGCTTCCACATGCCCGCCGAGTTCGAGCCCCAGGACCGTGTCTGGATGCTCTGGCCCCGCCGCACCGACACCTGGAGCTTCGGCGCCAAGCCGGCCCAGGCCCAGTACGCCCAGATCGCCCGCACCATCGCCCGCTTCACCCCGGTCTACGTCTGCGTGAACGAGCCCGACTTCAAGAACGCCCAGGCCGTGTTCGACGGCGTTGACAACGTCCAGGTCGTCGAGCTCACCTCCGATGACGCCTGGATCCGCGACACCGGCGCCACCTTCGTGGTCAACGGCGCCGGCGAGCTGCGCGCCGTTGACTGGCACTTCAACGCCTACGGCGGCCTCTACGACGGCCTCTACTTCCCGTGGGACAAGGACGACGAGATCGCGTCCAAGATGGCGGGCATCGTGGGGTGCGACCGCTACCGTCCCGAGGAGTTCATCCTCGAGGGCGGCTCCATCCACGTGGACGGCGAGGGCACCTGCCTCACCACCGACATGTGCCTGCTCTCCCCGGGCCGTTCCGCTTCCGTCAACGGCCTCGAGCCCTGGAGCGAGGAGCTGCGCGCGTGGTGCGAGGAGAAGCTCCGCGCGTACCTGGGCGTCGAGAAGGTCATCTGGGTCAAGGACGGCATCGACCCCGAGGAGACCAACGGCCACATCGACGACGTGGCCTGCTTCGTGCGCCCCGGCGAGGTCGTGGTTATCGACACCGACGACGAGGACTACCCCTTCTACAAGGAGGCCAAGGCCGCCCAGGCCATCCTCGCCGCCACCACCGACGCCCGCGGCCGCACCCTCAAGGTGCACACCCTCTGCCTGCCCAAGAAGCCTCTGTACATGACCCAGGAGGCCTGCGACACCATCGACGTCGACGAGAACGCCGAGCCCCGTGTGGCCGACGAGCCGCTCATCGCCAGCTACCTCAACTACCTCGTGACCAACAAGGGCGTCATCGTGCCCCAGTACGGCGACGAGAACGACGCCCTGGCCATCGAGCAGCTCCAGGCCATCTACCCCGACCGCGAGGTCGTGGGCTGCCAGAGCTGGGAGGTCGTCTACGGCGGCGGCAACATCCACTGCATCACCCAGCAGCAGCCGAGCGTCGCCTAGCGGCGGTCCTGCCGAGAGGCTCATCTGACAAGGGACCCGCGTCTACCCGTCGGCGCGGGTCCCCCATACCTTGGGAGGAGGCCGCCATGCCGGCCAAGAGGTTCTCGTTGGTAGACGTGGTGTTGTCCGTGATCTGCGTGGTGTTCACCATAGAGGCGGTGGCGCCGGCGTCGGCCATGGGCAACGTGCAGTTCTTCTGGTGGGGCGTGCTCATCGTCACGTTCCTTTTGCCCTACGGCATGGTGGTGGCCGAGCTCGGCAGCACCTTCGACTCCGAGGGCGGCCTCTACGACTGGGTGCGCTCGGGGCTGGGCGACGCCTGGGGGTCGCGGTGCGCCTGGTACTACTGGGTGAACTTCCCCCTCTGGATCGCGAGCGTGGCCTGCATCTTCCCGAGCGTGCTCGCGGGCGTCTGGGGCGTCGCGCTGCCGCTCTGGGCGCGCATAGGCGCGGAGCTCGTCTTTGTCTGGGGCGTCACGTGGGCCGCATGCTCGCCCGTGAGCGACGCCGACTGGATCCTCAACGGCGGCGCGGTCATCAAGGTGTTCATCACGCTCGTCGTGGGCGGCGTGGGTGTGTGGTTCGCGGCGGAGAACGGGTTCGCCAACCCCATGGGGCCCGAGACCTTCCTGCCCGACCTCGCCAACCCCGACTCGCTCACGTACCTCTCCATCATCCTGTTCAACTTCATGGGCTTCGAGGTGGTGGCCACCTTCGCCGGGTCCATGGACAACCCCCGCCGTGACATCCCCGTGGCCATCGTGGTGGGCGGCGTCACCATCGCGGCCGTCTACATCCTGTGCGGTGTGGGCATCGGCGCGGCCGTGCCCGCCGAGGCGCTCAACCTCGACTCCGGCATCGTGGATGCCGTGACCGCCATGGTGGGCGGGTCGTCGCCCCTCGTGTGGGTGGTGGGCGCCGCGTTCCTCGTCACGCTCTTCGCCAACATGGTGAGCTGGTCGTTCGGCATCAACTCCGTGGCCTGCCGCGCCGCCGAGGACGGCAACATGCCCCGGCCCTTCGCCCGGAGGTCGGCCGCCACCTCCATGCCCGACGGCAGCGCCCTCATGACGGGCGTCGTGGCGAGCCTGGTGCTCCTGCTCCAGGTGCCCCTCGGCGAGGACTCCGAGGTCTTCTGGGTGTTCTTCTCCATGAACGTCGTGTTCCTGCTCCTGAGCTACCTGCCCATGTTCCCGGCCTTCGCCCGGCTGCGGCGCACCGACCCCACCGAGCGCGTGTTCCGCGCGCCGTTTGGCGGCCGCGCCCTCGCCGCGGTGCTGGCGGCCCCCATGGTCGAGATCGTGCTCGCCGTGGCGGCCACGGTGGTGCCGCTCGGGCCCGGGCCCGACGAGGCGGCCAAGTTCCCGCTGCTCGCCGGTACGGTCGTATTGCTCGCGGCCGGAGAGGCTGTGCGGCTGGCATGTCGCCGGGGCGGGTCCCGGGGGCGTGCCGCCGGCGCGGGGACGCCGGCGCCGGGCGCCTGAGCCCGGCACCCGCCATAACCGTCGGTTTTCCGGCCATTGCCTACAATGGGGGTGGCGTGTCGGCGGGGGAGAGAGGAGTGGCGGCGTGGACGAGCGGCTCAAGGCCTTCACGGCCTACGTCATGGCCCACCCCGGCGCCACCGTCGACGAGGTGGCCGAGCGGTTCTCCGTGAGCGACCGCACGGTGCGCGACTACCGCAAGCGCGCCAACTACGACCTCGCCGGTGCCGCCGAGGTCGTGCTGTCCCGCGGCCACCTGCGCGTCGAGGTCGTCGACGGCGCCCGGCTGCGCGCCCTCATCGCGGACGGCCCTGTCGACGCCGCCCAGGCCGTGGAGGAGGAGGGGCACGACCTCCCCCTCGAGCTTTCCGGAAGGGCCTGGGAGGTGGCGGGCTCCATGGTGGAGGCCGCCGAGGAGGCCTTCTCCCACGGGTTCTCCGACGACCTCGAGCTGCGCATGAACCTCGCCCGCCACGTGGAGCCCCTGGGCGAGCGCCTACGGTCCGGCGAGACGGTGGAGAACCCGCTGCTGGGAGACGTCAAGAGCCGCTACCCGCTGGCCTTCGCCATGGCGGCCTCGACCTCCGGCGTGCTCGAGGGGGCCTACGGCTCCAAGCCCTCCGACGACGAGCTGGGCTACATCGCCCTCGCCTTCGCCCTGGCCCTCGAGCGGGGTCGCGAGCGCGTGCCCCGCAAGAACATCGTGGTAGTGTGTGCCACGGGCCACACAAGCGCCCGCATGCTCGAGCACCGCATCCGTAGCGAGTTCGGCCCCCAGTTGGGCCGCGTGGAGCTCTGCGACCGCGACGACCTGCTGTTCCGCGACCTCTCCCACGTGGACTACGTCTTCACCACCGTGCCCGTTGACGCCCAGCTGCCGGTGCCCACGGTGACCATCAGCTACTTCTTCAACGACTCCGAGGCCGACCGCGTGCGCGGCCTGCTCTCCGACGAGGGTGACGTGGACCTCCTGCCGTTCTTCCCCGAGGGGCTGTTCTTCGGGCACTTGTCCGCGGGCACCAAGGCCGAGGCGCTCCACGCCCTCTGCGAGGCGGCCCGGGCGGCCGGTTACGTCGATGCCGGGTTCGAGGGTGCCGTGTGGAACCGCGAGGAGGCGGCGTCCACGGCCTTCGGCGGGGGCGTCGCCCTCCCGCACCCCATGGGGCGCATGTGTCCCCGCACGTTCGTGGCCGTGGGCCTACTCGACGAGCCCGTGCTCTGGGACGAGTCGGGCGAGCGGGCCGAGGCCGTGTTCCTGTTCGGGTTCGGCGAGGGCGACGGCGAGCGTTTCGAGGGGCTGTTCGGCCGTCTCTCCGCCTTCCTCACGGACCACGACGCCGTGGCCGCCCTCCTCGGTGAGCGTGTGTTCGACGCCCTCGCCCGCGGGCTCTCGACGCCCCGGAGGCAGCTTCCCTAGGGGCGCCCGTCGCTGGGAATTTGATATATCTTTTACCGTCCACGGCCCCATGGGGGACTGGCGGCGCCGTGGAATCGGTTGCACCCCACTCCTCCACATCGGGTCGGGAGGTGTTCCAACAGCGGAAACGCATCGACCACGGCGAAACGGTCATACAGGGTGCCGAATCTCTCATATTTCTGTTGAGATTGAGCGATAATCAAGGGCAACGGTGCGTCGGCACCCGAGCAGCCTCTGTCGTCCCAGCCACGGGACCACGGGGTCGGGGCCGGTGCCTCCGGGCTTCCGGCACCAAGGGATCTCCCGGGGAAAGCCCCGGTACAGGGCCGCCTTGACGGGGCGGCCCGCAACGCTTCAGAAGGAGAGGGTATGGCAAGGAAGTTCAAGTCAATGGACGGCAACGAGGCCGCAGCCTGGGTCTCGTATGCCTACACCGAGGTGGCGAGCATCTACCCGATCACGCCGTCGAGCCCCATGGCCGACCACGTCGACCAATGGGCCGCCCAGGGCCTGAAGAACATCTTCGGCACCCCGGTGAAGATCCAGGAGATGGAGTCGGAGGCCGGTGCCGCGGGCGCCGTCCACGGCTCCCTCGGCGCCGGTGCGCTCACCACGAGCTACACCGCCTCCCAGGGCCTGCTCCTGATGATTCCCAACATGTACAAGATGGCCGGCGAGGGCCTGCCCAACGTGCTCCACGTGAGCGCGCGCACCGTCGCCACCCAGGCGCTCAACATCTTCGGTGACCACTCCGACGTCATGGCCTGCCGCCAGACCGGCTACGCCATGCTCGCCGAGGGCAACGTCCAGGAGGTCATGGACCTCTCGCCGGTGGCCCACCTGGCCGCCATCGAGGGCGGCGTGCCGTTCCTGAACTTCTTCGACGGCTTCCGTACCTCCCACGAGATCCAGAAGGTCGCCGTGTGGGACTTCGAGGACCTCAAGGACATGGTCGACATGGACGCCGTCCAGGCCTTCCGCGACCACGCCCTCAACCCCGAGCACCCCACCGCCCGCGGCTCCCATGAGAACGGCGACATCTTCTTCCAGCACCGCGAGGCCTGCAACGGCGCCTACAACGCGCTGCCGCAGATCGTCCAGGGCTACATGGACAAGATCAACGAGAAGCTCGGCACCAGCTACCACCTGTTCGACTACTACGGCGCCCCCGACGCCGACCGCGTGGTCGTCTGCATGGGCTCCTTCTGCGACACCCTCGAGGAGGTCATCGACTACCTCAACGCCCACGGCGAGAAGGTCGGCCTCGTCAAGGTCCGCCTGTACCGCCCGTGGTCCGTGGAGGACTTCGCCGCCGCGCTTCCCGACACGGTGAAGTCCATCGCCGTGCTCGACCGTACCAAGGAGCCCGGCTCCATCGGCGAGCCCCTCTACCAGGACGTGATCACCTCCCTGGCCGAGGCCGGCATCGAGGGCCTCACCGTCATCGGTGGCCGCTACGGCCTCGGTTCCAAGGACGAGCCCCCCGCGGCGGCCTTCTCGGTCTACGAGGAGCTCAAGAAGGACGAGCCCAAGCGCGAGTTCACCATCGGCATCGTGGACGACGTCACCAACCTGTCGCTCCCCATGGACCCCAACGCCCCCGGCACCGCGGCCCCCGGCACCATCGAGTGCAAGTTCTGGGGCCTCGGCGGCGACGGCACCGTGGGCGCCAACAAGAACTCGATCAAGATCATCGGCGACCACACCGACAAGTACGTCCAGGCGTATTTCCAGTACGACTCCAAGAAGACCGGCGGCGTGACCGTGAGCCACCTGCGCTTCGGCGACTCTCCCATCCGCTCGCCCTACTATGTGACCAAGGCCGACTTCGTGGCCTGCCACAACCCCAGCTACATCATCAAGGGCTTCAAGATGGTGCGCGACGTCAAGCCGGGCGGCACCTTCCTGGTCAACTGTCAGTGGTCCGACGAGGAGTTCGCCGAGCACCTGCCGGCCGAGGCCAAGCGCTACATCGCCAAGAACAACGTCAACGTGTACCTCATCGACGCCATCGACCTCGCCGAGCAGGTGGGCATGGGCAAGCGCACCAACACCGTGCTCCAGTCCGCCTTCTTCGCGCTGGCCGACATCCTGCCCGCCGAGGAGGCCCTCCAGTACATGAAGGACGCCGCCACCAAGTCTTACTCCAAGAAGGGCGACGCCGTGGTCGCGGCCAACCACAAGGCCATCGACGCCGGCGCCACCGCGTTCCGCAAGTTCGAGGTTCCCGCCGACTGGGCGGATGCCACCGACGTCCCGGAGGAGGACGACCTCAAGGGTCGCGAGGCCATCGTCAAGCAGGTGCGCGAACTCCTCGGCCCCATCAACCGCATGGACGGCGACAGCCTGCCCGTGAGCGCCTTCATGGACCACGTGGACGGCGCCTTCGAGCTCGGCGCTTCTGCCTACGAGAAGCGCGGCACCGCCGTCATGGTCCCGCGCTGGAACCCCGAGCTCTGCATCCAGTGCAACAACTGCGCCTACGTGTGCCCCCACGCTGCCATCCGTCCCATCGTCATGGACCCCGAGGAGGCCGCCAACGCACCCGAGGCCATGAAGACCCTCGATCTCAAGGTCCCCAAGGGCACCGGCTACACCTTCACCGTGGCTGTGTCCCCGCTGGACTGCATGGGCTGCTACAACTGCCTCTCCGCCTGCCCCAAGTCCACCCAGCAGGACGGCGGCGCCCTCACCATGGTGCCGCAGGCCGAGGAGGCCGCGCAGGTGCCCGTGTGGGACTACGCGGTCAACGAGGTCTCCGAGAAGCGTGAGCTCTTCAGCGACAAGAACACCCGCGGCAGCCAGTTCTCCATGCCCATGCTCGAGTTCTCCGGCTCCTGCGCCGGCTGCGCCGAGACCGGCTACGCCCGCCTGGTGACCCAGCTCTTCGGCGACCGCATGTTCATCTCCAACGCCACCGGCTGCTCCTCCATCTGGGGCAACCCCGCGGCCACCTCGCCGTTCACCTGCAACGCCGCCGGTCACGGCCCCGCGTGGAACAACTCCCTGTTCGAGGACAACGCCGAGCACGGCATGGGTCTGCTCATCGGCTACGAGGCCGAGCAGAACCGCCTCGTCGCCCAGACCGAGAGGCTCCTCGAGGTCGAGGACCTGCCCGAGGGTCTCAAGGACGCCGCCACCGCGTGGCTCGAGAACCGCGACACCACCGGCGTCTCCCAGCAGGTTTCCGCCGACTACGCGGCCGCGCTCGTCAAGAGCGACAATCCCATCGCCGAGGACGTCGCCGCCAACAAGTGCTACCTGTCCAAGAAGTCCTTCTGGATCTTCGGCGGCGACGGCTGGGCCTACGACATCGGCTTCGGCGGCCTCGACCACGTGCTGGCCTCCGGCAAGAACGTGAACGTCTTCGTCTTCGACACCGAGGTCTACTCCAACACCGGCGGCCAGGCCTCCAAGGCCTCCAACCTCGGCCAGGTGGCGCAGTTCGCCGCCGAGGGCAAGGGCATCAAGAAGAAGCCGCTCGCCGAGATGATGATGAGCTACGGCTACGTCTACGTGGCCCAGGTGGCCATGGGTGCCAACCCCTCCCAGCTGCTCAAGGCCCTTGCCGAGGCCGAGGCCTACGACGGCCCGTCCCTCATCATCGGCTACAGCCCCTGCGAGATGCACTCCATCAAGAAGGGCGGCATGCTCCACTGTCAGGAGGAGCAGAAGCGCGCCGTGGACTGCGGCTACTGGAACCTCTTCCGCTTCAACCCCGCCGCCCCCGCCGGCAAGCGGTTCACCCTCGACTCCAAGGCGCCCAAGGGCGGCTACCAGGAGTTCCTGGAGAACGAGAACCGCTACGCCTCGCTGCGTCGCTTCTTCCCTGACCGCGCCTCCGAGCTCTTTGCCGAGAACGAGCAGGCCGCCATGGACCGCTACGACCACCTGGTCAAGCTCAAGGACATGTACGACGAGGAGGGCAAGGCCGAGTAGGCCTGTCCCCACACCCCAAGGTCTTTGAGAAAGGGGCCGCACCCGAGGAGGTGCGGCCCCTTTTCTGTGGGTCGGCGACGGTGAGGACGGCCCGTGCTGGCGGCCATGGGCCGCGGGCGGTGCGGGAGGCTAGCCCTCGAGCTCCACCTGGCTCTGGGGGACGAAGCCCTTGTCGGCGGGCTCGTCGGGGTCGGTGGCCAGGGACACGCCGACCCCCTCGACCTCCTCCGCCACGGACTGGGCGTCTTCCACGATCGTCGGGTCGGCCGCGTTGGCCTCCATCTCGGCAGCCTTCTTCTCCAGGTCCATGGTTCCTCCTCTGTCGGGGCGCCGCGGCGCCGTGTCTCCGTGGGGAGGTACATACCCGGCCGGGGGCGGGGGAGCGGTCGCGCGGGACGTCGCCACGGCAACGGCATGGAGCCTTAGACGTTGCGGAACCCGCGGCCCACGATTTCGGAGGTGCTCACGATGGTCATGAAGGTGCCTGGTTGGGTGAGGTGCAGGTGGTTGCGCAGCCTCACGGCCTCGGAGCGCGTGAGCACGCAGGTGACCTCGGTGAGGGCCATGCCGGAGAAGCCTCCGCGGGCGTCGCACATGGTGGAGGTGCGGTGCAGCTCGTCCACCAGGAACGCCTCGATCTCCTCGGGGTGCTGCGTGACCACGGTGCACACCTTGGACTGGTTGAAGCCCTCGATGGCGTCGTCCACGATCATGGTCTTGGCGAGCAGGCCCAGGATGCAGAGCATGCCCGTCTCGGCGCCGTAGAGGCCCACGGAGAACGCGACGATGAGGCCGTCCACCACGAGGAGCGCGCGGCCGATCTGGAGGCTGGTGTGGGCCTTGAGGATCATCGCCAGGATGTCGGTGCCGCCGGTGGATGCGTCTACGTTGAACACGAGGGCGCTACCGGCGGCGGGCAGCATTACGGCGAAGCAGAGCTCGAGGAGCTTGTTGGAGGTGAGCGGGTCCACGACCGGCCAGACCCACTCGAAGAGCGAGACGTAGAACGACAGCGCGAACGACGCGAAGATGGTCCAGCCCATGGTGCGCACGTCGAGGAACACGAGGCCGGCCACCACGAGGGCCACGTTGAGGATCCACATGAACGCGCCCACGTCGAGGGTGGGGAAGAGCGTGGACAGGATGATGGCCACGCCCGAGGTGCCCCCGAGGGCGAAGTGGTTGGGGGCCTTGAAGATCACGATGCCCAGGGCCGTGAGGATGAGTCCCAGGTTCACGAAGACGGCCGTGCGGGAGAGGCTGGGCCTCTCCCGGCGCGACTGGGCGCGCCGCCCCTCGTCGAGCACGGCGGGGGCGGCGCTTCTCATGGGCGGTACATAGGCCTTGGGTCTCTGGTCGGGTGTCACCGGGTCCGCCCTTCAAGCGGGTGTGCTGCCGGCTTGAAGGATGGGTCGGACGACCGGTCTTGTCAAACGGTCGCCCTAGGCGAGGCCCTGCTCGGCGAGCTCTGCCATGATGGCCACGCCGGCGGAGGTGCCGATGCGCTCGGCCCCGAGCTCCACCATTTTGAGGAAGGTCTCCGCGTCGCGGATGCCGCCGGCGGCCTTGACCTTCACGGCGGGGTCCACGTTCTCGCGCATGAGGGCCACATCCTCGAAGGTGGCGCCGCCGGTGCCGAAGCCCGTGCTGGTCTTGATGAAGTCGGGGCGCACCTCGGAGGCAATCTCGCATAGGCGGATCTTCTCGTCGTCGGTGAGGTAGCAGTTCTCAAAGATGACCTTGACGATGACGCCCCTCTCGCGGCAGGCGCCCACAATCTCGGTCATCTCGCGCTTCACGAGGTCCCACTGGCCGTTCTTGACGGCGGTGAGGTTGACCACGTAGTCGATCTCGTCCGCACCGTTGGCGATGGCGTCGCGGGTCTCAAAGACCTTGACAGCGATGGTGGTCTGTCCCAAGGGAAAGCCGATGGCGGCGCCGGTATGCACCCCGGTGCCGGCTAGCAGCGCGGAGCAGAGCGCCGACTGCACGGAGTTGACGGCCACCATGGCAAACCCGTGGTCGCGGGCCTCTTGGCAGAGGGTCTCCATATCTTGATCGCAGGCGTCGGCACGGAGGTTGGTGTGGTCGATCATGGCGTCGTAGCGGCTCATAGCTCCCCTTTGGTCTGTGGTCTGCCTTTACTAGACATATTACAGAATAAGTAAGTAACATCAAGGGGATTCTGGGGTAGAATTGCCTGAGAAGATTAACCTATGACATGAAAGTGCAGTTTTCCTCGTGAGTCAGACTCCGCGATACCAAGAGATTCGAGACGACCTGCTCGCCCGTATGTGTGACGGCACGTACCCGCCGGGCTCCCTTCTCCCCGCAGAGCCGGAGCTGGCCGAGGCCTACGGCGTGAGCCGACCCACCTTGCGACAGGCCATCCAGCTTCTGGCCGATGCCGGCTACGTGGAAAAGCGCCGTCGGCGCGGCACGGTGGTGCGGCGGCGCAAAGTGGAGCAGCGCTTCATGGACGCCTTGATGAGCTACGGGGCCGACGTGGAGGCGCAGGGGGCCATTCCTGCCACGCGGGTGCTGCAAGCCCGCATCCAAGGGGCCTCCCCGGAGGTGGCCGAGGCCTTGGGCATTGGGGAGGGGGACCCCGTGGCGTCGCTCATGCGCCTGCGCTATCTGGACGAGGAGCCGGCGGTGCTGCTGCGCACCTGGGTGCCAACGTCGGTATTCCCCGGGCTTCTCGGCCACGACTTTGAGCGCGAGGGGCTCTACGACGTCTTTGCCGAGAGCGGGCTGCCGGTGGAGACTGTGCGCCGCGTGCTCGAGGCGGCGCTGCCGGACCCGGTGGAGGCAGAGCTTCTTGCCATAGACGAGGGGCAGCCGTGCTTTCTCTTCAAGAGCGTAGGGCGTGCCAAGACCGGTCAGGCCGTCGAGTACTCCGTGGCGCTCTATCGGGGAGACGTCAACACGTTCACCGTAACCCTTACCACCGAAGACTGAGGCCCGGCAGGCCGGGCTTTGGTCCAAGACAAGGAGACGCCCATGACCGCAGACGTGAACCGCCCTGTCCCGCGCGGCGTTCTGGTGCAGGAGCCCTGTCTCGTGCGCACCGTTTGGGGCGCCGCCCGCGTGGCCGCCGCCCGTGGAATCGAGGGCCCTGTGGGCACCAGCTGGGAGGTGAGCCGTCATCCCCATGGCGAGAGCCGCGTCGTCGTGGGGCCGTGGGCCGGCGTGGGGCTTGGGGCCGTGGTGGACGCCGACCCCGCAGGATGCCTGGGCGGCCACGCCATGGTGCGCGGAGCCTTTCTCGATGCCGCGGAGGCGCTTTCGGTGCAGGTGCACCCGCAGGAGGACTATGCGCGCACCCACGAGGGCGACCACGGCAAGACGGAGACTTGGTACGTGGTGGAGGCCGAGCCCGGCGCCACCATTGTGGCCGGCACGAGCGCCTCTTCTGTGGAGGAATTGAAGGCCGCCGTGGAAGACGGCAGCTTGGACGCGCTGCTCGTGCGCGTGCCCGTGTCCGCGGGCGATGTGGTGCACGTGCCTGCCGGAACGCTGCATGCCCTGGGCGCCGGCGTGCTCGCGGCCGAGCTGGGGTCCGACTCCGACGTCACGTACCGCTTCTTCGACTATGGGCGCACCGACGCCTCGGGCGCCCCTCGCGAGCTTCATGTGGAGCAGGGCCTCGCCGTGGTCGATCCCACGAGTCGCCCCCAGGTCGTAGGGTGCGGCACGGGGCTGGGGTCTGGCATGCGGGCGTCGGTGTCGGCCGACGGCTACGAGGCGCTTGTGCTCGACGTCTCCCGCGGCCTGACTTGGGACCCGCAAGGACGCCCCGCGGCGGTGATGGTGGTGGAGGGCTACGGCACCGCCTCGTGGAAAGGGGGCACGGCCGAGCTGGCAACGTTTGAAAGCGCCTTCGTCCCGGCGGCGACGGGTCCCGTAAGCCTTACAGGTCCCATGCGCCTCTTCTGCGCGGTGGGAGCATAAGCCCTCCCCTCTCCGGACCTCTTCTCTGCGCCCGCAGGACGAGGGGGACCCGAGTCGCGACCGTTGACGCAAAGCGGGGCGCGAGATTCCGTCGTAAGCAGGTAGGTCTGCCTGACCCACAACGCATGTCCGCGGGCCCGCATCGAAGGGCGAATCTGAGAGCGGCCCCGTGCGTAGGCAGATGCACGGGGCCGCTCGAACTGGGCCCGACGATGCGGGCCCGCGGACCCCAGGTCGCGAAGGGCCTGCAGGCACTTATCGGTCGTTCATGTTGAAGCAGTCGCGCATGTTCACGCTCGTGGTGAAGAGCACCTTGCCGAGCACCTCGTCGGTGGCCTTCTGGATGAGGTCGCAGGTGGCCTGGTTGGCCTTCTCGAGCTCGGCCTGCACCGAGGCCTCGTCTGCGTCGCTGCCTAGGGCGTCCACGGCCTTGTCGGCGGCCGCCACCTGGGCGTGGCCCTGGCCCAGGGTGGCCTCCTGGTAGGCGGCCACGGTGTTCCAGTTGCTGCCGAACTGCGCGTCGGCCAGGGCGGCCAGCACGCGCATCTCCCAGTAGAAGGTCTCGGTGGTCACCCGCGGGGTCACGGCGAGGTAGTCCGGCACCGCGTTCACGTTGGTGAACATCGGGATGAAGGTGGAGTAGGTCATGTCGCCCATGGCCACCCACTGCACGGCGCGGTGGCTGGCGGCCACCGAGGGGCGAATCTGGATGAGAGAGGTCTCGTTGTTGCGGTTGATGCCGATGGGCCGGTAGAGCTTGCCCTGCTCCTTGGTGCCGAGGGTGCCGTAGGGGTCGTAGACGGTGTCCTGGTAGTGGCTCGAGAGCACGGTCTTGACGTCCTCCACGGTCACCTTGCGCTCGGGAATGCGGCACCAGGGCAGGTCGTCGCTGTCGGGGCGGTAGGCGGCGTCGGGGCCGTCGTAGGAGTCGGACGGGTTGAGGTAGCGCTGCATGTACCAGGCGCGCGGCGTGTTGTACACGTGGTCGGCGTAGTCGTGGCTGCCAAAGATCGGACGCGGGTCGATGACGCGGGGAAGGCCGCGCAGGCGCTCGTCTGAGGAGGCCCCTGCCATGCCCACGGCGGCAGCGGCGGCCCCGAGCACGGTCTTAGCCACAGACTCCTTGGGCATCCCCAGGTAGAGGTTGTTGTCCACAATAAAGTCGGCGAGGTCGGCGCTGCAGCGGTAGTCCTTGCCTTCGCCGAGGGCGTCCACGAGGTCTAGGCGGTCGATACCCAGCTGGTTGGGCTGGGTCACGTAGGCGTCGTCGGGCACGCGGCGGGCGATCCAGTGGTGGCCGCCCACGGTCTCGAAGTACCAGACCTCGTCGGGGTCGCTCACGGCGATGCCGTTGGACTCGTAGGTGCCGTATCTCTCGTGCAGGGCCCCCAGGCGCTCCACACCCTGCCTGGCGCTCGTGATGTAGGGCAGGCAGATGGTGACGAGGTCCTCTTCGCCGATGCCGCCTGCCTGCTCGGGCGCATAGCCGGGCTGCCCTTCGGTGCCCGTGGCGGGGCGATAGGCCACCAGGGGGTCGGCCCCTAGCACCCGGGAGTTGGTGGTGATGGTCTCGGTGGCGCTCATGCCCACGTTGACGCTGTTGACGCCGGCCTCGGCCCACACACCCTCGACGGGGTCGACGTTGGGCATCGCCGTGTAGCGCAAGGGGTTCTCCGGCAGGTTGATGGTGAGGTGCGAGATGACGCAGCGGTAGGTGCGCGGCTGGTCGGCCGGCTCCACCACCACCATCTTCTTGGCGCAGAACGAGCCGTCGCCGTCGTCCTCGTTGCGGGCGATCATGGTGGAGCCATCGTAGGTGGCTCCCTTTCCTACGAGCAGGGTGGTGCAGGCCATGGGGCCCTCCTCTCCTGGCGGCCGGGGCCGCCGACGGGTTTGGCGGGGTCTATACCCGCCGCGGGACGGGACGTCGGCAATGCATAGGCCGGTGACGGCGTGCTGCCCAGGCAGGACAAAAGCAAGGGACAGTAGCTCGTTGTATGCAATTGTCGGCGGTTTATATTCGCAGAGCAATGTTTTAGAGGGGACCATTCGCGGATAAATAGGCGCCGTTCACGCAGAATTTCGGCGCGGGGTTGGGTCCTCTGATAGTATGCATAAAGGGATACAGACATCTTTCAGGTTGTGGATGAACCGAAAGTCGCCCGTATCCCATGAGGAACGGGCCCGACCTGGCCCGCGAGAGAAGGGGAGAGCCTATGAAGACCCGATGGTTCAAGAGGGCCATGACCGGCCTGGCCTTTGCGGCCGCCACCGTCATGGCCGTGCCCGTGAACGCGCTGGCATGCACCCAGGTGTGGATGCCCGACACGCTCACGGCCGAGGAGAACACCTGGTACGCCGGGCGTGCCGAGGACTCCTACACCCGCGCCGTCAAGATCTTCGGCGTCGAGCCGCGCCATGAGGCCGGCTTTGTCTACCAGTCCAACGAGAACGGTGGCGGCGCCGAGGGCGACAACTTCCAATGGAAGGCTCCCACCGACACCTACCGCTACACCTACGTGCGCGACCACGGCAACAACGGCTGGGAGGGTTTTGACAACGCCTACTCCGCCGCCGGCGTCAATGAGTGGGGCGTCTCCTGCTCGGCCACGCTGAGTATCTATCCCAGCACCGAGGTCAAGGCCGTCGACCCCAACGTCGACTCCGGCATCGGCGAGTACAACTACGTCTCCATCGCCCTGGGCCAGTCCAAGACCGCCCGCGAGGCCGTGGAGCTCCTCGGCAAGCTCGTGGACGAGCACGGCGCCTGCAGCTGCGACCAGATCATCATCTCCGACAACACCGAGAGCTGGCTGCTCGACGTGGTCTCCGGTCACCAGTGGGTGGCCTTCCAGCTGCCGGAGGACCAGGCCAGCGTCAACCCCAACATGGGCAGCCTCTGGTACAAGGTGGACCTCGACGACGAGGAGAAGTGCATCCACTCCGAGAACCTCGTGAAGACGGCCGAGGACGGCAGCTTCCTCAAGAAGTTCGACGACGACACCCCCGACATCGCCCGCTCCTACAGCCGCACCAACGAGGGCAACGGCCAGTTCTCCCGCTATGTCATCGGCCGCGCCTACTTCGACGCCCCGCTCTCTGAGGATAAGTACACCGTCGACGACCAGGGCCGCATCACCGGCGTCACCGACGGCTCCCTCTTCTTCACCCCGGGCCGCAGTGACTGGACCACCTTCGACATGATCCGCTCCCTGGCCGCCCGGGCCGACAACGTCACCGGCCTCAAGGATGGTGTCGCCACCACGGTCACCGGCGTGGGGCGCCAGGACTCCCTCGAGAGCCACATCTTTGAGATCAAGCGCAACACCGACCCCCAGGTGGGCACCGTGGAGTGGCTCGCCCTCAACCGCGACGAGTACTCCGTGGCCATCCCGTCCTTCGGCGCCCTTGTCACCGAGGTCAACTGGCGCTACGGCACCCAGGAGCTCAGCACCGTGCACCAGGGCGACCGCTACAACAACGACTCCGTGGCCACGGCCCGCGCCGCCGGCGAGTGGGACCAGTACCTGCCCTACGTGATGATGGACATCAACACCCTGGCCAACGCCAACCGTGCCGATCTGGCGCCTGTCATGCGCTCCTACCTTGACGTCCTCCAGAAGGCCCTCATCGCCGACAACGACCTCGTGGAGGCCGAGCTCCTCAAGACCCAAGGCGCCGAGGCCCGCGAGGCGCTTGCCACCCGTGCCGCCGACAAGGCCGCCGAGAAGACTTGGGAGCGCTGCTACAAGGTGCTGCAGGAGGCCCGCGAGTGGCTCAACACCGACCGCTCCAAGCCCTTTGCGCCCTCCGACTACGACGCCAAGAACGACGCCCTCGTGACGCCTCTGGGCTATGCCGAGCTCACTCTCGGCGAGGACCCTGTGGTGGAGCCTGTCTACGCTTGGAAGAAGGACGCCAAGGGCTGGCAGCTTGTGGACGAGGACGGCAACACCCTCTCCAACGAGTGGAAGGACGTTGACGGCAGCCGTTATCACTTTGACGAGGACGGCTACATGCACACCGGCTGGCAGTCCATCGACGGCAAGTGGTACCACTTTGGCAATGCCGGCGACGGCGCCATGAAGAGCGGCTGGCTCCTCGACGGCGGCCACTGGTACTGGCTGCGCGACGACGACAACGCCTACGGCCCCAAGGGCTCCATGGGATCCGGCTGGCTGCAGAAGGACGGTCAGTGGTACTGGCTGCGCAAGTCCGGCTCTGCCTACGGTCCTGAGGGCTCCATGGGCTCCGGCTGGCTGCAGACCGGCGGCAAGTGGTACTGGCTGCGCAGGTCCGGCTCTGCCTGGGGTCCCGAGGGCTCCATGGGCGTCGGCTGGCTGCAGACCGGCGGTAAGTGGTACTACCTCAACGGCGACGGCTCCATGGCCGCCGACACGTGGGTCGGCCGCTACCATGTGGACGGCTCGGGCGCGTGGGACCGCACCCGGTAGGCCGGCCGGCACATCGCCTGCCCTGACGTAAGACGAAGCTGGGCTCTCCCGCCCCCTTACCTCACCTCGTCACCATCTGCGCCTGAAAGCGATTGAGGGTACCCTCAATCGCTTTCAGGCGAGAAAGAAGAGAGAGGGAGGGAAGGGGCGGGAGGGTCCAGCTTTTGTGAGAGCGACGGGTTTTTCAGCGGCTACTATGGAAAGGAAAACAGGAGGTTGAAACCGGCTCGCCAGGCCGCGCTGCGAAAGGGGCTCCATGGGTTCAAAAGACAAAGCAGCCATGAGTCCGTCCACCATGGCCCGCATAGCCATGATCGCCGCCCTCTATGGGGCGGCTACGTTGTTCTGCCTGATGTTCATGGGCGGCCTTGCCTGGGGGCCGGTGCAGCTGCGCCTCTCCGAGGCCCTCTGCGTCCTGGCGCTCTTCACCCCCGACGCCATACCGGGCCTCGCCTTGGGCTGCGCCGTGGCCAACGGCGCCAACATCGTGCTGGGCGGCACGGGCACCCTCGGGCTTCTCGACGTGGTCTTCGGCTCGGCAGCCACGGCCATCGGCGCCTGGGTCATGTGGCGATGGCGGGCGCACCCTTCCGTCGCGGTGCTCGGCCCTGTGGTGGCCAATGGCCTTATCGTTCCCGCGTACCTGCCTCTGCTTTTGGCGGGGCTGGGCTTCTATACCGTTCCGTTCACCTCGATCTCGCTCGAAGGGGCGTGGCCGGCCATGTACCTCTTTGGCCTGGTGTGCACCGGTGTGGGCGAGGCCGTGGTGATGTATGCCCTGGGCCTGCCCCTGTATCGTGCCCTTGAGCGCACGCCGCTTCCGGCCATGCTCGCCGGCGGCACCGACCCGCGCCCGATGGGAGGAACCCGGTGAACCCCGTCATCGTCATCCCGAGCTACTGGACCACCTCCGAGGAGGTCGTGGGCACCTACGACCACGCCACCCCCGTGGACGCCCCCGAGCCCGAGCTCGCACGCTGCCTGGAGTCCCTGGAGCAGGTGCGCGGCGTCATGCGGACCGTGGTCCTGCTTGTGGCCCCGCCCGAGGCCGCGGAGGCCGCCCGTGCGCGCGTGGACGCCATCTGTGCCGAGCACCCCAACCTCACGCCGCTCGTGGTGGGTGCGCCCGAGGCCCGTACGGTGCAGAACGCCGTCATCGCCGCCGCGCCCCGCCTGAGCGGCGAGACCGTGAGCCTGCGCGGCTACGGAGCCATCCGCAACCTCGGCCTCATGGTGGCCGCCATCCTCGCCCACGACGTCGTGGTCTTTCTCGACGATGACGAGGTGGCCCTCGGCCCCGACTTCCTCGTGGAGGCGGTCTACGGCCTGGGTCAGCTCACCCGCCAGAACCTCCCGGTGGCGGCCAAGAGCGGTTTCTTCGTCGACGCCGAGGGGTCCTGCCTCGCCAACGAGAGGCTCCCTTGGTACGACCGCGACTGGGACAAGAACATCGGCTTCAACCGCTGGATGAGGGCGGCCCAGGAGGGCACGCGCATCTCGCGCTCCAACTTCGCCTGCGGCGGGTGCATGGCCATCCACGCCGAGGCCTTCTCTCAGGTGGCCTTCGACCCCTACATCACCCGCGGCGAGGACATGGACTACCTCTTCAGCCTGCGGCTCTACGGCATGGACATGTGGTTCGACAACAAATGGTGCGTGCGCCACCTGCCGCCGTCGACGCCGCGGCCGGCCAACCGCTTCAAACAGAACGTCTTCCGGTGGCTCTACGAGCGCGCCAAGCTGGCCCATGCGGCCACCAAGCAGGACCTCAGTCAGGTCACCCCGGAGTCGCTCATGCCCTACCCGGGGCCGTGGGTCTCCGATGACCTCAACCGCCGCATCCGCAGCACCGCCCTGCGACGCGCCGTCGGTACCCGCGACCATGCCGAGTACCTGGCCGTCTGGGCTTCCGGCTACCGGGAGGCCCTCCAGAACGCCGAGCGCAACGCCCGCTCGTACCTCTCGTTCATGTCGTGGTGGCCCGCCATCGTCCAGCGCCTGTGGGGCGAGCGCGACCTCGCGGCGTGGCTCGTGGACCACGCCACGCCCCCCGGCGTGGCGGCCTACAACCCCTATGTCGGCGACGGCCCCTCCACCGCGGCCGCCACAGGCCCGGTTGGTGCCGGCGAGGGGGCGCCCTCCTGATGGCGCGACGCGACGGCCAGCACCACTACCTGGACAACTTCATCACCATCATCCTCGCCCTCTGCGTGTTCACCATGCTGATCCTCCTGGTGTGGGGCCTCGCCAAGGGCGAGCCTGTGGTGGCGGCTATCTCGGGCGTGGGCATCGTCGTGGTGATCTTCGCCGGCGCCGGCGCCTCAGGCGCGCCCGACTCTCTGCGCTCCCAGGCCACCGAGCGCACCTTGCGCACGGCGTCAACCACCCTCGAGTATCTGCGCGGGGGCCTCACCATGGAGGGATGCCGCGCCGTGTGCCAGCTCCTGCTCCCCGAGACCTGCGCCATGGCCGTGGCCATCACCGACCACGAGCGTGTCGTGGCCTACGTGGGTGAGTACGAGGAGGACTTCCCGCCGGGCAGTCTCATCTCCACCCAGGCCACCCGCGACGTGCTGGCCAGCGGCCGCATGCAGACCTTCTCGCTCGTGCGGCGCATCGACGAGGACGCCATGGCCAACCTCGACGCCGGCAGCCGCCTGCGCCTCATGGGCTTCATGCCGGCCGGCATCGTGGTGCCCCTCTCGGTGCGAGACCAGACCATCGGCACCCTCAAGTTCTACTACCGCGACTACAAGGACATCGATCACACCCAGTACGCCGTTGCCGAGGGCTTCGGCGAGCTGCTGGGCACCCAGCTGTCCTTCTACGAGCTGGAGCGCCAGGCCCAGCTCACGGCCCAGGCCGAGGTCAAGGCGCTCCAGGCCCAGATCAACCCGCATTTCCTGTTCAACACCCTCAACACCATCGCCGCCTTCACGCGCACCGACCCCATGCGGGCCCGCTCGCTGCTCAGGGAGTTCGCCACGTTCTACCGGCAGACGCTGGAGAATTCCGACTCCCTCATCCCGCTCGGGCGCGAGATCGAGCAGACACGCCGCTACCTCACGTTCGAGCACGCCCGGTTCGGCGAGGACCGCATCGTGGAGGTGGAGCACGTCGACCCCGACTGCCGGGCCGTGATGGTGCCCGCCTTCATCGTCCAGCCCATCGTGGAGAACGCGGTGCGTCACGCCATGCGCGAGGAGGGGGTGCTGCACATCGACATCCACGTCACCCGCGAGGACGGCGACGTGCTCATCGCCGTGGCCGACGACGGGGTGGGCATGGAGCAGGCGGCCGTGGACGCCATGCTCGCCAAGGCCGAGGGCTTCTCCACCGAGGAGAAGGGTACCGGCATCGCCCTGCGCAACGTCGCGGAGCGGCTGGAGCGCTTCTTCGGCGTGGGCTCGGGCGTGGACATCGTGAGCCGCCCCGACGAGGGCACCGTCGTCACGCTGCGCCTCGCCGCGGTGGAGGGTCCCGATCCCGACGGCGCCGACGTCCCGGAGGCCGCCGGAATTGGCAACGGGGTGCAATAACCCCTAAACTCGGGGGCGGAGACCCTGCCCCTTGTACCGCGAGGTGATTCCATGCTCAGTGCGATGATCGTAGACGACGAGGCCCCGGCCCGTTCCGAGCTCCGCTACATCTTGGAGGAGACCGGGCGCGTCGACGGCATCGACGAGGCCGCCAGTGCCCGCGAGGCCGTGGAGAAGATCATCGAGAACCGTCCCGACGTCCTGTTCCTGGACATCTCCATGCCCAAGACCACCGGCATGCAGCTGGCGGAGGCCCTCCACAAGCTCAAGAACCCGCCCGCGGTGGTGTTCGTCACCGCCTACAGCGAGTACGCCGTCAACGCCTTCGACGTCGATGCCGTGGACTACCTCATGAAGCCCGTGGAGACCGAGCGCTTGGGCACGGCTCTCGACAAGGTGGAAGCCCGCGCCGTCCCGGCCGCCCCCGCCTCCCACACCCCCCAGGAGCGCATCCCCGTCGAGAAGGGCGGCCGCAAGGTGCTCGTCCCGGTGGACCAGATCCGCTACATCGAGGCCAAGGACGACTACTCCTGCATCTACACCGACAACGACCGGTTCCTCTCCACCATCTCCCTCGCCCAGCTCGAGAACCGCCTGGCCCCCCACGGGTTCTTCCGCGTGCACCGGGGCTACATCGTCAACCTCGAGCACGTGGAGGACGTCGAGGTGGTGTCCAGCGGTACCCTGCAGCTGGGTCTCGACGGCATCCCCGACAAGAAGATCTCCGTCTCGCGCCGCCGTGTGGTCCAGCTCAAGCGCGCCCTGGGCATCTAGGACCGGCACCGAGAAGGAGGCACCCCCTTGCGCGAGATCCGCGTCGACATCGTCAGCGACACCCACGGCCTGATCACCGACGAGCTGCGTCATGAGCTCGCGGGGGCCGACGTCATCGTCCATGCCGGCGACATCACGTCGTCCTCCGACTACGCCCTGCTCAAATCCATCGCCACGGTGCACCTGTGCCTGGGCAACAACGACTGCACGGGCCAGTACGGTCCCGACATCAAGCGCAAGATGCGCTTCTCGGTGGACGGGGTCCGCTTCGAGGTGGCCCACTACCGAGACAAGCTCACGCCGGCTGCGGCCGACGTCTGCGTCTTCGGTCACACCCACCGTCCCTCCATCGAGCGCTCGCCCGAGGGCGGCCAGGTGCTCCGCCGCCGATGCGGCCGCACCGTGGGCGACCACGTGAACGTCACGGCGCTCCAAGACGGCTCGGAGCTGCTCTCCCGGCCCCAGGCCGTGGACGACGAGCCCGGCGCGTGGCTCATCAACCCCGGCAGCCCCACGCTGCCCCGCACGAGCCTGGGCCCCACCATGGCAAGGCTCTGGGTGCGCGACGGCCTCGTGGAGGACCCCCAGGTCATCCAGCTCCCCCTGAGCGAGGCCCAGGCGTCGAGCCCCTGGTTCTTCATGGGGGTGTAGGCGGCTGCAGGAACACGACGGACCCGAGGGGCCGCCGGGCGGGCAGCCCGCTCAGCGGCCCCTCTCCGTGCGCCGGTGCTTTGGCGCGGGTGGCACGTCGGGCGTGGTGTTCCACATGGCTGTGTCCATGGCGGGGTCGGGGCGTGTGGCCTTCTCGGGTGCGATGCGCGCGGTCAAGGCCGAGCTGTGGCGCGGGTTGGCGGGCTTGGGCAGGAAGAGCGGGGCCACGACGCGGGTGTAGAACGCCAGCCACACGAGCGAGACGCAGAAGCCGGCCACCACGTCGCTCGCGTAGTGGACACCCAGGTAGATACGGGAGAAGCCCACCATGAAGATGACGGCGCCAAAGAACAGGCTCCAGAGCACGCGCATGGTGCGGTCGCGCTCGTAGCGCCAGATCATCCACACCAAGAGCCCGAAGAACGCCATGGACACCATGGAGTGGCCGCTCGGGAAGCTGTAGCCCACCTCGGAGATGAGGCGGAAGCCGTCGGGGCGGGGCCGGTGCACGATGTACTTGAGCAGCTCGTTCAGGGCCACCACGAGCACGAGGTTGAGGGCGCAGCACCAGCCGGGGCGCCGCCCCGGGGCGAAGGCCGCCACGATGACCAGCATCACCAGCAGCGGGACCGGCGCGGCCAGGTTGGTGACGCTGGTCATGACGGGCGTGAGCCAGTCGGTGCGCATGTGGAGCACCACGAGCCAGTAGGCCAGCTGGTCCATGCGCACGATGTCCGAGAAGAGCACTTCCTCCAGGATGGCGATGAGGACGATGAGGGCGAGGCACACCACGATGGTGCGCCAGTGGTTGCGGCACAGCCTGGCGAACCTGGCGGTCCACGGGGTGCGGTGGCTCTGGGGCAACGGTGGCTCCTTCCTTGCGTGCCGTTCCGGATCGTGGTGATTATGGCCCTGTGGCCCCCGGGTGGCCCCGGGGTTTCCCCTGTCTTTCAGAGATGTCATCTCCCACCGGTGCCGGGCCATGAAAAAGGCGCCCCGCCGCCGGCGGGGCGCCTCGGCCTCTATGGGGCGCGGGCCTTACAGGTACTTGGCGATCTCCTGGGCGAGGACGTCGCGGGGCTGGGCGCCCACCATGGTGTGCACCGGCTTGCCGTCCTTGAACAGGATGAGCGTGGGGATGGACATGACCTGGAAGCGCACGGCCAGGTCCTGGTTCTCCTCGACGTTCACCTTGCAAACGTCCAGGACGTCGGCCATCTGGTCGGCGAGGTCCTCGACGATGGGGGAGAGCATGCGGCAGGGGCCGCACCAGCTGGCCCAGAAGTCCACGAGGACGGGCTTCTGGGCGTTGTTGATGGTCTCGTCGAAGTTCGCGGCGTTGAGCTCTTTGGCTGCCATGACAACCTCCTCGGTAAGGACGGGCCCCCGGGCCCGTCGCGCTGTGTTCTTGGGGTGTCTACCCCGTACCGCCCTCTTGCGATACCGTGGACGTGCCGGGGACGCCGGCCCATCTCCGGCTCTCCACGAATCGGCGGCCGGCACGGGGCGAGGAGGGGCCATGGAAGACACCCGGGGCAAGGTTCGCTCCCAATACGGGGCCAAGGCGCGCGAGGAGCTCGCGGCCCTCGAGGCCGCCGGCGCTGTGTTGGCGGGCAACGCCTACTCGAGCGTCCTGCTCGTCAAGGGCGAACCCGGCCCGGCCGAGCGCTCCGGCGGACCGCTCCTGTCCGGCCCCGACGGCACGGCGCTGAGGAGCGCCCTCGCGGCCCTGGGCTACGCCCCGGAGGACTGGTGCGCGGCGGCCGCGTGGGACCGCACGGGCGCCGCGGTGACGGCGGGGCTCATGAACCTCGTGGTCTCGACCCTCTCCCCGCTCACCGTGGTGGTGCTCGACGAGGCGGCATGTGCGGCGGTACGCGACGCCCTGGCCGCCGACCTCGTGGGCCTCGCCTCCATCGAGGAGGCCATGCTCAGCCCGGGTTGGCCGGTGCATACCCGGGGCATGCGCGTCATGGCCCTCGGCGGTTTCGAGGCCGCCCTCGACGACCCCGGCCGCAAGCGCGTCATGTGGGAGCGCCTCAAGCAGCTCCCCCCGCTCGACCAGCCGTTCTGAGGCCCGGCCCGAGGCCCGTGGCTTTGTAAAAAGCATATGAGTACCCACAGGCCGTCCGGCGCTCCACCTTTGGAGTAGGCTGAAGAAAATGATTGCGCGGGGGCCCTGCGACCCGCGAAGAGAAGGGAACAGCCATGGCCTTGCCCAAGCCCGTCGACGTCACCGAGATCCCCGAGTGGGCCGCCCTCCAGGAACACTTCGACCGCCTCCAGGAGGAGGGCGTCTCCCTCAAGAGATGGTTCGCCGACGACCCCGGCCGCGTGGCGTCCATGACCTTCGATGTCGAGGACCTGCGGTTCGACCTCTCCAAGAACCTTGTGACCGGGGAGACCCTCGACCTCCTCGTCAAGCTCGGCCGCGCTGTCGACCTCGAGGGGCGCTTCCGCTCCATGGTCTGCGGCGAGCACATCAACACCACCGAGGACCGTGCCGTGCTCCACACCGCCCTGCGCCGCCCCAAGGAGCAGTCCGGCTCCTTCGTGGTGGACGGCCAGGACGTCGTGGCCGACGTCCACGAGACCCTCGCCTCCATCTACGACTTCGCCGACAAGGTGCGCTCCGGTGCCTGGACCGGCGTCACCGGCCGCCCCATCGAGACCGTGGTGAACATCGGCATCGGCGGATCCGACCTCGGCCCGGCCATGGCCTACGAGGCCCTCAAGGTCTATGCCGACGCCGGTCTCACCGCCCGTTTCGTGAGCAACATCGACCCCAACGACATGGCCGAGAAGACCCGCGGCCTCGACCCCGAGACCACGCTGTTCATCGTGGTCTCCAAGACCTTCACCACCCTCGAGACCATCACCAACGCCCGCGAGGCCCGCACGTGGCTGCTCGAGGCCCTGCGCGACGCCGGCGCCATCGACGGCTCCGAGGACGCCGCCAAGGAGGCGGTGTCGCGCCACTTCGTGGCCGTCTCCACCAACCTCGAGTTGGTGGAGGAGTTCGGCATCGACCCCAAGAACGCCTTCGGCTTCTGGAACTGGGTCGGCGGCCGCTACTCCGTTGACTCCGCCGTGGGCACCGTCCTCGCCGTGGCGCTCGGCCCCGAGCGCTTCCAGGACTTCCTGGCCGGCATGCACGCCATGGACCACTACTTCGCCCACACGCCCCTCGAGGAGAACGCCGTCGCGCTCATGGGCCTCATCAACGTGTGGTACGTGGACTTCTTCAAGAGCTACAGCCACGCCGTGCTGCCCTACAACCAGTACCTCTCCCGCTTCCCGGCCTACCTTCAGCAGCTCACCATGGAGTCCAACGGCAAGTCCGTGCGCTGGGACGGCACGCCTGTGGACTGCCACACCGGCGAGGTCTTCTGGGGCGAGCCCGGCACCAACGGCCAGCACGCCTTCTACCAGCTGCTGCACCAGGGCACCTCGATGATCCCGGCCGACTTCATCGCCTTCGTCAACACGCCCAACCCCACCCGCGACGGAGAGCAGGACGTCCAGGAGCTCTTCCTCGGCAACTTCCTGGCCCAGACCAAGGCCCTGGCCTTCGGCAAGACGGCCGACGAGGTGCGCGCCGAGGGCACGCCCGAAGAGATCGTGCCCGCCCGCGTCTTCGAGGGCAACCGTCCCTCCACGTCCATCTTCGGCGTGGCCCTCACGCCCTTCTCCCTGGGCGAGCTCATCGCGCTCTATGAGCACATCACCTTCGTCGAGGGCACCGTCTGGGGCATCGACTCCTACGACCAGTGGGGCGTCGAGCTGGGCAAGCAGCTCGCCAAGCAGATCACCCCGGCCCTCTCGGAGTCCGATGCGGCCCTCGCCGAGCAGGACGCCTCCACCCGGAGCCTCATCGAGTTCTACCGCGAGAACCGCACCTGGTAGGGGCCTGCCCCGGGCACCGCAGCAACCTCGGGACCCCGCCGCACCTCCCTGCGGCGGGGTCCTTTTGTGCAGGGGGCCGTGGGGCCGCGGTGGGAACCATCCCGCACCGGGCGGGTCGCCGGCCGTGGCGGGTAGAATGGGAGGAATCCGGGAGCGCCGGACCCGGCGCGCAGTCGACCAAGGAGGCCCCGTGGCACAGCTCATCGACATCCAGAAGGTGGTCGTCGGACCCAAAGACCTCACGGCCACGGTGCGCGTCGCCGAGGGCGCACCCCTCATGACGAGCGAGGACGTCGAGGCCACGGCCCATGTCTACTGGCTCATGCCCCAGGTCGCGTCCCACGCCTGCCTCGGCGACGCCGCCCCCACCTTCCAGGACGTCATGGGCGACACCGAGCTCGCCCACCTGCTCGAGCACGTGACGGTGGAGCTCCTCGCCCGCACGAACATGGCGGGCGACATCGCCTGCGGCCGCACCCGCGCCACGGACGACGGGCGTACCTGGGAGGTCTCGTTCCCGTGCCCCGACGACGTGCTGGTGACCGGCGCCCTCTCGAGCGCCGCGTGGATCCTCCAGTGGGCCTTCGCGGGGGCCAACCCCGCCACCGAGCCCGATGTGGACGCCATCGTGGAGGGTCTGGCCCAGCTCGTGCAGGCCGCCTACGCCACGGCCGGCGACGGGGCGGGGCCCGCCGAGGACGCCGAGGGCGACCCCGAGCCCGAGGGTGAGCCCGCCGGGGGCGACGCCGTCCCAGACGCCGTGGCGGAGGAGGCCGAGGGGCCCCTCGCCTGACGTCCCGGCTGTTTATTGTCGGGGAAACGCGCGGCCCTGGCCGTCTTCCGGTAAACCGCGCCTAAACTGGGGTATAGCACCAACTCGAACACGGGCCTCTGTGCCCTCGAAGCAGCATTCGGAAGGCGCTCGGGCGCCAAAGGAGGAAGTGTCATGAGCAACGCTAACGGTGGTCTCGGGTTCGTCTTCGGCGCGGTCATCGGCGCCGGCATCGGTGCGGTGGCCGGCCTGCTTCTGGCCCCCCGTTCCGGCGAGGAGACCCGCGCCATGGCCGCGGACTCCATGAGCGACGTGTGGGACAAGGCGGTCGACGCCTACGAGAAGGGCGCCAATCAGGTGGCCAGCAAGATCAACTCCGTGACCCCCACGGTCAACGCCAAGACCGACGAGCTCCGCGCCAAGGTGGACCTGGCCCGCGAGCGTGTTGACCAGCTCCGCTCCACCCTGTCCGACTCCGTGAACCAGGCCTCTGCCAACGTGCAGGACGCCATCAACACGGTGGCCAGCAAGGCCGACGACGCCGCCGAGAGGGCCGAGGCCGCTGCCGCCGACGTCAAGGTGGAGAACGTCGAGGCCTAAGGACGCCCCAAGGGTGCCCGGCCCGAGGGTGCCGGGCGACCGGGCATGTCCGAGACACCCCGCCGGACCTGTGGGCCCGGCGGGGTTTTTCTTGCCGGAACGCCATGGTGGCAGTGTCGCGCATAGCGTCCGGCCGGGTTATGATGGCCCTAGTCGCAACGGCTCGAACGATGGGATTGTTGATGCTAACCATGGAGCAGCTCGTGGGCCAGAAGGTGTTCGTGCCCCGCCCCGATGGCAGACGCACCAAGGCGGACGGCACCCCGGCTCCCCCCAAGCGCATCGGCAAGGTGCACAACCTCGTCTTCTCCCCGGAGGGCACCTCCGTGGTGGGCCTCATGGTCAAGCGCCCCGACGTGGCCGGCATGGTCAAGCGCGACGACCTGTTCGTGGCGCTCGACGCCGTGGGCACGTTCGAGGGCGGCATGCTCGTGGACGAGGCCGGCACGGGCGACGGCGCCGCCGAGGTGCGGGGCCTGGACCTCGACCGCTGCATCATCTGGGGCGGCATGGACGTCGCCACCCGCTCGGGCCGCCAGCTCGGTTACGTGACCGATGTGCAGTTTGACTACGGCACCGGTGCGGTGGACACGGTCTACGTGACCGACGGCGCCGTGGCCGCCTCCATGGTGGGCTCGGTGCCGGTGCCGGGCGCCATGCTCGTGGGGTACTCCAAGGGCTTCATGGTGGTGGCCGACGAGGCCGCCGACCTCGCGCTCACCGGCGGCCTGGCCGCCAAGGCGGGGGAGGGCCTCGCCCATGCCAGGATCGCCGGCAAGGAGGCCGCGAGCAAGGCCGGCGCCGCGGCGGGCAAGGCCGTAGACAAGGGCTCGTTCGCCCTCGGCCGCGCCCTGGGCTCGGCCAGGCGCTCCATCGCCGAGGCCATGGCCGACGACGGCTCCGACGACCCGCTTCCCAGCGCGGCCGCCGAGGCCGTGCGCGTGGAGGCCCCCGCCGAGCCCAAGGCCGTGCCCGGCGAGGCCGGCGAGCCGCCGCTCTACGCCCCTGCGGGCACGGGGGACGCCCCCGAGGCCGCAGGGGCCGGCCCGGCCCCCAAGGAGGAGCCCGGATCCGGGTCCGCCGGGAACGACACCGCCGCCCGGGCCGCCAAGGCCGTGGGACGCCAGCTCGGCAAGACCCAGGGGATGTTCAAGTCCTTTCTCAAGGAGTTCGAAGAGGCCAGCAAGTAGCGGGCCTACGCCATAGACGTGGCGTGAGGCCACGGGATCGGAAACGGTGCGCACCATGAAGCACAGCAAAGACAACGACCGGCGCGTGGCGAGTCACATGGCCCGCAAGGCATCGCGTCGCAGCGACGCCCCCGCGCCTGCCCACGCCGCGTCGGCCGGGCAGGGGAAGGCCACCCACCCCGCCGGGGCCGCCGCCGGCAAGGCGCAGGCCGCCGCGGCCTCGGAGCCCGTCACCCGCCCCGCGGCCGAGAACCCCTACATCCCGCCCGCGGAGGCCTCCGCCGGCGCCCAGACCGGCTACCGCGCCCCTGAGCCCAACCCCGTGCTCTCGAGCGACGCCCCCATCGGCCACACCGACCTCGGCTTCAAGCCCGTGCGCGAGCAGCCCGGCTCGGGCCGCCGCCGCCTCGATCCCAAGAAGCGCAACCGCGCCATCCTCGTGATCGTGCTGGTGTTCGCGCTCATCGGCGCCATGGCGCTCGTCTCGTGGCTCAACCGCAGCGTCACGTTCAGCCTCAACGGGTCCGACGCCACCGTGAAGGTGGGCACCACCATCAAGCAGCTCATGGCCGACAAGGGCCTCTCCTACACCCCCGGCGACATGCTCAGCGTCAAGGGCGAGGTGCTCAAGCAGGGCGAGGGCAACCCCTTCTCGGCCAAGGTGGGCGACAGCGACCTTTCCGTGGACGACGCCCGCGCCTACCGCATCCAGGGCGGCGAGACCATCGAGCTGGGCGACGGCACCGACACCACCGAGCCCTACACCACCCAGGTGCAGGAGGAGCAGCCCAAGCTCGTCATGGACGGCACCTGGGGCGCCGTGAGCTACGTGAGCCAGTGGGGCCAGGTGGGCAAGGTGGAGATGCGCACCGGCTCCATCTCCGGCGAGACCGCCCAGGGCGACGTCATCCAGGAGGTCCAGAACTGCGTCATCACCGTCCGCAACGTGGAGCCCAAGGACGGCGAGAAGCTCGTGGCCCTCACCTTCGACGACGGCCCCTCCGAGTACACCCAGAAGTACCTGGACATCCTCAAGCAGTACGACGCCAAGGCCACCTTCTTCAACCTCGGCGAGAACATCGCCAACTACCCCGACCAGGCCAAGGCCATCGTCGACGCCGGCTGCCAGCTGGCCAGCCACACCCAGACGCACCAGCAGCTGCCCACCCTGGGCGCCGAGAAGCTCCAGTCCGAGCTCAAGGCCACGTTCGACGAGATCGAGAAGGCCACGGGCGTCAAGACCACGGTCATCCGCCCGCCCTACGGCGACTTCAAGGAGCGCACCTGGCTGGAGAGCGGCGGGCTCATGAGCCTCTCGGTGCTCTGGAACCAGGACTCCCTCGACTGGAAGCGGCCCGGCGCCTCCACCATCGTGGACAACTCGCTGGTCAACATCACGCCGGGGTCCATCATCCTCATGCACGACGGCGGCGGGAACCGCGACCAGGACGTGGAGGCCCTGCCCACCATCATCCAGCGCCTCCAGGCCGACGGCTACAAGCTCGTGACCGTCGACGAGCTCCTGGCCAGCGACCCCAACGTGCCCGAGGACATTGCCACCGGCGACGCCACGGTGCCCGAGGGCTGCGTGTGGCCCACCGAGCTCGGCGACGCCTAGGGGCCCCGTGGGTATCGCTCAGCGCATAGAGGCGAGCATCGACGCCGCCTCGTGCATGCACCTGCTCGACCGCGAGCCGCGGGAGCAGGCGGCCGACTGGTGCTACCGGGTGCTGCTCCACAACATCCAGATGCTGTACATGCCGCCGGGCTCCATCCTGCGGGAACCGGACCTCGCCGCGCGCATGGGGGTCTCCCGGACGCCGGTGCACGAGGCGGTCAAGCGGCTCGTCGAGGCGCACCTGGTCTTCGTGGCGCCCAAGCGGGCCACGTTCGTCTCCCTCATCGACATGGACGTCCACGCCCAGGGGCGCTTCGCCCGCACGGCGGTGGAACCCCTGCTCATCGCCAAGCTGCAGGGCCGGCTCACGCCTGGGCAGCATGCCGACTACGAGGCCAACATCGCCCGGCAGGCGGAGATGGCCCGCCTGGGCGCCAACCCGCGCGACGTGGTGACCGTGGACGACGAGTTCCACCACCTGCTCTACACCCACACCGGTAACGAGCTGGTGTGGGAGGCCAACCGCATGGTGTCGGCGCAGTTCGACCGTGTGCGCTACATGGGCCTGGTCCTGGGCTACGAGCACCTCATGGTGGGGGAGCACGACTTCCTCCTCGACATCCTCGAGACCGGCGACGTGCCCGTGGTGGATATCTACGACATGGTGGACGCCCATCTCAAGGGTTATCGCCGCTTCATCGACCGCCTGACGGCGGACCACCCCGACTACTTCGCCTAGGGGCCTTCGTTTCCCGGGGCCGCGGCGCCCGCATCGGCGGAGGCAATTCGAACGGGGGTGTGTATCTGGCGATACACACCCCCGTTCTCAGATGCCTCCTTATGATGCGGGCGCCGCGGCCTGAGCTGTGACCCCGTTGCTCCACCTGGGAGATGTCGAACCTTCGTCCCGTTGGTCGGACACCTCGGGTGTCACACGCCGCCGTGGCGCGTCGTTCCCGGCAGCGAGCGCCTACCGCACCAGGGCCGCCGCCTCGCGCACCAGGCGCTCCACGGTGGCGAAGTCGCCGGCGGCCACCACGTCGGCCGGGGCCACCCAGGTGCCGCCCACGCAGAAGACGTTGGGGGCGTCCAGGTACTCGTGGGCGTTGCCCGGCTTCACGCCGCCGGTGCACATGAACTTGACGCCGGGGAAGGGGCCGTTCATGGCGTGCAGCATGGCGGTGCCGCCCACCACGGAGGCGGGGAAGAGCTTCACATGGTCCACGCCCAGGTCGATGGCGCGCACGACCTCGCTCGGGGTGGCGAGGCCCGGAACCACGGGGACCTCGTGGCGCACGCACCAGCGCACGGAGTCCTCGGCGATGCCCGGGCTCACGATGAACTTGGCGCCGGTCTCCACGGCGGCCTCGGTGGTGGGCACGTCGATGACGGTGCCGGCGCCCACGAGCAGGTCGGGCACCTCCTCTGCCATGCGGCGGATGCACTCGGCGGCGCAGGGCGTGCGGAACGTGACCTCGGCCGCGGGCAGTCCGCCGGCCACGAGGGCGCGGCCCAGGGGCACGGCGAACTCCGGGTTGTCGATGGTGATGACGGGGATGATGCCGATCTGCTCGAACCGGTCGAGCACGGCGGTGACTGCGGGGTTGTCCTTGTACATGCTTACTCCTTGACGGGGGTGTGGGCCGGGTCGGCCATGAAGGCGTCGAGCTGCTCGCGGGTGGGCAGCCCCTCGTTGTCGCCGCGGCTGGTGAGCTGGATGGCGCCGATGGCGCAGCCGCGCGTGACGGCCTGCTCAACGTCCTGGCCCTCGAGCAGGGCCGAGATGACGCCGGCCGCGAAGCCGTCGCCGGCGCCCACGGTGTCCACGATCTCGTCTACCTGGAAGCCGGGCACATAGCCCTCGCGCCCGTCCTCGCAGGCGTAGTAGGCGCCGTCGGCCCCCAGTTTCACCACCACGAGCTTGGAGCCGGCCTCGAGGTAGCGGGCCGCGGCCTCGCGCTCGTCGCGGGTGCCGAGGAGCACCTCGCACTCGTTGATGCCGGGCAGGAAGATGTCGGACAGCGCCGCCAGAGTGTTGGTGGTCTCGACCATGGTCCGAGTGTCGGGCCAGAGCTGCGGGCGCAGGTTGCAGTCGAACGACACGGTCACGCCGGCGTCTCGGGCCTTGCCCATGAGGTCGAGGGTGGCGGCGCGGCAGAGGTCGGAGAGGGCCGGCAGGATGCCGGTGAGGTGCACCATGGCGCACTCGGACAGGTCGATGCCGGCGAGGTCCTCGGGGGAGAGGGTGCTGGCGGCGGAGCCTGCGCGGAAGTAGTAGATCTCGGGGTCGCCCTCGGTCACCTGGCTCTTGAGCATGAAGCCCGTGTTGCGCTCGTCGGTCTTGATCACCATCTTGGTGTCGATGCCGATCTCGTCCATGGACTTGACGATGCGGGCCCCGAAGGGGTCGGGGCCGAGCTTGGTGAGGAAGGCCGCCTCGTGCCCCAGGCGGGTGAGGCCCACGGCAACGTTGAACTCGGCCCCGGCCACGGCAAACGTGTAGCTGCCCACCGAGTCGAGCGGGCCGGGGTTGTCGGCGATGAACAGGCCCATGGGCTCACCCACGAGCAGGACCTTGTCGGACATGGTGCGACTCCTTTCGCATAGGTGCCCCTCTGGGCTCAGCGCTTATATATTTCCACTCATGGGGAGCGATGGGGACGAGAATCGCGGTTTTTTGCCAAAGGCCCCTCATTTTTCTGTGAACGTTATCGCGTGAGAACAACCTGAAAAGAAGCGAGCTGAGAAGCCCATAAAACCACAGTTGAAATGACGTAGATGCTAGGAACTGTCCAGCATCTATAAATGATATTGAAAAAGAGCTCGAACTACCGTCCACGGAGGGAAATATACCGTCTGCCGTCTGAACCACACCTAAGGGGACATGCATAGAAATATATAACCAGACACCGGGCCTGGCCGACACAGGCCCGCGACCCCAGAGGAGGAACAGATGACTTCCCTTTTCGACCTCACCGGCAAGAAGGCCATCGTCACCGGAGGCACCCGCGGTCTCGGCCGCGGCATCGCCGAGGGCCTCATGGAGGCCGGCGCCTCCGTCACCATCTTCGGCACCGGCGAGTCCGCCAAGACCGTGGCCGACGAGTTCTGCAAGAAGGGCTTCGACTGCCGCGGCATCATCGTGGACATCGGCGACCGCGTGGCGTGCAAGGAGGCCTACGACGAGGCCGTGGCTGCCATGGACGGCCTCGACATCCTCGTCAACTGCGCCGGCGTGCAGTCCCGCCACCCCTCCGAGGAGTTCCCCTTCGAGGACTGGGACTGGGTCATCAACGTGAACCTCAACGCCACGTTCGAGCTCTGCCAGCTGGCCGGCAACACCTTCATCGCCCAGGGTCACGGCAAGATCATCAACCTCGCCTCCATGCTCTCCTTCTTCGGCGGCTTCACCGTCCCGGCCTACGCCGCCTCCAAGGGCGCCGTCGCGCAGCTCACCAAGGCCCTCTGCAACGAGTGGGCCTCCAAGGGCATCAATGTCAACGCCATCGCCCCCGGGTACATGGCCACCGACATGAACGCCGCCCTCACCGACCCCGAGAACCCCCGCTACAAGGAGATCACCGACCGCATCCCGGCCCACCGCTGGGGCACCGGCGACGACATGAAGGGCGCCGCGATCTTCCTGGCCTCCGCCGCCTCCGACTACCTCAACGGCGCGGTCATCCCCGTCGACGGCGGCTACCTCGTCAAGTAGGCCCCCCTGAACAAGCCCCCGGAAGGAGCCCCTGGACCATGCAGGTCATCATCACCGACAACGATCACGCCGACATCGACACCGAGCGCCGCATCCTGGAGGAGGCCGACGTGCCCTTCCGCCTCGAGCAGTGCGCCACCGAGGACGACGTCATCGAGCGCTGCGCCGACGGCGAGATCTTCCTCAACCAGTACGCCCCCATCACGCGCCGCGTCGTGGAGGCCCTGCCCAACCTCAAGCTCGTGGTGCGCTACGGCGTGGGCGTCAACAACGTGGACGTCGAGGCCTGCACCGAGCACGGCGTGCAGGTGGAGAACGTGCCCGACTACGGCATGAACGAGGTGGCCGACCAGGCCATCGCCCTCATGATGGCCCTCCTGCGCAAGGTGGTCCTCATGAACGACCGTACCAAGACCGAGGGCTGGGACTACACCCGCTCGGTGCCCGTGCACCGCCTCTCCGAGCTCACCTGCGGCGTCATTGGCCTCGGCCGCATCGGCCGCGAGTTCGCCAAGCGCGCCCACGCTCTGGGCATGAAGGTGATCGGCTACGACCCCTACTTCACCCCCGGCGAGGAGTTCTCCTTCGTGGAGCAGGTGGACCTCGACGACCTCATGGGCCGCTCCGACGTCATCTCCGTGCACTGCCCGCCCGAGCACGCCATGGACATGTTCAACAAGGACGCCTTCGCCCGCATGAAGGACACCGCCTACCTCATCAACGTGGCCCGCGGCGGCATCGTCAACGAGGCCGACCTCGAGGTGGCCCTCACCGAGGGGCAGATCGCCGGCGCCGCCCTCGACTGCATGGAGAACGAGCCCGCGGCCCCGGGCAACCCCCTGTTCGCCCACGAGAACCTCCTCGTCACGCCCCACATGGCCTGGTACTCCGAGGAGGCCGCCGACGAGCTCAACACCAAGGTGGCCGAGGAGGCCGTGGCCTTCGCCTGCGGCGAGCCCATCCGCTACCCCGTCAACCACCTGGACTAACCCCGAGGAGGACCCATGCGCAAGCGCATCCCCATCCTGGTCGTGGGCACGGTGACCCTGCTGTTCCTCGGCCTCATCTACGGCTACTCCGTGGTCATGGCACCGCTCAAGGCCCAGTTCGATTGGTCGGTCTCGGGCATGACCACCATCTTCGCCCTGTCCATGATCGCCTTCACCGTGGGCAACCTCGTGGCCGGCAAGCTCCTCAAGCGCCATAACGTGCGGTTCGTCATGACCGTGGCCATCGCGTTCCTGCTCGTGGGCTTCGTGGGCTCCGCCTTCGCCGACGGTGCCTCCAGCCTGCCGATGGTGTGGCTCACCTACGGCATCGTGGCCTCGGTGGGCATCGGCTTCGTCTACAACGTCATCGTCCCCACCGTCACGGCCTGGTTCCCCGACAAGACCGGCATGGCCCAGGGCATCTGCCTCATGGGTTACGGCTTGGGCGGCTTCGTCCTCGGCCCCGTGCTCACCCAGCTCTACGCCGTGACCGACTGGCGCATCGTGTTCGTGGCCATGGCCGTGATCTTCTCGGCCCTCGTGTTCGCGAGCTCCATCGTGATCCACATGCCCACCCCCGAGGAGGCCGCCGCGCTGCCCGCCTCCAAGGCTGAGGGCGACAACGCCGGCAACGCCGCCGGCACCCAGGACGTGCCCACGTCGGGGCTCTTCCGCGACCCCACGTTCTACCTCTTCTACCTGTGGATGTTCCTGCTCGGCGCCGTGGGCATGGCCACCACCGGCATCGGCCGCGAGTTTCCCACGAGCCTGGGCGCCGACGCCGTGACCGCCGCCTTCGTCATCGGCTTCGTCAACATTGGCAGCGGCCTCGGGCGCCTCATCGGCGGCACCCCGCTCGACCGCATCGGCCGCGCCCCGTTCATGGTGGGCACTGCCTGCCTCTCCATCGCCGGCGCGCTGATCATGCTGGCGGCCCAGGTCGCCGGCTCCATCGCCGTCCAGGTGGCGGGATGCCTGGTCACCGGCCTCGCCTGGGGCGCGGTCATCGTCACCATGGCCTTCGTGGTGCGCAAGGTGTGGGGCCAGGCCAACTTCGCCGAGAACCTGGCCGTCGTGAACTCCTACGGCATCTTCGCCGCCCTCGTGGGCTCCATCGGCTCCGGCGTGCTGCTCCAGGCCGTGGGCTCCCTGGCCACGGTGCTCGTGGTCATGGCCTGCTTCGGCGTCGTGGGCCTGGTGGACGCCCTGGTCCTCAACGCCCACCGCTCCAAGGTGGCCCGCCTCAAGGCCGCCCACGCCGGCGCCCGGGCGGAGTAGGGGAGGCCCCGGCCCCGTGCCGCCGTCCCCGTCCCGCCCACGTTCGACCCCTCGCAACCAACCCCGTAAGGAGGTCCCCATGAAAGACGAGAAGTGCGCCTACTGCATGGCCTGGGACGACCCCAGCCTCATGGACGCCTACGGCATCCCCCTGGCCGAGCTCGAGAACTCCAACCTCATCCTGTTCAAGGAGCAGAGCCACCCGGGCCGCGTGATCGTGGCCGCCAAGCAGCATGTGGACGACATCTCCGACCTCACCGAGGACGAGGCCCTGGCCTACATGGCCGACGTCCGCCGCGTGGCCGCCGCCCTCCACAAGGCCTTCGCCCCGCAGAAGATCAACTTCGGCGCCTACGGCGACCTGATGCACCACCTGCACTTCCACCTGGTGCCCAAGTACGAGAACGACGAGTACGAGTGGGGCGACGTCTTTGCCATGAACCCCGGCCGCGTGGCCCTCACCCCCGAGGAGTGCGACGAGCTGGGCAAGAAGATCCTCGCCGCCCTGGAGGACTAGGGCGCTCCGAGACATGAAGCACGGCCGTAGGGGTGCCCCTGGTGACGGGGCACCCCTTCTTTGATCGGGGCCGCGGGCCCACCTGCCGTCAGACGGGGATTCGAAGGGCGGCGCAGCGGGCGGCCCATACCGCGATGGCGACAAGGGCGAACCCGAACACGGTGAAGACGGCGGCGGCACCCCACGCCTGGGCGATGGCCCCGCAGAGGAACGAGGACAGGGAGGCCGTCCCAAAAGAGGCGAGGCTTAGGACGGCCATGGACCGACCTCCTTCCCCCGATTCGACCGACCCGAGGTAGCTGGCGGTGAGAAACGCGGAGGCTTCTCCGGCGGCGGCCCCCGACAGGGCGACCCCTGCGGCTGCCAGCTCGGCGGAGGGGGATGCGGCAACGAGGCAGAGGGCGATCCCCATGACCGTCATGGAAGCCGCCACAACGAGGCCCAGGGGGTGGCGGCCTCTCGACGTGAGGGAGGCGGCGGCCCCTGCCACGGACCCGGCGCCATAGGCCGTCACAAGCAACCCCATGGTCGCCGCCCCCCATCCACGGTAGTCCACGAGGAGCGTTATGCCCGTGGAGAAGGCCCCGGAGCAGACGAGCTCGGATACGGCCACAAGTGCGAGCATGGCTCGGCACGGCCTTTTTTGCATGAGTTCGACGAGCGTTCGCAGGGTTCCCTTTTGAGGGTGGGCGTCGATGTCGTCGGGTCCGGTTCTGGTCGTCACCGAGTTCAAGGCGACGGCGGACAGCGCAAAGCAGGCGCCGATGGCCCCATATACGAGCGCCACGGGCCATTGGGCGAGCATAAGGCCGGCAAGTGCCGGGCCAAGCACCACGCCGCACCGCTGCACCACCGAGAACTGCTTCTGGACCATGGGAACCCGGGAGGGCTCCGCCACTGCCCACGGCATGGATTGGATGGCGGGAAGAAAGATCGCGTCGAAGGCGCCGACAAGGACTGCGGTCATCGCGAGGCCCGTCACGGTCTCGGCGCCAGAGCGAGCTGCGCTAAGACACGCGATGAAAATCACCGCCGCCTTGAGAGCGCTGGATATGGTCGCGACCCTTTTTGTCCCAAAGCGGTCTGCGAGCATTCCTCCGGGGAGCAGGAGCAGGGCTCTTGGGAGGCTGCCGATGCCCATGACCGTACCCACGACCATCGGGTCCGGGGTCAATGCGGCCGCATACCACGACAGGCTGAGGTAATAGGCTTGGTCCGCCAGCAGTCCGACCGCATAGGACCCGAGCCATCGGGCCGTGTTCTTGGGTAGGGTCATCGGTCTTTCCCTTGTGCGGGTTTTTGCGAGCGTCTCTCTCGGGTGCCGTATCCTCATGGTAGGGTGTCTTTCAAATAAAGACAATATGTGTTGCACATATACTTCTCGGAGGGGCTCCATGGAAGGAAAGAGGGACGTCCATCTGCGACTCAGGGCGCTCGGCAATGCGGAGCGGTTGCGCGTGCTGGCGTTTTTGCGAAACGCGGGGGAGGCCACTGTCGGCGATGTGGCAAAGGCGCTCTCCATCGCTCCGGGAAGCGCGAGTTACCACATTGGCTGCCTGGTCGACGGGGGGCTTGTGGAGAGGGCCGAGCGCCCTGATGGCGATAAGAGAAAAAGCTGGTGGCGAGCGGTTGATGGGGAGAGCCGGTTGGAAGGGCACGAGGAGGCCTCTTTGTTCCAGGCCGCAAACAGCGCCTATGGAGACGCCTACGACCGGTATCTGGCAAGCAAAGACAACTTGTCCGACGCCTGGATCGAGGCCGAGGTGGGGGTGGACACGGTTCTTGCCCTCACAGTTGATGAGGCTGCCTTGCTCAAGGAGGAGCTGGAGTCCTTTGTGCGGCGATGGATTGAGGCGAACAAAAAGACGGCTGCGGCCCAAGGAGAGGAGCGTGGGCAGGTCGCCCTTGTGGTGAGGGCGTTCCGCTGGATCCCGTAGGGCGCTCTACCTGCGCCCCGCCCACCCCCTGCGCCTGAAAGCGATTGAGGGCACTCCCAATCAGGCGCAGGGGGCATGACGGGAGCGGGTTACTCGCTCGTTGGCTCAACGCGCAGGTCCCATCCGATGGTCTCGCCGCTTGTTGTTGGGCTATCGCTTGCTGCCGAGGCTCTAGCTGTCAAAGCGTTCCAAGGGCGTGCCGAGCAGCGCCCCGGCTTCGTCGTAGCCTTTGGCGAGCTCCCAGCCGCTTACGTAACCGGAGGTGTCCGAGGGATAGAGGTGTGTCCATGTGATGATGTCGCCCTTCTCCAGGGTCGCCATGACGTCTTGAACTGACGGCTCGTCGGTTTTGAATGTCACGAGCACGCAGATGCCTTTGTTGAGGGAGTGGCTGTCCAGCACTCTCGCAACTACCAGGTACTTTTCGTCCTGCACGCCCTTCATTACGACCTCGCCGGTGGATGCAATCTTGACCATGCTGTCGATGCTCGGGCTGGACGAGCAGCTGGGCGGTGGCGAGAAGAGCGCAAGCATCAGGAGGATCACAAGGCCGGCTGCGACAAGAAGGCGCTTCTTGGAAAACGATGCCATGGGTGCAGTCTCCCTCCTCCGTGCGATAGCCCGGGGTCTGCCCCCGTGCCTGAAAGCCGTTGAGGGCGCCCTCAACGGCTTTCAGGCGCGGGGAGTTACTCGCTTGTCGGTTTGACGCGCAGGTCCCACGCAGATATGTAGCCCAGGGTTTCGGGTGCGAGGGTGCTCATCCAGGTGATGAGGGTGCCGGGCGATACGGTTGCGTCAGCTACGGCATTGCGAAACGTCACGAGCACGTAGGAGCCAACCACGAGCCGGGGGCTGTCGAGCACCTTGGCGATCACGAGGAGCTGCTCTCCTTCCCTTTGCGAGAAGACCGCCTCGCCCTCGGATGTTCCGGCCGCTGCACCCTCGCCGCCGGTCTGCGCCTGGGAGGCGTCGCCGTCGCCCGCGTTCGGCGAGCGCGCTGTCTCGGTTTGGGCGCCCTGCCCGCATGAGGCTAGGGCGCCGCCAGCCAACAGGCCGGCAATTGCCATGAGGTGCCGCCGGGAAATGGCCACCACGTTGCCTCCCTCTTTCGTGTGACGGGGGACGGTGCCATCTGTCACGTGCTCTATTTCACTCTACATGAGTTGGCGCAGGGGGGCACGCGCAGTGGCAGGCCCGGGGACAGCGGGATAGCGGCGATGGCGGCAGCGGAGTCGCGGCAGGAGCGCGGCGTCCCGCCCACCCCTAGCAGAGCGTGGGGATCCCCATGGAGGCGATCTGGCCCAGCACCGCCACGTCGCTCTCGTTGGTGACCACGGCCGTGAAGTCCCCGATGGAGGCAAAGCGGTAGCCGGCCCGGTTGGAGAACTTCCAGTCCTCGGCCAGCAGGAACCTGTAGGTGGTGTTCTCTATGGCGCGCTGCTTCACCAGGCCGTCGTCCATGACGTCGGCCATGACGGCGTGCTTTTGCAGCGAGATGCTCGAGCACGAGACGAAGGCCTTCTCAAAGAGGAGCGGCTCGAGCAGGCTGATGGTGGTGGGGCCGGTGAAGCCGCGCATGTCGGGGGAGAGGTACCCGCCGGTGGCCAAGGCCGTTACCTTGGGGTTCTTGGCCAGGACCGTGGGGATGTCGATCATGTTGGTGGTCACGATGCAGCGCTTGTCGCCCGCGGCCAGAAGCTCGGCGATGTAGAGGCAGGTCTTGGAGACGTCCAGGAAGATGGCGTCGCCGTCGGCGATCTCCATGTAGGCGCGGGCGGCCACGGCCCTGCGACTGTGCTCGGCGGAGTCCTCCTCGGCGAGGTCGAGGGCCCCGTGGAGCAGGGCCGCCTCGCTGGCGGGCTCGGGCTCGGGCCGGTCGATCCGGGTGGCGCCGCCGTACTCGCGGCGGCAGAGCCCCTCCGCCGCCAGGACCTTGAGGTCCTTGCGGATGCTATCCACCGAGACGGAGAACCGCTGGGCCAGCTCCTCCACGGTGGCGTGGCCCTCGGCGTCGATGTATGCGGCCATGGCGCGGCGGCGCTCTTTGGGAAACACGGGGCTCCTCAGGCGGTTGGCGGCGGGTTGGGGTGAGAAACCGGGAAAAGCAGACTGTTTCGAGACTCAATTTAGTCTCTGCATGCCGTTTTTTCCAGCTTCTTCCTGATTCATCTACCGTTCATCGTCAAATACCAACCGTTCGCGGGAGAAAACCGGAAGAAACAGGAAAAATCTAGGAAGTCCTGTCATTGTCAGGGCTGTCCAAGCATCATTAAGTTGTCTGAAGAGGAAAGGGGCGCCATGGCCAACGCTATCGAGTCCATGCTCAAGCGCGAGAACGTCCAGATCTGGGAGGGGGCAGACTCCTGGGAGGAGGCCGTGAAGGTGGCCGTCACCCCCCTGGTGGACGGTGGCTTCGTGGAGGACCGCTACATCCAGGGCATCATCGACAACGCCGCCGAGTTCGGCCCGTACTTCGTGATTTGCCCCGACCTCGCCCTTCTCCACGCCCGTCCCGAGCAGGGCGCCCTCAAGACCCAGCTGGCCGTCACGGTCATGCGCGAGCCGGTCTTCTTCAAGCCCGAGGGTCCCGGCGTGCGCGTTCTGGTGACGCTGGCCGCCACCGACTCCAACTCCCACATCGAGGTCATGCGCGAGCTCGCCACGATGTTCTCCGACCCGGCCACCATCGAGGCCGTGGCCTGCGCCGCCGACGCCGACGAGGCCTACCGCCTGTTCGTCGACGACGCTGAGGCGTCTGCCTGACAGGGCATCATCCGGCCTCCGGGCCGGCAGCCATAGGAAACGTGTAAGGAACCAACGCGACAAGAAAGGAGACGGATGATGGCAGTGCTCGACTTCTTCGTCAACATCCTGTCCACTCCGGCGATCCTCGTCGGCCTCCTCTCGCTCATCGGCCTCGTGCTTCAGAAGAAGCCCGTCGAGGACGTCGTGAGCGGCACCATCAAGACCATCGTGGGCTTCCTGGTGCTCTCCGCCGGCGCCGCCTACCTCCAGAGCGGCTCCCTGCTCGCCTTCGGCGAGGTCTTCAACTACGCCTTCAACATGCAGGGCGTCGTCCCCAACAACGAGGCCGTCGTGTCCATGGCCCTCAAGGACTTCGGTCAGGCCACGGCCATCATCATGTGCCTGGGCATGGTGCTCAACATCGTGCTCGCCCGCTTCTCCCGCATGCCCTACATCTTCCTCACCGGCCACCACACCCTGTACATGGCCTGCATGCTCGCCGTCGTGCTCTCCATCGGCGGCCTCGAGGGCTGGGGCCTCTACGTGGCCGGCGGCTGCGTGCTCGGCCTGATCATGGTGCTCTCGCCGTTCTTCTGCCAGTTCACCTTCCGCAAGGTCACCGGCACCGACGCCATCGCCCTCGGCCACTTTGGCGGCATCGGCTACGCCATCTCCGGCTGGGTGGGCAAGTTCTTCGAGGGCGGCACCTCCACCGAGGACATCAACTTCCCCAAGCGACTCACCTTCCTGCGTGACACCGTGGTCTCCATCTCCATCACCATGATGGTGTTCTTCATCGTCGTCACCGGTGTGGCCGTGGGCCGCGGCATCCTCGACGCCGACCCCACCCAGTTCCAGTACCTGAACGATCTCCTCAACGTGGGCACCGAGACCCACACCAACTGGCTCGTCTGGGCCCTCACTTCCGGCATGGCCTTCGCCGGCGGCGTGTACATCATCCTCTCCGGCGTGCGTCTCGTCGTGGGCGAGATCGTCCCCGCCTTCAAGGGCATCGCCACCAAGCTCGTGCCCGGCGCCGTGCCCGCCATCGACTGCCCCGTCGCGTTCCCCTATGCCCCCAACGCCGTCATCATCGGCTTCCTGGTCTCCTTCGTGGCCGGCATCGTGGGCCTCGTGATCCTCGGCGCCATCAACGCCTCCCTGGTGCCCGTCGCTCTGATCCTCCCCGGCGTCGTCCCCCACTTCTTCTGCGGCGCCACTGCCGGCGTCTTCGGCAACGCCCGCGGCGGCATCAAGGGCTGCGTGGCCGGCTCCTTCGTGCACGGCCTGCTGATCACCTTCCTGCCGGCTCTGTGCATGCCCGTCTTCACCGCCCTCGGCTTCACTAGCGCCACCTTCTCCGACTTCGACTTCTCCATCCTGGGCATCGCCTTCGGCAACCTCGCCCAGATTGTCCCCGGCATGCCGCTGCTCATCATCTGCGTGGTCTGCTACCTGGCGCCCATCGTCTACAACTTCGTGGCGCCCAAGAAGGCCGAGGAGGCCAAGTAAGGCTCCTTGCCCGTGCACTCCCGGCGGGGGCGCCCTGAGCCTCACCGGCCCGGAAGGCGCCCCCGCCGATTTCTCCACACCGTGGACGCATCAAAGTTCCACGATGGAACCCGTACCTACAACCCGGCGCCCCAGGGCGCAAGCAATGGAAAGGAAGTCACCACCATGGCTATCTCCAAGATCATGTGCGCCTGCGGCTCCGGCCTCGGCTCCAGTCTGATGGTCCAGATGAACATCGACGACGTCCTGGCCGAGCTCGGCCGCACCGACGTCACGGTGGACCACACCACCATCTCCGACGTCCAGCCCGGTGCCGCCGACCTCTTCGTCATCGGCCGCGACCTCGAGAACTTCGTCAACGACATCCCCGAGGAGCAGAAGGTCGTCCTCGTGAACATCGTCGACAAGAACGAGCTGCGCGACAAGCTCAAGGCGAAGTTCGACGCCGAGTAGGCGCGGGCGCCCCACCGACCACAACGCAGGATCAGTGCGGCCCCTGATCTGGGCCGCGACTACCTGATGAGAGCCCCAGGCGGGCGGCCCTCCAGGACCGCCCGCCTTTGCTATCTAAAGAAAGGAGATACGATGCAGGCAGAAGAGTTGGAGCGCGTGACCACCCTCGCGGCCAAGATCCGCCGCGACGTGCTCGAGATGCTGCTTCCCCTGGGGTCCGGCCATCTGGGAGGGTCCTTCTCCATAGCCGACCTCATGGCCCTGCTCTACGGCAAGGTCCTGGCCTACGACCCCGAGAACCCCCGCTGGGAGGGCCGCGACCGCGTGGTCCTCTCCAAGGGTCACGCCGGCCCCGCCTGGTATGCGGCCCTCGCCGAGAGCGGGTTCTTCGGTCGTGACATGCTGCTCACGCTCAACCAGGGCCACACCGACCTGCCGAGCCACCCCGACCGCCTCAAGACCCCGGGTGTGGACATGACCACCGGGTCTCTCGGCCAGGGCTGCTCCACCGCCGCGGGCATCGCCTACGCCAACCGCCTCAAGGGCTCCGACGCCTACACCTACCTCATCGTGGGAGACGGCGAGCTCAACGAGGGCCAGTGCTGGGAGGCGTTCCAGTTCATTGCCCACAACCGCCTCAACCGCTGCATCGTCATCATCGACGACAACAAGAAGCAGCTCGACGGCTACACCGCCGACGTCATGAACCCCTTCGACATCGCCGGGAAGATGCGGGCCTTCGGCTTTGCCACCCAGCGCGTGAACGGCCAGGACGTCGTGGCCCTGGACGCCGCCATCACCTGCGCCAAGCACACCGAGGACAGCGCCGTGGCCATCGTCATGGACACCGTCAAGGGCGCCGGCGTCCCCTACTTCGAGCAGCTGATGGACAACCACTCCGTGAAGTTCAACGCCGAGGCCAAGGCGGCCGCCGAGGCCGCCATCGCCGAGCTCGAGGCCGTTATCGAAGGGAGCCGAGCCTGATGTTCACCCTCGCCAAGGACCGTTCCCAGATGGGGACCGAGCTCCGCGCCGTGGTGGTCTCCACCCTCCAGGAGCTCATGGCCGAGCGCGACGACGTGGTGGCCCTCGAGGCCGACCTCGGCGGCGCCAGCGGCTTCACCAAGATCGCCAAGACCAACCCCGACCGCTTCGTGCAGTGCGGCATCGCCGAGGCCGACATGATGGGCATCGCCGCCGGCATGTCCTCCGAGGGCTTCGTGCCGTTCTGCCACACCTTCGGGCCCTTCGCCACGCGCCGCGCCTTCGACCAGGTGTTCCTCTCCGGCGCCTATGCCGGCAACACCCTCAACATCTACGGCTCCGACCCCGGCTTCACCGTGGCCACCAACGGCGGCACCCACACCACCTACGAGGACGTGGCGCTCATGCGCACCATCCCCGGGGCCGTGGTGGCCGACGCCGCCGACGCCACCCAGATGGCCTGGATCGTGCGGGAGTTCGCCGGCCTGGGCACCGGTGTGCACTACGTGCGCGGCAACCGCAAGACCGTCCGCGACGTCTACGCCCCCGGCTCCACCTTCGAGATCGGCCGCGGCAACGTGGTGCGCGAGGGCACCGACATCCTCGTGGTGACCGCCGGCCAGCTGGTCTCCGACGCGCTGGACGCCGCCGAGGCCCTGGCTGAGAAGGGCGTCTCCGTCGAGGTGGTGGACATGTTCTGCATCAAGCCGCTGGATGTGGACCTGCTCGTCTCCGAGGCCGCCGGCAAGAAGGCCGTGGTGGCCTTTGAGAACCACAACGTCATCGGCGGCCTGGGCTCTGCCGTGGCCGAGGTCATGGCGGAGCGCGCCATCGCCGTGCCGCTCGTGCGCCACGGCGTGGAGGAGCGCTTCGGCCAGGTGGGCCCCGCCTCCTTCCTGCAGGAGGAGTACGGCCTGACCGCCGACGCCCTCGCGGCCACGGTCGCCGAGGCGCTGGCCTAGCCGCCCGCCGCGCGACACGCGTGACAGAGGTGCCTGGCCCATCTGTCACTTCGCCTATTCAAGTACTGATAACCACTGACACCAACTGTGGAAAGGGGTAGGTCCCGTGAACCTGAACGCGTTGATCGACCACACCGTCCTCAAGGCCACCGCCACCCGCGACGACGTTGCCCGCCTCTGCGACGAGGCCGTCGAGCACGGCTTCGCCTCGGTGTGCGTGAACACCTGCTGGGTGCCCATGGTGGCCGAGCGCCTCGCCGGCACCCCCGTAAAGACCTGCTGCGTGGTGGGCTTCCCCCTGGGCGCCATGGCCACCGACCCCAAGGCCTACGAGGCCAAGTGGGCCGTGGACAACGGCGCCGACGAGGTGGACATGGTCCTCAACGTGGGCTGGCTGCTCGAGGGCGCGGACGACGCCGTGCGCGAGGACATCGCCGCGGTGGTGCGTGCCTCCCAGGGCCGCTGCGTCAAGGTCATCCTCGAGACCTGCTACCTCGACGACTCCCAGATCGCACGCGCCTGCCGCCTCTCTGTGGAGGCTGGGGCCGCGTTCGTGAAGACGAGCACCGGTTTCGGCACCGGTGGCGCCACCGTGGGCGACGTGGCGCTCATGCGCGCCACCGTGGGCGACGCCTGCAAGGTCAAGGCCTCGGGCGGCATCCACACCGCCGAGGAGGCCGCCGCCATGGTTGAGGCAGGCGCCGACCGCATCGGCACCAGCTCCGGCATCGCCATCGTCGCGGGGTAACCCGCGGTCACGACCGGTCGGCCGTCAGCCGACCCGGGTGGGTTCTTCAACCAATCAGGCTGGGTACCAACGTCGTGACCCGGCACTTCCGAGAAGGGACACATCATGAAGTTCTTCATCGACACCGCAGACCTCGATCAGATCAAGACCGCCTACAGCTGGGGCTGCGTCGCCGGCGTGACCACCAACCCCTCCCTCTACGCCAAGACCGGCGGCAAGCTCGCCGACTTCGAGGCCCACATGGTCAAGATCGCCGAGGCCTGTCCCGACGTGCCGGTGTCCGCCGAGTCCACCGCCACCACCACCGAGGAGATGGTGGCCGAGGGCCTGCGCCTGGCCGCCCTCGCCCCCAACATCGTGGTGAAGCTGCCCATCTGCGCCGAGAGCCTTGCCGCCACCAAGGAGCTCAAGAAGCACGGCGTCGACGTCAACATGACGCTCATCTTCACCGTGCCCCAGGCCCTCATGGCCTGCTCTGCCGGTGCCCGCTACGTCTCTCCGTTCGTGGGTCGCTTCGACGACATCGCCGAGGACGGCATCGACCAGCTCTCCGCCATCGTGACCGCCGTCAAGAACTACTACGGCCCCGAGCACACCGAGATCATCGCGGCGAGCCTGCGCACCCCCAACCACGTGACCCAGGCCGCCCTCCTCGGTGCCGACATCGCCACCGTGCCCTTCGCCGCCATGGAGAAGTGCCTGCACCACCCGCTGACCGACGCCGGTCTGGCCGCCTTCGAGGCCGACTGGGCCAAGGTGTCCGCCGCGGAGTAGGGCGCTACCCCTTATCGTTGCCGCCCTCCGGCACCCCCCCATCGGCACCTGAATGCGATTGAGGGCGACTTCCAGCGCGGAAACGTGCCGGAGTCGCCCTCATCGACGTTCAGGGAGGCGGAATCCGCCCTCAGGTGCGTTCAGGCGCGGAGAGAGGCGCCCTCAACCGTGTTCAGGTGCTGAGGGGGCGAAGGGCCGCGGGACCGCCCGGTGCACCTGGGGGTGCGACCGGCCGGGGCGACCGGCCAATGTGGGACAAAAGTGTCCGACCATTGGGACGGGGACTCAGTAGCCCAGGGCCTGCAGCACGAACATCACCACGGTGAGGGCCGCGATGACGCCGATGGTGGCCCACGTGATGGCCGTCCACACGCGGCCGTTGACGTAGCGGCCCATGATCCGCCGGTCGCTGGCGATGCGCACCATGTAGACCATGAGCACCGGCAGCAGCACGCCGTTGACCACCTGGGCCGCCATCATGATGCCGAAGAGGTCCACGTTGGGGACGAGCACCACGCCGGCCGAGAGGGCGATGATGGCGGTGATGATGCCGCGGTACGCCGGGGCCTCGCCCCAGGTGCGGTCGGCCCCGTGCTCCCAGCCAAAGGCCTCGCACACGGCGCTCGAGGTGATGCCGGGCAGCACCGAGGCGGCGAGCACCGAGGCCCCCACGAGCCCCAGGCCGAAGAGCCTCTCTGCATAGGCGCCGGCGATGGGGACCAGGGCCTGGGCCGCCTGGGCCGCGTCGTCCACGGCGATGCCCGCCGGGTGCAGGGTCACGCCGGTGGCCATGATGATGAACCAGGAGATGGCGGAGGCCAGGATGGCCCCGGTGGCGGTGTCGATGCGCTGGAACGGGATCTCGGCGGCCCCCACGTTCTTGTCCACCACGTTGGACTGGGCGAGGAAGATCATCCACGGCGCGATAGTGGTGCCGATGTTGGCCACGAGCAGGCTCAGGTACTCGGGTGTGGCCTGGAGCCGGGGCACCAAGGTGGCGTTGAGGGCGTCGCCCCAGTCGGGGCCCACCATGAAGCCGGCGATCACATAGGTGATGAAGACGCAGCAGATGGCCAGCAGCACCTTCTCGATGCGCTTGTAGCTGCCGCTCATGGTGAGCAGCCAGATGACGATGGCCGCCGTCGGCACGCTCACGGCCGCCGGGATGCCAAAGAGGGCCATGCCGCTCGCGATGCCGGCGAACTCGGACAGCGTGACCATGGTGTTGGAGACGAGCAGCGCCAGCATGGCGAACGCGCTCATGCGCACGCCGAACTGCTCCCGGATGAGGCTCGCGAAGCCCTTGCCGGTGACGCAGCCCATGCGGGCGGCGGTCTCCTGGACCACGATCATGAGGAACCCCATGATGGGCACGGTCCAGAGCTGGCCGAAGCCAAAGAGCGCGCCGGCGTTGGAGTAGGTGGCGATGCCGCCGGCGTCGGTGCCGGAGAGGGCGGCGATGAGGCCCGGGCCCATGGCCGCGAGCACGGTGCCCACGCGCATGGCCTTGGGGGCCGCCGGTGCCGGGCGCCTCTGGCCGGTGGGGTTCTGCGGGGTCCGATCCCGCTTGAGGGCCGCCACGGGCTATCCCTGCATCCCGAGGAGGGCGAGGGCCACGGCGCAGAACACCGCGATGGCCACAGCGAGGGCCACCATGCGCAGGGAGAGGCGCGACACGTCCTCGCCGCGCCCGTCCTTGACGCGCAGGGCCTTGAGGTAGGCCGGCGCCGACACGTAGCTCACCAGGGCCGCCGCCGCTGCGGCCCAGAAGCCGTCGACGAGGGCCTGGGTGACCGGCATCTCGGGTACGATCTCGGCGAACCCGGCGGCGGCCAGCACCACGAGGGCGAGGTAGACGCAGGCGATGGCCACGCCGCGCACGACGAAGGCGCCGCTGGACGGGGCGCCCTCGTCGTCGGGGTCGAACTCGATGAAGAAGCCCACCACGTAGCCCACCATGTCGTCGGCCATGAGCAGGCACACCGGCAGGGCCACCGCGGCGGCCAGGGTGCCGGCGCCGAGGCCCAGGGCGCTTCCTACGGCGCTCATCACGGCGGCGCCCACCACCCAGAAGAAGAACCAGAGCTGGCTACCCAGGAGCCACCGGAGGTCGTGGGTGGGCCGGTCGGGGTCGGAGTCGGTGCGGCCGCCGGCGAGCTGCAGGTCCTCCTCGTGCTCCTCCTCGAGGACGTCGAGGGCGTCGTCCACCGTGACGATGCCCACGATGCGGCGCTCGTCGGTGACCACGGGGATGGCCAGCAGGTTGTACTTGGAGATCGCCTCGGCCACGTCCTCCTGGTCGTCGTCGGGGTCGGCGCAGATGACGTCGGTCTCCATGATGGAGGAGAGGGTCGCGCCCATGGGCTCGATGAGCAGGGTGCGCAGGGACAGCACGCCCAGGAGGCGGCGGTCGTCGTCGGTCACGTAGATGTAGTTGACCGTCTCGATCTCGTCCTCGTCCACGGTGCGGATGGCCCCAATGGCGTCGGCCACCGTGGCGGAGGGCCTCAGGTCGATGAACTCCGAGGTCATGATGCGTCCGGCGGTGTCCTCCCGGTAGCCCAGGAGCTGGCGGATGGCCCGCTCCTCCTTCACGCCCATGAGGCGCAGGAGCGTCTCGGCGCGCTCGTAGTCGAGCTCGCTCACGAGCTCGGCGGCGTCGTCGGGGTCCATCTCCGAGAGCATGCGGGACGCGTCGGCCGCGTTCATCTCGTCCATGATCTCGGCGGCCATCTCGTCGTCGTCGAGCTCGGCCATGGCCTCGGCCGCCTGGACGTCGTCGAGCTGCGCGAAGACCTGGCCGCGGAGGCGTGGGTCGAGCTGCTCGAGGATGTCGGCGATGTCGGCGGGGTGCATGTCGTCGAGGGTCTTGTGGCTCACGTTGAGCTGCACGTCGGAGAGCTCGCGGTCAAGGAGGTCCATGTAGCTCCAGGCGATGATTTTCTCGGGGAGCTCGTGGCCGAAGACGCGCCCCACCTTGACCGCCAGCGACTCCAGGTGCGGGGAGAGGCCGCGCAGCACGCCGCGGGCGCCCACCTCGGCGCCGAGGAGGCGCAGCTGCGACGAGCCGGAGTCTGAGAGCTTGAGGTCGTTCACGCGCACCACGCGCAGGCCGCGGGTGTCCACGATCTGCTTGTTCATGAGGTCCCGGTTGATGAGGACCTCCTCGGGCTGCAGGTAGGAGAAGCGGATGTCGGTGGCGGGCACCTTGAGGCGCACGGCGTCGCCGTCGAAGTCCTCCACGTACTTGCGCCAGCTGATCATGAACGGCGTCTTGCCCGGGCCCACGAAGGCCAGGGAGGTGACCCGGGGGAAGACCTCGCCGGTGGCGATGCCCAGGTCGTTGACGGTGCCGACCTGCTCGCCCTCGGAGTCGACGACGGGAAGGCCCAGCATCTGGGACAGGTAGATCATGCGTGCTCCTTCGTGGTCCAGGGTCTCGCCCTGTCACGGTGCCGCCCGTGGGCGGCCGGACACCCCTCGCCCGGTGTCCGAACGGTCTCGGAGTCACGCGGGAGGGGTCATCGACTGCGAGGTCGGGGTTTCATCGATGTCCCTTCTCATGTAGTGAGGCTGCCGGCCCGTCGCCGGCGCAGACGGTTCGTAGTATAGCCGCCCCGGCCACGGGTCAGAGGCCGGTTTTCCCGCCGCGGGCCCACCGTTTGCGGGGAGTCCGGGTCGCTGCGGTCCAAATACGATAAAGTCGGACAAAACAATACGTGAACAACGGCAAAGGGGGTGCCCGGTGTTTCTCCAGGAGCGGCAGAACGCCATCGCCGACCTCATCGCCGAGCAGGGCCGCGTGGCCGTGGCCGACCTCGCGGCGCGCTTCGACGTGAGCGAGGACTGCATCCGCAAGGACCTCAAGCAGCTGGTGGAGGAGGGGCGTGCCAAGAAGGTCTACGGCGGTGCCATACGCCCGGAGGCGCCCCTCGAGCGTGTGGTGCTCAACCGCGTGGACATCAACGCGGACGCCAAGCGCGCCATCGCCGAGCGGGCCTACGGCCTCATCGAGCCCGGCGACACGGTGTTCCTCGACGTCTCGTCCACCAACCACTACCTGGCGCAGCTCCTGGCGGCCGGGGACACCCGCTGCCAGGTGGTGTCGACCATGATCGACATCCTCCAGATCCTCGCCGCGAATCCGCTGGTCACGGCCGTGGGCACCGGGGGCACGGTCAACCGGGAGCTCAACGGCTTCGTGGGGGCGCGCACCGTGGAGGCGCTGGGGCCGCTGCGGTTCGACCGCGCGTTCATCGCCGCGCTGGGCGTGGACGCGGCGTCGGGCGACGTCCTCACGTTCGACGCCGACGACGGCATCGTGAAGCGGTGCGCCCTCGAGCGCTCGCGCGAGGCCTACCTGGTGGCCGATGCCGAGAAGTTCGGCGCCTGGGGCACGTACGCCTACGGCAACGTCCGCGACTTCGCCGCGGTGATCACGGCCCCCGCGACCCCGGCGCTGGTGGAGTCGCTGGAGGAGGCCGGGGCGACGGTGCTCTGAGCGGCGCCGGATGCGGGCCCGTTGCCGGGCCGGGGCCCGCGGCGCCGACCCGGCCCCCAGATGGGCCTCCATCGGTGGAGGTGCTGTGGAGTCATTCAGTCTGTCTTGTTCTTGTAGATACCACGACAGAATAGGATAAAGTAATAGCAAGTAATAACCCCATCAGGGAGGACGCCATGCTCACCCAGCGCACCCAGGCCATCAAGGACAGTCTCTTCGCACAGGAGCGCCCCATCGACCTCGAGCGCGCCACCCTCTATATGGAGAGCTACGGCGAGACCGAGGGCCAGCCCGCCATCCTGCGCCGCGCCCGCGCCCTCGTCCATCTGCTGGAGAACCATGAGGTCGTGATCGACGACCACGACCTGCTCGCCGGCAACCGCACCCGCGTGCCCCGCGCCGGCGTGGTCTCGCCCGAGATGAGCCCCTACTGGATCCTCGACGAGCTCGACGAGTTCGGCACCCGCCCGCAGGACCGCTTCTCCATCACCGAGGAGGACAAGGCCTACTACCGCGACGTCCTCTATCCCTTCTGGTGTGGCCGCAGCCTCAACGACTGGTACCGCGCCCATGTGCCCGCCGAGGTGGTCGAGGCCCAGAGGACCCGCGTGTTCGCCGTGGCCCAGACCGACAAGGGCCAGGGCCACATCATCCCTGACTTCGAGGCCGTCATCACCCGCGGCTGGGGCGCGCTCCTCGCCGAGGCCCGCGGGCACCTGGCCGCCGATCCGGGGAACGGGTTCTACCAGGCGGCCGTGATTGTGCTCGAGGGCACCGTGGCCTACATCCGCCGCTACGCCGAGGCCTGCCGGGCCCTGGCCGCCACGGCCGGGCCCGCCCGAGCCGGGGAACTTTCCCGCATGGCCGCCATGCTCGACCACCTGGCCGAGGGCCCGGCCCGCGACTTCTACGAGGGCCTGCAGGCGCTGTGGCTCGCCGAGCTCGTATTCGAGCACGAGTCCAACGCCAGCTCCATCTCGCTGGGCCGCGTGGACCAGTACCTCTGGCCCCTCTACCGCGCCTCCCGGGACGCCGGCGCCGACCCCGCGTTCATCCGCGAGCTCATCCAGGACTTCTACCTCAAGTGCAACACCGTCGTGTTCGTGCGCAGCACCGAGAGCGCCAAGTTCTTCGCCGGCTTCCCCTCCGGCTTCAACATCGTGGTAGGCGGCGTCGACGAGACCGGCCGCGACTGCTCCAACGAGCTCTCCGAGCTGCTGTTGGACGTACAGAACGACACCCGCCTGCCCCAGCCCAACCTCTCACTGCGCATCCACTCCACCACCCCGGCGCGCCTGCTCCGCACCGCCGCCGAGGTGATCCGTCTGGGCGACGGCATGCCGCAGGTCTTCTCCGACGACGCCAACATCCTGTCGTTCGTCAACCGCGGCGTCTCCCTCGAGGACGCCCGCGACTACGGCGTGGTGGGCTGCGTGGAGCTGTCCATCCCCGGCCGCATGTACGGCCTGCACGACATCTCGATGTTCAACATGGTGCGCTGCATGGAGATCGCCCTGGCCGAGCACCCGGAGGGCTTCGACACCTTCGAGGGGCTCGTCTCCGCCGTGGAGGCCGTCATCGACCGCTACGTGGCCCTCATGGTGGAGGGGTGCAACGTCTGCGACCTCGCCCACCGAGAGACCAGCCCCACCCCGCTTTTGTCCTGCGCCGTCCGCGACGCCATGGAGAAGGGCGCCGACATCACCGCCGGCGGCGCGCGCTACAACCCCTCCGGCGTGCAGGGCGTGGGCACCGCCAACCTGGCCGACTCCCTGCTGGTCATGAAGCAGGCCGTCATCGAGCAGGGCCTGCTCTCCTGGGGCGATCTCTACGCCATGCTCGACCGCGACTGGTCCGGCGAGGGCGACGAGGTCTGGCGCCAGCGCTTCGTCAACCGCTTCGCCAAGTACGGCAACGATGTCGACGAGGTCGACCTCATCGGCGAGCGCCTGCTCTCCCACTACGGCCACGAGGTCGTGCGGTACGACAACCCCCGCGGCGGCCGCTTCCAGCCCGGCAGCTACACCGTCTCGGCCCACATCCCGCTGGGCGAGGCCTGCGGCGCCACCCCCGACGGCCGTTGCGCCCACGAGCAGCTGGCCGACGGCGGTCTCTCGCCCATGGTGGGCCGCGACAAGGAGGGCCCCACCGCGTCGCTGCGCTCCGTGGCCAAGCTCGACAACACCCTCGACTCCAACGGCAGCCTCCTGAACGTCAAGTTCTCGCCCGCCACGCTGGCCGGCGACGACGGCGTCGAGAGGCTCTGCGCCTACCTGCGCGCCTTCAACCGCCTCAAGGTCCAGCACATCCAGTTCAACGTGGTGGACAGGGCCACGCTCCTCGACGCCCAGGAGCACCCCGAGGACCACGGGGACCTCGTGGTGCGCGTGGCCGGCTACTCGGCCATGTTCGTGGAGCTCGCCCGCGGCATCCAGGACGACATCATCAACCGGAGCGAGCATGTCCTCTAGGGCCGGGCAGACGGCCTGCGTCACCAACGTGCAGCGCTACTCGCTCCACGACGGCGGCGGCATCCGCACCACCGTGTTCCTCAAGGGCTGCCCCTTCACGTGCCCATGGTGCTGCAACCCCGAGAACCTCTCGGCCGCCCCGGAGGTCTCCTTCAAGGAGCGGCTGTGCATGGGGTGCTCCCGCCGCGAGCCGGGCGGCCTCTGCGCCATGGCGCCCGAGGACTGCCCCACCGGCGCCAAGACGCTCCTCGGCGAGGAGCTCTCCGTGGACGACGTCATGGACCGGGTGCTGCGCGACGCGGCCTTCTACGAGGAGAGCGGGGGAGGGCTCACGGTCTCCGGCGGCGAGGCGCTGCTCTGGCAGCCCTTCGTGCGGGCGCTCCTCGGGCGGGCCAAGGCCGAGGGCCTCGGGACCGCCGTCGAGACCACCCTGGCCCTGCCCATGGCGGACCCCGCGGGGCTGGCCGCCGTGTGCGACCGCTGGCTCGTGGACTTCAAGGTGGCCGACCGCGACCGCTCCGTCGGGGTCTGCCGCATCGACCCGGAGGTGCGCGACCGCAACCTGGCGCACCTCCGGGGGCTCGGCGCCGACGTCGTGGCCCGGATGCCCATCGTCCCCGGCCACACGGACTCCCCGGAGAACGTGGCCGCCAACCTCGACGCTGTGGGGGCCGCCGGTCTCACCCGCGTGGACGTGCTGCCGTTCCACCAGCTCGGCAGCGCCAAGTACGACTCCCTGGGGCTCGACTACGCCATGGGGAACGTCTCACAGCTCTCCGAGGCCGACGTCGCCTGGGTGGTCGACGAGGCCCGCGCCCGCGGCCTGGACGCCCGCGTCCGTGGGGAGTGAGGCTGGTATATATATCTGTTCGTAGCATATAATCGTTTCGTTCGTAAACAGCTATCATAAGGCCAGTGTAGAAAACCCAGGCCGGGACCAGAAAGGGAAGACCATGGAACTCATCCTCGACACCGCCGACATCGACGCCATCCGCGAGCTCAACGAGGTCTACACCGTCGACGGCGTGACCACCAACCCCACCATCATCACCCGGAGCGGTAAGACCTTCGAGGAGGTCCGCGACGGCATGCTCGAGGTGCTGGCGCCCGAGCAGAAGCTGTTCATCCAGGTGGTATCCACGGACTTCGACGGCATCATGGCCGAGGCCCGCTACATCTGCGCCCTGCGCCCCGAGAACACCTACGTCAAGATCCCGGTGACCCACGAGGGCATGCGCGCCATCAAGGCCTGCAAGGCCGAGGGCCTGGGGGTCCTGGCCACCGCCATCTACTCCGCCAGCCAGGGCTTCATGGCCGCCAAGAACGGCGCCGACTACCTGGCTCCCTACGTCAACCGCATGTGCAACCTGGGCGACGGCGTGGGCGAGGTCGTGCGCCTGCAGGCCATGCTCGACCAGGCCCGCATGGACACCCGCATCGTGGCCGCCTCGTTCAAGAACGTGGAGCAGGTCAACGAGCTGCTCGAGAACGGCATCGAGGCCGTGACCGTCCCCGTGGACGTGGCCTGGAACATGCTCGACATCCCCAGCACCCCCATGGCCGTGGACGAGTTCACCCGCAACTGGGACGCCGCCTACGGCCGCAAGACCCTGCTGGCCTAGCCGCTCTGTCCCACCGGTCGGACACTTCTGTCCCAATGGTCGGGCACTTGTGTCCCACAAGGGTTTGATGTCGAGGGGCCCCGACGCGCCGAAGCGTCGGGGCCCCTCGACCGTGCGTCGGGTACGGAGATGCGCCGTGCGGGTGGGTGGGGCGACAGGTGCCGTCGTCCCCTCGTCACGTCACAGCTTGGCGGGCACGCCGTGCTCGGCTGCGGCCTGCTCGGCCAGTTGGGCCTTGACCGCAGGCATCGTCTCCAGCTCGTAGGGCGTCATCTGGTAGACGTAGTTGAGCCAGTTGCGCCACAGCAGGTTGGCGTGGGCGCGCCAGGTGAAGATCGGCTGGCGCTCCGGGTCGTCGTCGGGGAAGTAGTTCTCCGGCAGCTGGATGGGCAGCCCCGCCTTGAAGTCGCGCCAGTACTCGCCGGCCAGGGTGTCGCGGCCGTACTCAAAGTGCCCGAGCACGTACACCTCGAAGAAGTGGGGCGTGGCCACGAGGGCCGGGCCGCTCGTGAAGCCGCGGGAGAGCACCTGCAGGGACGGGTCGGCCTCGATGGCGTTGGGGTCGCTCGTGGCGTGGCGCGAGTGGGGCATGTTGTGCACCTCGTCGAACCCGTTGGTGAGGAAGTTGTACTCGTCGCACAGGCGCTGCGGGAACACGCCGAAGAGCTTGGCCCCCAGCAGGCGCTTGGGCACGCCGTGCAGGTGGTAGAGGCCGGCCATGGCGCCCCAGCACAGGTACATGGTGGAGAACACGTGTGTCTGGGCCCAGTCCATGATCTTGCAGAGCTCGTCCCAGTAGTCCACATCCTCGAAGGCCATCTGCTCCACGGGCGCGCCGGTGATCACGAGGCCGTCGTAGTAGCCGTCGCGGAAGGCGTCGAACGTCTCGTAGAACTTCACCAGGTGGTCCTGGCTCACATGGGTGGACTCGTGGCTGGAGACGCGCATGAAGTCGACGTCCACCTGCAGCGGGCTCTTGGAGATGAGCCGCAGGATCTGGGTCTCCGTCTCCACCTTGGTAGGCATGAGGTTGAGGATGACCACGCGCAGCGGGCGGATGTCCTGGTTGGAGGCGACCTCCTCCTCCAGGGCGAAGATGCGCTCCTGCCGCAGGATCTCCTTGGCGGGCAGGCCGTCGGCGACTTTGATGGGCATGGGACCTCCGGCGCTCTGGCTGAACGTTGGTTGACAGGGACCCATGCTATCAGGTGCGCCTCCGGACTTGCGGCTCTTACCGATTGTGGGAGATCGGGCCTTGCGGGTTGTTTGCCAAAAAATAATATTCAGTCCTATTTTAAAGGACTAACGGTAAGAAATAATGCTATAAATGAGGTAGAAGAAGGATAATTAGCTGATAGCTAAGAGAGGAGGTCGTAAGCATTCTCCGATGGTTTATGCATTATGAAAAGGAGAGAATAATGAAGAAAAGGATTCTGATCCTCCCCTTGTTGGCTGCCGCGGCGCTCTGTTGCGGCACTTTTGTCGTCACTCCTGCGATGGCCTCTGAGGCCATCGCCCCCTTTGCTCAGGAATCTCCTGCTAGGCGCCCCACCATGCAGGCAACCCAGACGCTCTATTACAACTGTGGTGCTCGCATTTGGGTTACCTACACTATCTTGTCGGACAAAATCAGCGGGATTTTGTCCTATCAGGTGACCACCCAGCCCACATCCTCCCAGAACTATTCCGTGAGTTACAGGGCGGTTGATGGTGGGGCTCGCCATGACTTCACTATTCGGTACACCTTCGCAGACGGAAGTGTGCACACCGAGACGAAGTGCCTTCTTCCTTAAGTTGGGAGGGATACCATGAAGCGCAATGGTGCAAGGTCGCGTGCGCTGCTTCTTTTTGGCTTCGGTTCGCTCCTTCTCCTTGGGGCAGCGACGGTGGCGCTTGCGAGCAATGCGCCCCAGTTTGTCACCCAGTCTCCTGCTAACGAGTGTGCTCCGGGCGTCGCGCAGTTCAAAGGCCGCGTCACTCATGTGGGAAACGGGCGCATCGTGCTCGAAGACCCGCGAGTATTGACCCACGACCCCATCCCGGAGGACGAGGAGCCCTTCAGGGTCTTCATGGTGGATGGCTCCACGTTGGTCACCGATGCGCGCGGCAACTCCATTGATTTGGAATGCCTAGAACCCTTGTCTTGGGCTTTGGTCGAGGTCTCTTCGGGCCAAGAGAACGAGAGGTATTCCACGGCGCTTCGCATATGTGCTGTTGACCTTCAGACGCATCTGGATGCCATGGAGGAGCCGGCTGTAGAACACTAGGTGCAAGCGAGTGATTTTAAGCCCGCCGCCCACTGTCCTGGGCGGCGGGCTTTTCGTCCTGCCGTACCGACCCGTGTGCCGTGGGCAGCCCTCGTGCAAATTGGCTGGTCTCGCGCGTGGCTGCGGCGCGTTTGTCCCATACTGGAGAACATGTCTACTTCATTTGCCGAGCTCGGGCTCACAGAGCAGATTCTCTCGGGCGTCGACGCCCTCGGTTTCACCCAGCCCACCCCTGTGCAAGCCGACGCTATCCCCTGCGTTCTTGCAGGTCACGACGTCGTGGCCTCCGCCCAGACCGGCACGGGCAAGACGGCCGCCTTCGTGTTGCCGGTGCTCCAGCGTATCGCCCAGAGCGCCCAAGCCGATAAACGCCCCGCCGGTGCCACGGCGCCCCAGGCCCTCGTGGTCACCCCCACGCGCGAGCTGGCCCAGCAGATCGAGGACGTCGCCTCGGTGGTGTGCGGCAAGACCGGCCAGCACGCCGTCATCGTCATGGGCGGGGCGCGGTTCGAGAGCCAGCTCAAGAAGCTCGAGAAGGGCTGCGACCTGCTCGTGGCCACCCCGGGGCGCCTCATCGACCTCATGGAGCGCAGGCTCGTGGACCTCGACGCCGTGGAGGTGCTCGTCCTCGACGAGGCCGACCGCATGCTCGACATGGGCTTCTGGCCCAGCGTCCGCCGCATCATCCACGCGCTGCCCGAGGAGAAGCAGACGCTGCTCTTCTCGGCCACCCTCCCGCCGTCCATCTCGTCGACGGTGAACGCGCTGCTCCACGACCCCGACGTCATCGAGATCGCCCGGGTGGGCGAGACGGCCGCCACGGTGGAGGAGGCCCTCATGCCCGTGGTCCAGGGCCAGAAGACGCCGCTTCTGGAGGAGCTCGTGCGCCGCGACGACTTCGAGCGGGTGCTCGTGTTCTGCCGCACCAAGGCGCGAGTTGACCAGCTGGAGCGCTCCCTCAAGAACGCCGGCTTCAAGGTGGACGTCATGCACGCCGACCGCCCCCAGAAGGCCCGTGAGCGCGCGTTGGAGCGCTTCCGCGACGGGCGCGTGCGCATCCTCGTGGCCACCGATGTCATGAGCCGCGGCATCGACGTCTCGGGCATCGACGCCGTGGTCAACTACGACGTGCCGTTGGACCCGGAGGACTACGTGCACCGCATCGGCCGCACGGGCCGCGCCGGCGCCACGGGCCACGCCTACACCTTTGTGGCCCCCGACGAGATCAGCCCCCTGCGCGAGATCGAGTACTTCACGAAGAAGCTCGTGCCGGTGGCCGACCTCGAGGGTTTCGAATATGCCGCCGGGCGCATCGTGCCCAACCCCCGCCGCTCCACGGTGAAGCCCCGGCGCACGATGTTCTCGGGCTCCCGGTCCCGCGGACGCGGCCCCTCGGGTGGGCGGTTCGGCCGCCACTCGTAGCGGCCACGTCGGATGTGACAGCGGTGCCTGGCCCATCTGTCACTTAGCCTCTTGAGAATCTGATTGTCCTGCCCGCGGTGTTTGCCGCGCGCGGCCCGCGACCCCGGAGGAACCATGAAGCAGCTGCGCCCATACCCCCAGGCGGTCGTCACCAAGAAGGCCGCCCGGGCCATCTCGGCGGGACACCCCTGGGTCTTCGAGGGAGAGGTCCGCTCCCTGGAGCCGTCGCCGGCCACCGGGGAGGCGGCCACCAACGGCTGTGTGGTGGACGTGCGCGAGGAGAAGGGCACCTATCTTGGCACGGGTCTGCTTTCCGAGCAGAGCAAGATCCGCGTGCGGCTGGTCACCCGCAACGCCAACGACCGCGTGGACGACGCCTTCTGGCGCCGCAAGGCTGCCTGGGCCTGGGACTACCGCGAGTGCGTCATGGGCGCCCGGGCCCTCCCCGGCGCAGAGCCCGACACCAACTGCTGCCGCGTGGTCTTCTCCGAGGCGGACGGCTTCCCGGGCCTTACGGTGGACCGCTATGAGGACGTGCTCGTCTCGCAGGTGGGCACTGTGGGCATGGAGCGCCTCCGCCCCACGGTGTGCCCCGCGCTCCTCGACACCCTTCGCGGCCGCGGCCAGGCCATCCGCGGCATCTACGAGCGCAACGACATCGCCAGCCGTGCCAAGGAGGGGCTGCCGTCCTACACCGGCTGGTGGCCCGAGCCCGGTGCCTGCGACCCCGGCGAGCCCTCCGTGGTGGCGCGCGAGAACGGCGTCGCTTACGCCCTTGACCTCGTGCACTCCCAGAAGACGGGCTTCTTCCTCGACCAGAAGTACAACCGCCGCGCGGTCCGCGACATCGCGGCCGGCCGCCGCGTGCTCGACTGCTTCTCCCATGTGGGCCCGTTCGGTCTCAACGCCGCGGCGGGAGGGGCGGCTTTTGTGCGCTGCGTGGACATATCGCAGGCGGCGTGCGACCTGGCCGCCGCCAATGCCCGTCTGAACGGCCTCGAGGACGTCATGGGCTTCACCTGCGCCAACGTCTTCGAGTACCTGGACGCCCTCATCGCCGACAAGCGCCGCCGCACCGAGGAGGGCGGCCCCTTCGACCTCATTGTTTTGGACCCGCCGGCCTTCACCAAGAGCCGCAAGAACGTGTCCGCCGCCGCCCGCGGTTACCGCGAGATCAACAACCAAGCCCTGCGCCTGCTGCCCCGCGGCGGCTACCTGGCCACGTGCAGCTGCTCCCACTTCATGGACGCCGACCGCCTCAAGGATGCCGTCGCCCAGGCGGCCCACGACGCCAACGTGCAACTCCGCCAGGTGGAGGAGCGCCAGCAGGCCCCCGACCACCCCATCGTCTGGGGCATCCCCGAGACCCACTACCTGGACTTCCTGATCTTCCAGGTGGTGTAGGGCTCCGCGCCCGCCTCTGTCTCCAGCTCTCTGTGCCAGGTCATCCCTCTACCTGATTCTGCGTCTGACCTGCGCCTGAAATCGATTGAGGGCACCCTTAATCGCCTTCAGGCCAGCGGTGGTCCAGCCGTGGGAGATCCGTGATGCTGCTGAAAGGACTGGCCGTAAATAATTAGAACACGTCCAATCAAAGAAGGGAGATGCAAGATGTCCAGTGGCGGTTTGAGTGAGCGGTTGGCGCTTTCGAGGTACGGGAGGCGCGAGTTTCTCCAGATTCTTTCCCTTGCTGCGGCAGGGGCCCTTCTCCCCTGCCCCAAGGTGTCAGAGGCTGCAGAGATGCGCCGCGCGCGTCTCGAAGAGGTCTTGGACACCTACTGTGAAATGTAATTATAAAACATAGTAATTAAAGTCGATTGATGAATAACGGTTCAACGAAGGGGGCCACCATGGCATCCGTCCTCTATGTGGAAGACGAAGTGCGGTTGGCCTCCCTCGTTGGCCGCTATCTTGCGCGGGCGGGCCATGATGTGCGGCTCCTCTCCACTGGGGAGGAGCTCATTGAATCCATAGGGACGGTACCTTGCGACCTCGTTCTCCTTGACTTGGGGCTGCCCGGAATGGATGGTCTGACGGTCATAGGTCGCGTTCGCGAACGCTCTTCAGTTCCACTTGTGGTACTTACCGCTCGGAGCGCCGACCTCGACTGCACTCAGGCAATTGCTACCGGTGCGGACCTCTTTTTGTCCAAGCCGTTCCGCCCCATGGTGCTTGTTTCCCATGTGGATGCGTTGCTTCGGCGTGCGGCACAGGGTCCGGCGACGGCTAGCCTTTCCTACGGCGATCTGAGGGTGGACCCCGTCACCGGGGATTTCCTGTGCCGAGGGGTGCGGCTTCTCTTGGCCCCGCGGGAACGGAGACTGCTGCTTGTCCTCATGTCAAACGACGGGAGTGCAAAGACCCGTGAGCACCTAGCTTCTGCAGTCTGGGGCTCTAGGGCCGGCAGCTCCCATGCGATGGATGAGTCTGTGCGACGCCTTCGTCGGGCTTTGGAGGATGCCGGGTCCGCTGTGCAGGTTTGCACTTTGTGGGGAAGGGGTTTTTGCTTGGAGGGGTCAGATGAAAGGGATGCCCAATGAAGTCGAATCGAAGCAATCAGGTCTCCCCAAAAACACGGTCTTCTCTGGACCGTCTCATGGATTTGGCCCGATGGACGCCGTTCGTGGCCGCTGTTATCGTGCTCCTTTATGCGCTGTTGGCGACTGGGCTTGTTAACGTACAGGCTCGACGCTCCCTTATGGCGGCGCAAAATACCGCGGTTTTGGGCCTGGGCTATCCGCCTTACCACATGGGGCCTGTAACCGACATTACCTATAGCGGGCCGGACTCGGCCGGCATGCTCCAAGTGAACCTGTTCTCCCATATCCTCCATGACCAAGAGGCGGGCACCCTCGTCATGGACGAGATAAGGCCTTACGAAGATGGCTTGGTGAGCGGCTGGTACTACGCGTTCGACGGCGACCTTTTCTCTTTTGAGACCGGCGGCCTGTGGGCATGTTGGGTGGATACCACCTTTCCCGTTTTTGCCGTCCGTGCATCCACAGCAGTCTTGGCTGCTATGGCTGCCCTTGCGTCCCTTGCTGTGCGCCACGCCTGCAGGCAGGCCCGAGGCGCGCTGGCGGGGGAGCGCGACCGCGCGAGGCATGCGTTTTCGCGGGCATCCCATTCGATGAAGGCGCCTTTGGCCGTGATTCAAGGGTGTGCAGATGGCCTTGAAGACGGCGTAGTGAATCGGGACGAGGCTGTGGCGGCCATATCGGATGAGGTTCGCCGTGCCGCGGCCATGGCAAACCAGGTATTGCAAAAAGCACTGGTGGAGGAGGGTGCCGTTGGTCCGGATTTGAATCGGCGAAAGGTATGCGACTTGCTCGATGCCGTCGCTCCTCATTTAGAGGGCGTCAGGATAGAACAAAAGTCGGTGCCCGATGAGGCTACAGCTATCTGTGATGAGGATTATATCATTGCTCTATTTAATATATTGGAAGGAGGGGGCTGCTCTTCTGTAGTGGCCTCTTGGGAGGGTGGCGCACTTTCCCTTGCAGCGGCGCTGGACGACACGGCGACTATGCCCGAGGGCTACGGGCTTGGGCTCGACCTTGCTGCGTTGCTCGTCGAGCAGCAAGGAGGAGCTTTTGACGTCAGCAAGGAGGATGGTCGCGTTCGGGTGAAGATTACTCTCTGTCCTTAACCCCTCGTCTCTGCTTTCAGGCGGAGGGGGGTGCGCCGTCAGTCGCAGGGTCCGCGAGTGCCGAGACGAGCGTGCTTGCGGCCTTTGCCGCGTCCCGCCGCGCCTCCTTCGCCGCCCGCCGCCGTGCGCGGAAGAACTCCCGCAGCATCCCGGCGCACTCCTCCTCCAGCACGCCGCCACAGACCTCGAACGCGTGGTTGAGGCGCGCATCGCCGCTCACGTCGTAGAGGGTCCCCACGGCCCCGCCCTTGGGGTCGGGGGCGCCAAAGACGCAGCGGTCCACTCGCGCGTTCACCATGAGGCCGGCGCACATGAGGCAGGGCTCCAGGGTCACGTACACGGTGCAGCCGGTGAGCCGCCAGCGGTCCAGGGCCTGCGCGGCGGCCACCATGGCCGAGAACTCCGCGTGGGCGCTGGGGTCGCGGTCGGTCTCTCGGCGGTTGTGGGCTGCCGCCACGACCTCGCCGTCGCACACCACCACGGCGCCGATGGGCACCTCGCCCTCCTCGGCGGCCTTCGCCGCCTCGCCCAAGGCCAGGGCCATGAACCTCTCGTCTTGGGCCTGAGCTGCAGAAACGTCCACCGGCCGCCTTTCGGTTTGAATCTTGGGGATATGCGGTAGGATAACAGGACCCGGGGAGATGGCAGAGCGGTCGAATGCAGCGGTCTTGAAAACCGCCGGGCGCGCAAACGTCCCGGGGGTTCGAATCCCCCTCTCCCCGCCAGGTACGAGTTCCGCCGGGCCGCGAGCGTGGCCCGTCGTCACCCTCCGGAAGGAGCAACCATGGTCGCCGTCATCGTCATTCTCGTCATCGTGGTCGTGCTGGTGGTCGCCTGCATCTCCATCTACAACGGCATCGTCCAGAAGCGCAACCGCGTGGACAACGCTTGGCAGAACATCGACGCCAACCTGCAGCGCCGCAACGACCTCATCCCCAACCTCGTCGAGGCCGTCAAGGGCTACGCCAAGCACGAGAGCGGCACCTTCGAGGCCGTGACCGAGGCCCGCGCCGCCGTGGCGGCCGCCCCCGACCCGCAAGCCGCCATGGAGGCGAGCGACATGCTCACCGGGGCCCTGCGCCAGCTCTTCGCCGTGGCCGAGGGCTACCCCGACCTCAAGGCGTCGGCCAACTTCATCAACCTCCAGCAGCAGCTGGACGAGACCGAGAACCGCATCGTCTACGCGCGCCAGTCGTACAACGACTGCGTCTACCTCTACAACACGGCCATCCAGACCTTCCCCGGCAACCTCGTGGCGGGCGTCGGCCACTTCACGGCCAAGGACGGCTTCAACGTCGCGGACGACTCCGTGCGCGACGCCCCCGAGGTCAGGTTCTAGGACCGCCGCCACATCCCGCCATGACGAAGGGCCCCTCCGCGGAGGGGCCCTTTTCTCTTGGCTGCCATGCGGCGGCGTGGGCTGGCGCATGCAGGTGGCTCTTCAGTGAGTGGCGTCGGCCCCTTCGGTGAGCGGATCGGCCGCTCACCGAAGCTTCCGTGTGCGGAAAAGCGCTCATCGAGCGGCCTGTGCCCACTCACCGAACGAGGGGCCGCCCGCTTCCTACCCCTCCTCGAGCAGCTCGAGGCGGAACCTGCCGTTCTCGTAGACGCCAAAGGAGTGGCTGCCATCCTTGGGGATCGACACGCTGCCCGGGTTGAAGACCGTGACGCCGCCCTCGACCTCCTCGAGCACCTTCACGTGGGTGTGGCCGTAGAGGAAGGCGCTGCCCGGTTGCAGCGGCGGCAGGTTGCCGGGGTTCCACAGGTGGCCGTGGGTGAGCCAGAGGGTGCGGCCGCCCGGGTCGACGATCTCGGCGTAGTCGGCCATGCAGGGGAAGTCGAGGACCATCTGGTCCACCTCGGCCTCGCAGTTGCCGCGCACGGCCACGATGGCAGGCGCGAGGGGGTTGAGCATGGCGATGACGCCCTTGGGGTCGTAGTCGCGGGGCAGCGCGTTGCGCGGTCCGTGGTAGAGGACGTCGCCGAGGATCAGGATCTTGTCGGGCCGCTCGGCCTCGACGCGCTCCATCAGGCGGCCGCACCAGTAGGCGGAGCCGTGGATGTCGCTGGCGATGAGGTACTTCATGGACGCTCCTAGGTCGCGGTGGCTGACCCCATTGTCGCACCCGGCCGCCACAAAAAAGGTACCGAGAAGCCCATCGCTTCTCGGTACCCCATCGGTTGCGGGAGGGGTCGCGCGACCGGCGCTACTTGTCGGATCCGGCCTCGGACCGGGCGTCCGCCTCGTCTGCGAGCTCCTCCATGGCCTTGTTGGGGGAGTCCACGGACTGGGCGTCGAGCTCCTGGTCGAGCGCTTCTTGGAACTGCGGGGCGGCCGTCTTCTCCTGCCGATGCATGTGCCAGAAGGCAAAGAACGACAGCACGCAGGGCACGACGAGGAAGAACCAGTAGGCCGGGAAGCAGCAGATGGCCACGATGTAGACGATGCCGGCGGCCAGGTTCCACCAGCTCTTGCCCAGGAACAGGGCCAGGGCGGTGAGAACGAAGGCCACCACGGTGGCGATTAGGTGCGGCATGAGGATGTAGACGGCCAGGACGGCCACGTCGTTGCCGCCCGCGATCTGGCCGCCCCAGAAGATGGCGCAGTACAGCACGTAGGCGGCGGCGAAGATGAAGGCGATGATAGTGAGCAGCCGCTCGTTGATGCGGTTGCGGGTGACTTGGGCGTTCATGGCGACTCCTTTTGCACGGGGCCCGTTAGGTCGTAGCAGACGTGCGTTGTGTACCCCGCCCGGCATTCAGCCATCGGCAAGGAACCCCTTTATCCCGTCTGCGCCGGACGCCCGGTCCGCGGATTGTCAGAAAACCGTCTGCCTATTGTACCGCCGTGCCATTACTAAGGGACACATTGCAGGCACCCCGCCTCGACCCCCGTGCGAAAGGAGCCCCCATGGACCGCGCCCTCGGGATCTGCGTCATCGGCTGCGGCCGCGCCGGCATGATCCACGCCCACTCGTTCAAGGGTTCCGTCTCGGGCGCCCGCCTGGCCGCCATCTGCGACCCGGCGCCCGACCGCCTGCGCGAGGCCGCGGAGGAGCTCGGCTACCCCGCATGCTACGAGCGCTACGAGGACGCCCTGGAGGACCCGGCCGTGGACGCCGTCGTGGTGGTCACGCCCACGGACGCCCACCGCGACGTCGTGCCGGCCGCCGCCGCGGCCGGCAAGCATGTGCTCTGCGAGAAGCCCATGGCCGCGAGCCCCGCGCAGTGCGACGAGATGATCGCCGCGTGCGAGACCGCCGGGGTAAAGCTGCAGATCGGCTTCATGCGGCGGTTCGACCCGGGCTTCCGCCGCATGAAGGAGCTGCTGGACGCCGGCGAGGCGGGCGAGCCCACCCTCGTGAAGTCGCTCACCCACGGCCCCAGCGAGCCCCAGGACCGGATGTACGACGTCTCCCGCAGCGGCGGCCCCCTCGCCGAGGTCAACAGCCACGACTTCGACACCCTGCGCTGGCTCGCCGGCTCCGAGGTCGCGTGGGTGCACGCCGTGGGCCACAACTTCCGCAGCCCCGAGGTGGCCGCCGCGTACCCCGACTACTACGACACCGCCGCCTGCCTCCTCGAGTTCGAGAACGGCGCGCTCGGCATGGTGGAGGGCTCCCAGTACGTGCGCTACGGCTACGACGCCCGCGCGGAGGTGCTCGGAACCACGGACCACCTGTCCGTGGGCACGCAGCAGGTCAACAGCGTGGTGCTCGCCCGCGGCGACGGCCAGCTGGTGGAGGACTCCATGCCCACGTGGCGCACGCTCTTCTCGGCAGCCTACATGGAGGAGGACGCAGCCTTCGTGCGCTGCGTCCACGACGGCACGGAGCCCGAGGTCGCGGGCCACGACGGCAAGATGGCCCTCATGCTGGTGGAGAGCGCCATCCGGTCGCTCCGCGAGGGGTGTCCCGTGCGCGTGGGGGAGTAGGGGGCTCGCGGGGCTGCTCGCCGCCGGCCTCCGGCGCTGTCCCCGGCCCAGAAGGGCCCGCGCCGCCCGCCGCACGCGCGCCGGCCCGCCGTGCGGCGCCGTCCTACAATGGGGGCCGTGAAACCCGCACGTCACGCCAGAAAGGCCGCCCATGAAGAGGACAACCATCGCCCGGATCTACGCCGACCCCCAAGCCTTCGCCGACCATGACGTCACCGTGGCCGGGTGGACCCGCTCGGTGCGCGACATGAAGAACTTCGGCTTCGTCACCCTCAACGACGGCAGCTGCTTCAAGGATCTCCAGGTGGTCATGAACGTGGGCGAGGTGGGCAACTACGCCGAGGTCGCGGCATGCGGCACCGGCTCGGCCCTGCTCGTCAGCGGCGTCGTGGCCCTCACCCCCGACCGCCCGCAGCCCTTTGAGCTCAAGGCCACCTCCATCACCGTGCTGGGCGAGAGCGCGCCCGACTACCCCATGCAGAAGAAGCGCGCCACCCGCGAGTTCCTCCGCACCCACCAGCACCTGCGCAGCCGCACCAACCTTTTCCGCGCCGTGTTCCGCGTGCGCTCGGTGGCGGCCTTCGCCATCCACCGCTTCTTCCAGGAGCGCGGCTTCGTGTACGTGACCACCCCCATCATCACGGCCAGTGACGCCGAGGGCGCCGGCGAGATGTTCCGCGTCACCACCCTCGACGTGGACAACCCGCCCCGCACGGAGTCGGGCGAGGTCGACTGGAGCCAGGACTTCTTCGGCAAGGCCACCAACCTCACGGTGTCGGGCCAGCTCCAGGCCGAGAACTTTGCCATGAGCTTCGGCGACGTCTACACCTTCGGCCCCACCTTCCGTGCCGAGAACTCCAACACCCGCCGCCATGCCGCCGAGTTCTGGATGATCGAGCCGGAGATGGCCTTCTGCGACCTCGAGGGCGACATGGAGGTGGCCGAGGCCATGCTCAAGTACGTCATCCGCGAGGTCGTGGACTCCTGCCCCGACGAGATGGAGATGTTCAACAAGTTCGTGGACAAGGGCCTGCGCGAGCGCCTGGAGCACGTGGCCTCCTCCGACTTCGCCCGGGTCACCTACACCGAGGCCGTGAGCATCCTCGAGGAGGCCCAGGCCGCCGGCCACGCGTTCGAGTACCCGGTGAGCTGGGGCATCGACCTCCAGACCGAGCACGAGCGCTACCTCACCGAGGAGCACTTCCGCCGCCCGACCTTCGTCACCGACTACCCGCGTGAGATCAAGGCCTTCTACATGCGCGCCAACGACGACGGCAGGACCGTGGCCGCGGTGGACTGCCTCGTGCCGGGCATCGGCGAGATCATCGGCGGCTCCCAGCGCGAGGAGCGCCTGGAGCTGCTCCAGGCCCGCATCGAGGAGCTGGGCATGGATCCCGAGCAGTACCGCTACTACCTGGACCTCCGCCGCTACGGCACCTGCGAGCACGCGGGCTTCGGCCTGGGTTTCGAGCGCCTGGTGATGTACCTCACCGGCATCGACAACATCCGCGACGTCCTGCCGCACCCCCGCACCGTGGGCAACGCCGACTTCTAGGCCCCACGGAGTTCGGCCCCTGCCCCGCGATTCACGGACGCTCCGGCGCCGACCCGTCCCACGGCGGGTCGGCGCCCCCGTATGGGGGTAGGTACCTCCCGCTGGCCGCGTCGTCCCAGGAGGCACCGTGCTCTTCCTCGTCGTCCTCGTCATAGGCGTCCTCTACGTGGTGTCCGAGTCGTTCGGGTACAAGCCGGCGTCTCGCCTCGCCCAGGTGGGCATCCCCACGTACTCCCTCGTCATGGCCGTGGTCACGCTCGTCCACGACCCCGCCCAGTGGCCGTGGGTCTTCCTGGCGGTGCCCGTGGGCATGGCCATCGGCTGGTTCCAGACCACCCACGTGCGCGTGCGGCGCACCGGCGACCGCGACCGCCGCGGCCGCCGCACCGTGGAGGTGCGCCGCGGCTGGAGCTACGCGCTCGGATGGCTGCTGGTCTTCGTGTGCGGCGTCGCGTTCCACGTGGCCCTCGACGGGGTGCTCCCCTGGGACGAGGTGCTGGACGACCTCGCCTCCGACGTCGCGCGCGACATCTTCTCGTTCCTGCTGCTCACATCGGGCCTGAGCTGGTACGTCTGGGCCCTCTCCGGCTCCGCCGGCTACACCTACGCCCTGGTCCTGCGCCTCACCGACCCCGCCGTGTCGGAGGCCCTTCACGAGGCGCCACGCCCGGGCCACGGGGAGGGCTGGTGCCCCTCGCCGCTGCAGCGGCTCCTCGACCGCCTGGGGCCCCACGCCTCCTGACGCCCCTGTCCCACCACCCGGACACTTTTGTCCCATCACTCGGGCACTTTTGTCCCACCTTGCCGCTCGGACCGCCCCGGGCTCCATCATTCTTTTGATAGGCGAAGTGACAGATGGGCCAGGCACCTCTGTCACACCGGGCACCTCCGTCACACGCACCCTGCCCCGTCGATGCTTTCAGGCTCGCTTGGTCTATGATGGTGCGTGCTACTGAAATGTCAGTCGCACGCATCCCCAGAGAGGAGCAGGAATGGCACGACTGCACGTCATGGAGAGGAGCGAGGCCCAGGCCGTCATGGACGGCCTGCACCGCGCCCTCGAAGGGCGGCTGTCGGTGAGCTCGCTGGCCCCGTGCCCCGTTGAGTTCACCGCCGCCTACATCGCCATGTGCGCGACCCAGAGCTGCGGCAAGTGCACCCCTTGCCGTGTGGGCCTCAACGCGTTGCACGACCTGTTCGACGAGGTGCTCGAGAACCGCGCCACCCCGGCGACCCTCGACCTCATCGAGCGCACCGCGCGCAGCATCTACCTGTCGGCCGACTGTGCCATCGGCTACGAGGCCGGGGCCATGGCCCTCACGGCCGTCCAGGGCTTCGCGGATGACTTCAGGAGCCACGTGGAGAACCACGTCTGCGGCTTCAAGCAGTCTGAGCTCGTGCCCTGCGTTTCCGGCTGCCCGGCCGGCGTGGACATCCCCGGCTACATCAGCCTCGTGGAGGCCGGCCGCTACACCGACGCCGTGCGCCTCATCCGCAAGGACAACCCGCTGCCCCTCGTGTGCGGCTACGTGTGTGAGCATCCCTGCGAGATGTACTGCCGCCGCGGCATGGTGGACGACCCCATGAACATCCGCGGCCTCAAGCGCTTTGCCGTGGACCACATGGAGAGCGACTACCGCCCCTGGACCGCGCCCGCCACCGGCAAGCGCGTGGCCGTGGTGGGCGGCGGCCCCGCTGGTCTCTCGGCGGCCTACTACCTGGCCATCATGGGCCACGACGTCACCATCTTCGAGGCCCGCAAGCACCTGGGCGGCATGCTGCGCTACGGCATCCCCAACTACCGCCTGCCCCACGACCTGCTCGACGGCGAGATTCAGTGGATCCTCGACTGCGGCATCAAGGTGGAGCTCGAGTGCCCCATCGACGACCTGCGCCCCCTGCGCGACGGTTTCGACGCGGTCTACCTGGCCATCGGTGCCCACGGCGACAACCGCTTGGGCCTTCCCGGCGAGGACTCCCCGGGCGTGATCAGCGCCGTGGAGATGCTCCGGGCCGTGGGCGACGGCGAGGCCCCCGACTTCACCGGCAAGCGCGTGGCCGTCATCGGCGGCGGCAACGTGGCCATGGACGTGGCCCGCTCCGCCGTGCGCTGCGGCGCCGAGAAGGTCACCATCGTCTACCGCCGCCGCGTGGCCGACATGACGGCTCAGGACGAGGAGATCGCCGGCGCCCAGGCCGAGGGGTGCGAGCTCCTCGAGCTCAACGCGCCCGTGCGCATCGAGTGCGACGCCTCCGGCCATGTGGCCGGCGTGGTGGTGCAGCCCCAGATCATCGGCGGCCTCAAGCGCGGCCGCCCCGCGCCCCGCGCCGCCGAGGCGTCCGAGGTGCTCGTCCCCTGCGACGTCGTGGCCGTGGCCATCGGCCAGGCCATCCAGAGCGACACCTTCGCCGAGCAGGGCATCCCCTGCAAGTGGGGCCGCATCCAGGCCGCCGAGGACGGCTCCATCGAGGGCTTCCCCGGTGTGTTCGCCGGCGGCGACTGCCAGAGCGGCCCGGCCACGGTCATCCGCGCCGTCAACGCCGGCAAGGTGGCCGCGGGCAACATCGACAACCACCTCGGCTTCAACCACACCGTGGGCTTCGACGTCGAGCTGCCCCACGTGCAGTTCAAGGGCAAGACCAGCTGCGCCCGCTGCGAGATGACCGAGCGCGAGGCGAGCGACCGCATCGGCGACTTCGACCTGGTGGAGCACGGCCTCACGGCCGAGGAGGCCCACCAAGAGGCCGGGCGCTGCCTGCGCTGCGACCACTTCGGCTTCGGCGCGTTCCGCGGAGGGAGGATCGACCAATGGTAGGGACCAAGACCGTGACCGTGACCGTCGACGGCCGTGCGGTGGAGGTGCCCGACGGCTCCACCATCCTCGAGGCCGCCCAGGCCGCCGGCGCCCAAGTGCCCACGCTCTGCTACCTCAAGGACCTCAACGAGATCGGCGCCTGCCGCGTCTGCCTGGTCGAGATCGAGGGCACCGAGCAGCTCGTGGCCTCCTGCAACAACGTGGCCCTCGACGGCATGACCGTGCGCACCAACAGCCCCCGCGTGCGCGCCGCCCGCAAGGCCAACCTGGAGTTCCTGCTCTCCCGCCACGACTCCACCTGCACGAGCTGCGTGCGCTCGGGCAACTGCTCGCTGCAGTCGCTGGCCAACCAGTTCGGCATCTCGGAGCTCCCCTACAGGAAGGAGCTCACCTGCACCCCGTGGAACCAGGACTTCCCGCTCATCCGCGACGCCGACAAGTGCATCCACTGCCTGCGCTGCATCCAGGTGTGCGACAAGGTGCAGAACACGGGTGTGTGGGACCTCACCAACCGCAGCAGCCACACCTGCGTGGGCGTGGCCGGCGGCGCCCCCATCGAGCAGACCGACTGCACTCTCTGCGGCCAGTGCGTGACCCACTGCCCCACGGGCGCCCTGCGCGAGCGCGACGACACCGAGCGCGTCTTCGATGCCATCGCCGACCCCGACACCACCGTGGTGGTGCAGGTGGCCCCGGCCGTGCGCGCGGCCTGGGGCGAGTCGCTCGGCCTCTCCCACGGGGAGGCCACCATCGAGCGGATGGCCGCCGCGCTGCGCGAGGTCGGCGTCGACTACGTCTTCGACACCAGTTGGAGCGCCGACCTCACCATCATGGAGGAGGGCAGCGAGCTCCTCGCCAAGGTGGCCGAGGCGCTTGAGCTAGGGCCGGACCACCCGGACGCCCCGCGCTTCCCCATGTTCACGAGCTGCTGCCCCGGCTGGGTGCGCTACGCCAAGGCCCACCACCCGGAGCTCGTGGACCAGCTGTCCACGGCCAAGTCGCCGGGGCAGATGTTCGGTGCCGTCACCAAGAGCTGGTTTGCCGAGAACGCCGGGCTCGACCCCCACAGGATCTTCTCCGTGGAGGTCATGCCGTGCCTGGCCAAGAAGGCCGAGGTGGCCTACGGGCCCATGAACGACGCCTGTGGCGACCCCGACGTGGATGTCTCGCTCACCACCCGCGAGATGGACCGCATGTTCCGGGCGGCATGCATCGATGTGGCGTCGCTGCCCGAGGGCGAGCTCGACCAGCCCCTGGGTACCTTCACCGGTGCCGGCGTGATCTTCGGCGCCACCGGCGGCGTCATGGAGGCTGCCCTGCGCACGGCCCATGCCCTCACCACGGGCGAGGAGGCCGACGCCGACGCCTTCTCGGACGTCCGCGGCATGGACGGCTGGAAGGAGGCTGTGTTCGACATGGGCGGCATGCCCCTGTCGGTGGCCGTGGTGAGCGGCCTGTCCAACGCCGAGCGGCTCATCGAGGCCGTGGAGGCGGGCGAGGCGAGCTACCACTTTGTGGAGGTCATGGCCTGCCCCGGCGGCTGCGCAGGCGGCGGCGGACAGCCCATCCATGACGGCTGCGAGCTGGCCGACGAGCGCGGCGACGTGCTCTGGGGCCTGGACCGTGCCATGCCCCTGCGGAAGTCCCACGAGAACCCGCAGGTGCAGGCCGCCTACCGAGACTACTTCGGCGAGCCTCTGAGCCACCGCTCCCACGAGCTGCTCCACACCGACCACCACGCGTGGAAGATGCCCAACGAGGTGTAGGCCTCGTAGGCACAGGCGCGACGACCGAGCGGCGGCCCCCGCACCCGGTGCGGGGGCCGCTTCCTGTCTTCCCGCACCCCCCTCCGCACCTGAACACGGTTGAGGACACCCCCTCCGGCACCTGAACGTGTTCGGGGGTGGATTTTGCACACCTGAACACAGGCGAGGGTGATTTCCGGGCCCGTTTCGTGTCCGAAGTCGCCCTCAACCGTGTTCAGGTGCCGTGGATGCCGTGGCTGCCGCGGTTTTCGGGGTCCGGGTGCGCCCTCACCCCTCGAACAATGCGGACGAGATGCCCACCAGCAGCAGCGTCGCCACAAAACAGGCCCCGAGAAGGGCGACCCAGAGAACGGCGGGGTGCCGGGCGGTCGAGAAGCGCCGCTCGCCTCTGAGGAACCACCGGGTGAGAAGGCCCGGCACCAGGCCCATGCACACGCCGATGGAGAGGCACTGGAAGTCCCAGAGCGGCTTGCCCATCCCGGGGTGCGACGGGGTCATGAGGAGGCCGCAGGCCATGAGCGCGCAGAACAGCGCCCCTACCACGGTGGCGGCGGTGGCCAGGCGTCGACGCCAGGCGGGAGGGGCGCCGCCCCCTCGGGGCGTCCCCGCGGGCGAAGGGTGGATCGTCCCCTGCGCCGTAGGCCGACGATCCCGCCCGTCGTGACCTGCGGGAGAGGCCGTCGGGCGTTCGGGCCGGTGCGCCTCGGCGGAGCCCTCGCCGACGGCGCGCTCCAGGTTCCGGGCGAAATCGAGGGCGGTGGCCGGACGGTCGGCGGGGGAGAGGGAGCACGCCCGCTCGATGACCCGGCGTAGGGGTGCGGGCACCACCGCGGGGTCGTCGAGGGCCTCCTCGCAGATGGGCGATGCGGGCGACAGCCCCGTGAGCAGGAAGGCGGCGAGTCTGCCCAGGGCGTACACGTCCGTGCGGGGGTCCGTCTCGGCAAACCCGTACTGCTCGGGGGCCGCGAAGCCCCGCGTGCCCAGCACGACGGTGTCGTGGCGCTTGGTATCGGGGCCCGGGCGCCGGGCGATGCCCGCGTCGATGATGCAGGCGCCGAGGGGCCCCACGACGACGTTCGCGCAGGAGAGGTCCCGGTGGACGATGCCCAGCCTGTGGAGCTCGGCCGCCCCTTGGGCCACTTGGCCGATCAGCGGGACGACGTCCTTGGGGGCGAGGGCGCCCTGGGCCTCCACGACCTGCTCGAGGGTGGGGCCCGGCACGTAGTCCATGAGCACGGAGAGGCCCCAGGGCTCCCGGTCCACCTGCCACACCCTCACCAGGGCCGGGTGGGACGTCCGGGAGAGGGCGTCCCACACCTCCGGGTTGGCCGTCTCCGCGGGGACGAGCTTCTGCACGAACACCCGGTCGGCGCCGTCGCTCACCAGCAGGGTGGCGTCGTGCTCGGAGCGTCGTGCCAGCTCCTTGAGCCGTGTCAGCGGTGGGATGGGTCTCACGATGGGTGTGTCCATGGGGGCCTTCATCGGCAGGGGGCGGTTGCGGGGGCGTGGGCGGTTGGCGTCGGGCGCCTCATCGGGCGGGGGAGAGCGTCCCCATCCCGCGGCGGTAGAGCTCCTCGTCGGTGCGCTGGCAGGAGAGCCCGTGCCGGATGCACCAGATCACGACGGCGTCGCGGGGGTCCTGGGGCGCGAGCCGCCCCTGGTTGGCCAGCGCGAGCAGCCGTTGGGTCTGGGTGAGCGTGCAGCCGAGCGCGCGGGAGAGCAGCAGCGCGTTGTTGCGGGTGATGCGGCGGGTGCCCTGGAACACCTGGTAGCCGAAGGTGGCGTTGAGCCCGGCCTCGCGGATGACCTCAGGCCTCGTGAGCGGCTGGGCTGCCAGGAGGGTGTCGAGGTAGGCGGACAGGGTGGCGGGCGCCTGCTTTCCCGACGCCTTGAGCTCGGCCAGGTACCCGTCCAGCGTGCAGGCCTCCTCCAGACGGGCCATGAGGTTCTCCGTGGTGTGCGCCATGGTCGCTCCAATATCTATGAAACTTAACCATTGAGATGGTATCACATATGGGACATGTGGGGGATTTTGGGGACGGCCATGGGCCCTACCGTCGAGAAACGCCGGTGTCGAGGAGTCTGCCCCCGATGATGCACGGCCATCCCGCCCCGCGTTGACCGTCGTTTTCATGCAGTCATGAGGCCTATGGAACCTACCACCTTTCATCGCTGCGCGCATTAGCCACCAGCTAATGCGTCACCCGGGATACGTTTTTTAGAATGCCGTTTGTCTGAAAACATGCTTAATCAAGGATGCCGTCCGGCCCGGCGGGGCGACCCCGTGCCGCCCCGCCGGGCCCATCGGTAAGGAGCGCATCATGACCCATACAGCGAAGCTCGGCGCCGCGGCCTGCGCCTGCCTGCTCGCCCTCTCCCTGGGGGCCTGCGGAGGCGGCTCGGACACCGGCTCGGGCACCACCGATCCCGGCAACGGTCAGGGGTCCCAGGAACAGCAGGCCCAGCAGGCCGAGCCCGCCGAGGACGCCCCGTACCAGGTCACCATCGACAGCGCCCAGGTCGTGAAGACGTACGACGGCGGCGACGCCGTCTGCATCACCTTCACCTTCACGAACAACTCCGACGAGGCCGAGGCCTTCGGCACCGCCACCCGCGTCACCGTCTACCAGGACGGCGTGGAGCAGGAGATCGCCATGCCCGCGGAAAGCCCCGCGAACTACGGCAACTCCATGAGCAAGGTGAAGGCGGGGTCGTCCATCACCGTCGACGGCGTCTACGAGCTGGCCAACACCACCTCCCCCGTGGAGGTGGAGGTCGCCGAGCTCTTCAACCTCGACGGGACCGTCCTCGCCGAGAAGACCTTCGACCTCTCCTAGGGCACCGTCCGAGCCCGTGGGCCGTGCGGCCCCGTGGGTCGTCCGACCTGCGGGGCCGCCATCCGTCCCGGCGCCCCGTTTTCACCCCTGTGAAAAGGGCGGCCACCGCCCGACACCCCGGCCGCCACCTTGGTAGCTTTTAAGAAACAGACCGAGGAGGGCCCATGGACTTCAACACCGAGTGCATCCACGCCGGGTACCAGGCCGGTAACGGGCAGCCGCGCACGCTGCCCATCGCGCTGAGCACCACCTACCCCTACGACTCCTGCGAGCAGGTGGCGCGGCTCTTCGACCTCTCGGAGGAGGGCTTCTTCTACTCGCGCATCGCCAATCCCACGTGCGACGCCGTGGAGCGCAAGATCGCCGCCCTCGAGGGCGGCGTCGGGGCCCTGCTCACGAGCTCGGGCCAGGCCGCCAACCTCATCGCCGTGCTCAACGTGGCCTCGGCCGGCGACTCCATCGTGGCGTCGAGCGCCATCTACGGCGGCACGGTGAACCTCTTCTCGGTCACGCTCAAGCGCTTTGGCATCGAGACCCGCTACGTGGGGCCCCGCGCCACCGAGGACGAGATCCTCTCCGCCGTGGACGAAACCACCAAGGCGGTCTTCGGCGAGACCGTGGCCAACCCGGCCCTCGACGTGCTCGACATCGAGACCTTCGCCGCGGCCGCCCATCGGGCCGGCCTGCCCCTGATCGTGGACAACACCTTCCCCACGCCGGTGCTCTGTCGGCCCATGGACTGGGGTGCCGATATCGTCACCCACTCCACCACCAAGTACATCGACGGCCATGCCATGACCGTGGGCGGCGTCGTCGTGGACTCCGGGCGGTTCGACTGGGAGGTCTCCGGCCGCTTCCCGGGCCTCACCGAGCCCGACGAGAGCTACCACGGCACCGTCTACACCCGCGACTTCGGCGACTCGGCCTACATCGTGAAGGCCCGCGTGCAGCTCATGCGCGACCTCGGCTGCTACCCGCCGGCCACCAACGCGTTCATCCTCAACGAGACCCTGGAGACCCTGCCCCTGCGCATGGCCCAGCACGGGTCCAACGCCCTGACCGTGGCCCGCTGGCTCGAGGGCCGTCCCGAGGTTGAGTCGGTGAGCTTCCCGGGGCTGGAGTCGAGCCCCGACCACGACCTCGCCGGAAAGTACCTGCCGAACGGCTGCTGCGGGGTCATCTCGTTCGTGCTCTCCGGCGGCCGCGAGCGTGCCGCGGCGCTGCTCGACGCCCTGGAGATGGTGCGCATCGAGGTGCACGTGGCCGACTCCCAGACCTGCGCCCTGCACCCGGCGAGCTCCACCCACCGCCAGCTCACCGACGACCAGCTCGCCGCCGCGGGCGTGGGGCCGGGCCTCGTGCGCCTGTCCTGCGGCCTAGAGAGCCCCGAGGCCATCATCGCCGACCTGGAACAGGCCCTGGCCGCCATCGCCTGACGCCCCCTGTCCCACCACCCGGACACTTTTGTCCCAATGGTCGGACACTTCTGTCCCATCATCAATCACGTAATAGGATAAGTGACAGATGGGCCAGGCACCTTTGTCACGCCAGGCGCATATGGAAAGGCCCGCCGGCGGCCGGTGCCGTCGGCGGGCCTGGAGGCGGTGATGCGACGCCGCCCGGTGGCTCCTTGCCGTATGGGTGCTAGCCCTGCCGGGTGACGTTCTCCTCGGCCACGTAGACGAAGCCCGGGGTGCCCTCGGCGGGCAGGGAGTTGTAGGCCACCATCTCGGCGATCTCGGCGGGCGTGGCGCTCTTGGGCTCGGTCTCGAGCAGGTACTCGGTGCTGGCGCGGCGCTCCATGGCCTCGCGGAAGTCCTTGGTCCCCACGAAGACCTCCTGCTTGTAGGGGTTCACGCCGAGCTTCTTGGCGCGGTAGAGGATGTAGGCGAGGGCCGCGACGTTGGCGACGAGGGCCACGATCGAGACGACGAGGTTCACGTTGGGGTTGTTCACGGAGTCGGCCGCGAAGACGGAGTCGTTGGCGAACATCGGCACCATCTGGCAGAACATACACCAGATGGAGAGGGTGAAGGCGCGGTTCTGGATCCAGCCGCCCTTGTTCCACCACAGGCCGGCGATGGTCGGGGCAAACAGCAGGGCCACGCCGCAGTACCAGGAGTGGGTGGGCAGGTTGTTGTAGGTGTAGCAGAAGTTCCACAGGTCGTAGGCGATGATGAACACCCACGTCATGTCGGGCCACAGCATGTCCTGGCGCTTCTTGGAGATGTAGATGCCAAACCAGCCGGTCATGCAGAAGATGTTGATGAGGCCGGCGATGCCGTTGAAGACGTTGTGCCAGCCGCCGTAGAGGGTCACGCCCTCGGTGGAGACCCACGTGGTGCCGAAGGCGCGGAAGGCGCTCTCGAAGTCGCTCACCACGGCGATCAGGATGTTGATGGCCACGATGATGAAGGGGAACGCCTTGAACCAGTGGGAGCGGCCGATCTTGCCCCAGCCGTACTTGAGCATCATGAAGCCGATGCACCCCGCCGTGGCCGCATAGACCTTGGCGTAGTGGAACCAGCTGTTCATGTCGGTGTGCGTGGGGTTGTTGAGCGCCCACTCGGCGCCCATGGCCGCGCCGATCTCGACGGCCAGGCAGTAGACCGTCATGACGCCGCACACACCGAAGAACATGACGATGCCGCCGGTCTTGCTCCTCCGGGCGAACTCGTTGAGGCCGATGAGGGCCCCCAGGACCATGAACAGCCCCAGCCATTGGTAGAGCGCGTTCGGCCCGTACACGGAAAACAACATTCGCTTCCTCCCTTAATCGTGGGACCTGTCTATATGGAGCGTCTGCGCGACGATGTCGGCCGCCATCTCGTCGTCGACGGACGGGTTGTTGCGCAGGAGCCCGATGACACCGGTGATGAGCATGTAGAGGGTCTCGTAGAGGTGGTCGATCTCTATGGTGTGGAGGCTCCCGTAGTCCTTCACGGTGGTGTCTATGAGGTAGTGGGCGGTGTGGTCGACCACCCGGTGGATGAAACCAAGGTAGAGCGAGGTGTTCTCGGTGGAGTTGAGGTCGGACCTGAACGAGTCCCTCTCGAGGATGGCGTTTCGCACGAGGCGCACCACCGATAGGAGGGCCTCGTCCACGTCGCCCTTCCGGCGCCGCTCGTTCCAGTAGGAGAGGGCCTCCACGTAGTCGCCCACGTAGTCGTCGAGCACCGCGGAGGTAACGGCGTCCTTGTCGCTGAAGTAATGGTAGAAAAGCGACCGTGTGACGCCAACGCGGTCGGTGATGTCCTGGATGGAGGTGCGGGCCAGCCCCTTCTCCTGGTAGAGGTCGCGGGCGGCACAGAGGAGTTCCTCCCGTCGCCGGTCGCGCCCCCTATCCTTTTGCCGGCCCATGGACTCCCCTTTCAAATCGACATCAGCCTAGGACTCGGTTTGACGCGCTGTCAATATACAGATTTGGCAATTCGTCAACGGTCCTCCGGCGGGGTCCCCCACAAGAAACGCCCCCGGGTGCGCTGGGCGTCCGGGGGCGTCTGGTGGGGCTGGATGCCGTCGGGAGGGCTAGTCCTCGACGATCTCGGTGATGGCACCGGTGGGGCAGGCCTCCATGCACTGGCCGCAGGCGATGCAGTTGTCCTCGTTGGCCACGACGGCGCACTCGTCGCCGAGCTCGAGGGTGTCGGTGGGGCAGGTGTCGACGCACACGCCGCAGCAGATGCACTCGTCGGCATCGATAACAGGATGGGCCATGGTTCTCTCCGATCGTCGGGGTAGTCGGCCCGCGGCGCGCGCGGGCCCCGTGTGAAGTGAATATAGCAAGAATGGCGGGCTTTGCAAGAATAGGTTCTGGACTTTTCCGCATCGTGTCCACCGCCAAAAAGTTAGCCAAAGTTGCAGGTACATGGTTTATATACCACCTGTCTACAGGTATTTGCTCCCCACACAACGCGTTCACGGTTGCCGGTCCCCTGTTAGCGGCTTCCACCAGCGGTGATAAGGCTCCATGAGGCCATCTGCGCATGCTCCGGCACTCTGAGTTGTGGAGAACCAGAAAATATATGTTGCCCAGACTTAGATTATGTGTAGTATGTTCCGCAAAGGATATAAGCCTCACCAGTGTAATGCCGGCATCGACGGCCCCCTCGGCCGCCACAGGGCCCTGCACCACGAGGCAGGCATGAAAGGAAGGCCAGTTATGGCAAACAAGATTCTGGGCATCGACCTCGGCACCACCAACTCCGCCATGGCGGTCCTGGAGGGCGGCGAGCCCACCATCATCGTGAACGCCGAGGGCGACCGCACCACCCCGTCCGTGGTGTCGTTCCAGCCCGACGGCGAGCGTCTCGTGGGCAAGGCGGCCAAGAACCGCGCCGTCACCAACCCGCAGAACACCGTCTTCTCCGTCAAGCGCTTCATGGGCCGCAAGTTCGACGAGGTCCAGAGCGAGATCAAGACCGTCCCCTACACCGTGAAGCCGGGCAAGGACGGCCGCGTGGTCATCGACATCGAGGGCACCGACTACACCCCCGAGCAGATTAGCGCCATGACCCTCGCCAAGATGAAGGCCGACGCCGAGAAGTACCTCGGCGAGACCATCACCGAGGCCGTCATCACCGTCCCCGCCTACTTCAACGACGCCCAGCGCCAGGCCACCAAGGACGCCGGCAAGATCGCCGGCCTCGAGGTCAAGCGCATCGTCAACGAGCCCACCGCGGCCGCCCTCGCCTACGGCCTCGAGAAGGCCGATGGCGACCAGAAGATCCTGGTCTTCGACCTGGGCGGCGGCACCTTCGACGTCTCCCTGCTCGAGCTCGCCGACGGTGTGACCGAGGTCCTCGCCACCAACGGCGACAACCACCTGGGCGGCGACGACTGGGACCAGCGCATCATCGACTGGGCCGCCGACAAGTTCCAGAAGGAGGAGGGCGTCGACCTTCGCAAGGACCCCATGGCCCTGCAGCGCCTGAAGGAGGCCGCCGAGAACGCCAAGAAGGAGCTCTCCAGCGCCCAGCAGGCCACCATCAACCTGCCCTTCATCACCTCGGTCGACAACGCGCCCAAGCACCTCGACTACACGCTCACCCGCGCCGAGTTCGAGCGCCTCACCCGTGACCTGCTCGACCGCTGCAAGGAGCCTGTGACCAAGGCCCTCAAGGACGCCGGCCTCAACATCTCCGACATCGACGAGGTCATCCTCGTGGGCGGCTCCACCCGCATGCCCGCCGTGCAGGAGCTCGTGCAGAAGATCACCGGCAAGAAGCCGAACATGTCCGTGAACCCCGACGAGGTCGTGGCCGACGGCGCCGCCGTCCAGGGCGGCGTGCTCACCGGCGACGTCGACGGCATCCTGCTGCTGGACGTCACCCCGCTGTCCCTCGGCGTCGAGACCATGGGCGGCGTCATGACCAAGATGATCGACCGCAACACCACGATCCCGACCTCCAAGACCGAGATCTACTCCACGGCCGCCGACAACCAGACCTCCGTCGAGATCAACGTGCTCCAGGGCGAGCGCGAGTTCGCCGCCGACAACAAGAGCCTCGGCCGCTTCCAGCTCACCGGCATCCCGGCCGCCCGCCGCGGCACCCCGAAGATCGAGGTCACCTTCGATATCGACGCCAACGGCATCGTGAAGGTCTCCGCCAAGGACCTCGGCACCGGCAAGGAGCAGCAGATCACCATCTCCGGCTCCACCGCCCTGTCCGACGAGGAAGTCGACCGCATGGTCAAGGACGCCGAGGCCAACGCCGAGGAGGACAAGCAGCGCAAGGCCGACATCGAGGTCCGCAACCAGGTCGACAGCCTGGCCTACTCCACCGAGGAGACCCTGAAGGACCTCGGCGACAAGGTGCCCGCCGACATGAAGTCCGAGGCCGACGCCGCCGTCGAGGAGGCCAAGAAGGCCCTCGAGGGTCAGGACATCGACGCCATCAAGGCCGCCGGCGACAAGCTCCAGGAGGTCGGCCACAAGCTGGCCGAGGTCGTCTACTCCAGCGCCCAGGACGGCGCCGCCCAGGACGCCGGCTCCTCCGACGACGACGTGGTCGACGCCGATTACGAGGTCGTCGACGACGAGGACGAGAAGTAAGAGGCCCTGACACGCCGCACGACCCGTCCCGGGGCCCCGTGCCCCGGGACGTCCCTTTGGAGGAGGCGACAACCGTGGATCAGAACGAGGAGCTCGACCCCGAGATGGTCGAGGCTGCCATCCGTGCTGGCGAGCAGGCCGCCAAGGACGACCTCGCCAAGGACGCCGACAAGATGCGCGCCGAGCGCGACGAGCTGCAGAGGCAGCTGGCCGACGCCCAAGACGAGGTCCAGAAGGCCCAGACCGAGGCGGCCGACGCCGCGGCCCGCGTGGCCCGTCTGCAAGCCGACTGGGACAACTACCGCAAGCGCACGGCCGCGGAGCGCGTGGCCGAGCGCGCCCGCGCCACCGAGAAGCTCGTGGAGAGCCTGCTCCCGGCCATCGACGACCTCGAGCGCGCCGTGGAGCACGCCCAGGGCATCGACGACGCCCAGGTGAAGGAGCTGGGCGCCGGCATCGCCAACGTCCACGCCAAGATCGTGGGCGTCCTCGAGCGCGAGGGCGTCGAGGTCATCGACCGCCCCGGCGAGGCCTTCGACCCCTTGCGTGAGCAGGCCGTGGGCCAGGTGCAGGACGCCGAGGCCTACGACGACTCCGTGGCCCAGGTGCTGCGGCGCGGGTACGCCATGGGCGGCAAGGTGATCCGACCGGCCATGGTCTCCGTGACCGTGGGCGGCCCCAAGCGCCCGGCCCCCGCCGACGACGGCGGGGAAACCGCCTAGGACCCGCTTGACGCGCGGGTCGCCACGGCACCCGCACGGCCATCGGGGGTACATGCCCCGGTGACGGAACAACCCGAACCAAGCGCGCCCGGGCCGAGCATCGTCCCGGGCGCGCTTTCGCGAGAACCCAAAGAAAGGGGGTGCGAACTCGATGCCTAAGAAGAACTTCTACGACGTGCTGGGCGTCTCCCGCGACGCGTCGGCCGACGAGATCAAGAAATCCTTCCGCAAGCTGGCTCAGAAGCACCATCCCGACGCCGGTGGAGACGAGCAGAAGTTCAAGGAGATCTCCGAGGCGTACGAGACGCTCTCCGACCCCGAGAAGCGCAAGGAGTACGACCAGGTCCTGATGTTCGGGGGCATCCCCGGCGCCGACTTCGGCGGCGACGGCGGCCGCGGCCGAGCCTACACCTACACGGACGGCGGCTTCGACTTCTCCGACATCTTCAGCGGCTTCGGCGGCGGCGCCGCCTCAGCCCAGGACGACGGCGGCTTTGGCGGCTTCGACTTCTCGTCGATCTTCGGCGGGGGCAACCCCGGGAACCGCGTCCAAAAGGGCGGGGACCTTACCATGTCCATCGACGTGACCTTCGAGGAGGCCCTCACGGGCGCCCAGCGCAAGGTCACCTACCGCATCCCGTCCACGGGCGAGGAGCAGAGCCTCACGGTCAAGATTCCGGCCGGCGCCGTCAACGGTGGCAAGCTGCGCTATCGCAAGCGCGGCGAGTTCGGGCGCAACGGTGGCGAGCGCGGCGACCTCGTGATCACCACTCGCGTGGCCGAGCACCCCGTCTTCAAGCGCGACGGCGCCGACGTCCGTATGGACCTGCCCATCTCCATCTACGAGGCCGCCCTCGGCGCCACGGTGGAGATCCCCACCCCCGAGGGCAAGACCGTGCGTCTCAAGGTGCCCAAGGCCACCCAGGACGGCAAGGTCTTCCGCTTCAAGGACCTGGGCGCGCCCAACGTCAAGAAGAAGGGCGCCAAGGGCGCCCTGTACGTGACGGTGAAGGTGGAGGTGCCCACGCGCCTCTCCAAGGAGGAGCGTGGCGCGCTCGAGGAGGCCCAGGCCGCCGACCACCACGACTACCGCCGCGACATAGAGAAGCTCGTCAAGGACGCGGCCAAGGAGTCCAAGTCCAAGTAACGGCCTCCGGGCAGGCCTCGAATCTCTGGAGGAGGCAACGATGAAAGAACCGCAGGGCCCCAAGGCCAACCGCACCAAGCCCCTCTACATGATCTCGGTGGCCGCCGAGCTCACCGGCATGCACCCGCAGACCCTCAGGGTCTACGAGCAGAAGGGCCTCGTCAGCCCCGGCCGCTCCCGGGGCAACACCAGGCTGTACAGCCAGGCGGACATCGACCGGCTGCACCTCATCGGCAGGCTCACCGACGAGGGCATCAACCTGGCCGGCGTGGTGCGCATCCTCGAGATGCGTGAGCGCGCCGAGGCCCGGGACGACGAGATCGACCAGCTGCGGGCGCGCGTCCGCGAGCTGGAGGACCAGGTCAGCGAGTTCCGCACCCAGGTCCGCATAACCGCCCTCGCCCCCTACGACGGCAAAGGGCCCGAGCAGGTCCTCCGTGGATTTCTTCGGGGCGACGTGGGTGACTGATTCAAAAGACCCGGGTTCGGGGGCAGAAGCCCCCACAGAACCCCATCGATACGTGTAATGGGAGGTATCGCATGAACGTCAACAAGCTCGCCGTCACCGCGGCCGAGGCCCTCCAGACGGCCCTCGGCATCGCGACCGACGTCGACGCAAGCGCCTGCGAGCCGGTGCACCTGCTCAAGGCGCTCCTGGCCTCAGGCGAGCGCAACCTCGACTCCATCATCGAGAAGATCGGCGCCAACCCCCGCTCCCTCGAGCACCAGGCCGACGACGCCATCGCCAAGGAGCCCAAGGTCTCCGGCTCGGGCCTGTCGCAGATGGGGCTCTCGCGCGGCCTCGTGAAGGTCTTCGACGAGGCCGAGAAGCTCGCCGCCAAGATGGGCGACTCCTACGTGACCACCGAGCACCTTCTCGTGGCCCTCTGCGAGGACAAGGGTGCCGCCGGCTCCATCCTCAACGGTGCCGGCCTCACCGCCAAGCGCGTCCAGGCCGCCTACGAGGAGCTCCGCGGCGACGAGCACGTCACGAGCGCCGACGCCAAGCCGGAGTTCGAGGCCCTCGAGCGCTACGGCCGCAACGTCACCGAGCTCGCCCGCATGGGCAAGCTCGACCCGGTGATCGGCCGTGTGGAGGAGATCCGCCGCACCGTCCAGGTGCTCTCGCGCCGCACCAAGAACAACCCCGTCCTCATCGGCGAGCCCGGCGTGGGCAAGACAGCCATCGTCGAGGGCCTGGCCGAGCGCATCGTGGCCGGCGACGTGCCCTCCACCCTCAAGGACAAGGACATCGTCGAGCTCGACATGAGCGCCCTCGTCGCCGGCGCCAAGTACCGCGGCGAGTTCGAGGAGCGCCTCAAGAGCGTGGTCAAGGAGGTGCAGAAGTCCGACGGCCAGGTGATCCTGTTCATCGACGAGCTGCACACCATCGTGGGCGCCGGGGCCACCGAGGGTTCCATGGACGCCGGCAACATCCTCAAGCCGGCCCTCGCCCGTGGCGAGCTGCGCGCCATCGGCGCCACCACCCTCGACGAGTACCGCAAGTACATCGAGAAGGACGCCGCCCTGGCCCGCCGCTTCCAGACCGTGCTCGTCTCCGAGCCCACGGTGGAGGACACCATCTCCATCCTCCGCGGCCTCAAGGAGAAGTACGAGATGCATCACGGCGTGCGCATCACGGACGCCGCCCTCGTCTCGGCCGCCGACCTCTCCAACCGCTACATCTCCGACCGCTTTCTGCCCGACAAGGCCATCGACCTCGTCGACGAGGCGGCCAGCCGCCTGCGCATGGAGCTCGACTCCATGCCGGCCGAGATCGACGCCCTCGACCGCCAGATGACCCAGATGCAGATCGAGGAGCAGGCCCTCATGAAGGAGGAGGACGCCGCCTCTAAGGACCGCCTGGAGCAGCTGCGCCGCGAGATGGCCGGCATGCGCGAGAAGCTGGACGGCGTGAAGGCCGCCTGGCAGAACGAGAAGGGCGCCATCGACCGCGTACAGGACCTCAAGCGCCAGATCGACGAGGCCCACAGCGAGGAGGAGCGCGCCACGCGCTCCGGCGACCTCGCCCGCGCCTCCGAGTTGCGTTACGCCACCATCCCCGAGCTCCAGCGCCAGTACGACGAGGCCGAGAAGCTCCTCGAGGACAAGACCGACGACGGCATGCTCAAGGAGGAGGTCACCACCGGCGAGATCGCCGACGTGGTCTCCAGCTGGACCGGCGTGCCCGTGACCAAGATGATGCAGGGCGAGATGGACAAGCTGCAGAACCTCGAGGAGGAGCTGCACCGCCGCGTCATCGGTCAGGACGACGCCGTCAAGGCCGTGGCCGCCGCCGTGCGTCGTAGCCGTGCCGGCCTGTCCGACCCCGACCGCCCCATCGGCAGCTTCTTCTTCCTCGGGCCCACCGGCGTGGGCAAGACCGAGCTCGCCAAGGCCCTCGCCGAGTACCTCTTCGACGATGAGCACGCCTTGGTGCGTATCGACATGTCCGAGTACATGGAGAAGTTCAGCGTCCAGCGCCTCATCGGCGCCCCTCCGGGATACGTGGGATACGACGAGGGCGGCCAGCTCACCGAGGCCGTCCGCAGGCGCCCCTACTCGGTCATCCTGCTCGACGAGATGGAGAAGGCCAACCCCGACGTCTTCAACATCCTGCTCCAGGTGCTCGACGACGGCCGCCTCACCGACGGCCAGGGCCGTGTGGTGAGCTTCAAGAACACGATCATCATCATGACGAGCAACGTGGGCTCCCAGTACATCGCGAGCGCCAACGCCATCGCCCACCCGGAGGAGGTCACCGAGCAGGTGAACGAGGCCCTGCGCGCCACGTTCAAGCCCGAGTTCCTCAACCGCATCGACGACGTCGTGGTCTTCCACGCCCTCATGCTCGACGACATCGAGAAGATCGTGGACATCCAGCTCGCCGACGTGCGCGACCGCCTGGCCAACCAGCGCATCAAGCTGCGCCTGACCCCGGCCGCCGTCCAGGCCCTGGCCCTCGAGGGCCTCGACCCGGTCTTCGGCGCCCGCCCGCTCAAGCGCCTCATCCAGCGCCAGGTCGTGGACAACGTGGCCACGCTCGTCATCAACGGCCGCGTGCGCGAGGGCGACACCGTGTGTGTGGACGTGGACGAGGCCAACGGCTTCCACGCCAGGCTCGACGACGCCACGCCCGAGGAGGCGGAGGCCGACGTCGAGGAGGCCGTGGAGCCCGACGACGTGCACATCCAGGAGTAGCTCCCTGGTCGCATCGAATTGCCGAGGAGGGGTCCGTGCCCGGTGGCGCGGGCCCCTCCTCCTTCCTAGTCCAACGCCCTTTGCTCCTCAGTAAGGCTGGTCAAGATGCGCGTGCCTTCCAGCCTGCATCCTGGAGACGTTTCAAAAAGCTCGTTGGAAAGTGGCGTCAGTCTGTCGAGGACGTTGGGCGATTGGAGGACGGCCACGCCCTCCTCAAAACGGTCGGCTCGTTCTAACGCTATTTGTTTGCCATCGGTGAGAAACGCCAAGGCTTGGGTGTGTCGCGACTCCCACGTCAGTGTTTCGTGGTCGTAGTATTTGACGATGTCGGTCACCGCAACGATGTCGTTTATGGGCTTGCCGATGGTCATCCGCACATCGAAGGCGCCATCGAGGTCGTTTGCCTCGTCGGCGGTCAGGTCGAATGCAAACAGTCGGCTGACCTCCTCACGAGAGCCTAAGTAGTCGATGGTCTCGAGCTCGGTAACGATAAGCCAACGCTCTGCTCCGATTTGGACCTCGGTGCCACGGTAGGAGATGGGGTTGTAGAGGAGCCTGTCATGGCAGCATGCTACGAGCTGCTGTCCGATAAGGCCCTTGAGCTGATTCAGGGTCTTCTGGGGGATAGTCTGGTCGATGATAGTGGTCGTTGGCACGGTCATCTCGCCTCCCTGCGGATTACAAAGTGGATTTTCTGACTCCGTATTTCCCCTGACCCGGTGGACCTACGTACGTTAATGCTGATGGCGGGTGAACCGTCACTGGTACTTACCTTACGGAAGGTAATGACGGAGCCGTCGACGAGGGTTGTCCGGACCCCGTTGCCCCCGGGGAGTGGTTGTTCAACGCCGCCTGACGATATACGTAAGTAGAAGTCGGTTGCGGTTTCTAGGGGCGCGTCTGAGACGATGTTACGAATCGACGGGTCTCTGCTCAGGCCCTGAACACCAAACAGTCCGTTGTTGATCGGATAAAGGCGCAGCATGCCGTCGACGTTGTTTAGAAGGCCGCTGGTTGGAAAGGTGTTTCCAGTGTTGTCCTCTCCCATTGCTGCTCACCCCTTGGCCCGGTGCTCGGTTGTCCAGTCGGGGTAATAAACAAACTTTGTCCTATCTTGTAGTCCTTCAAAAATGCGACCAGGACGAGCGCCATATACAAGCACGGTTGACGGAGAGACAGTCTCTATCATCTTTGTGAGGCCAGTCAGGAAGAAATCTTGCTGTTTATGGGACTTGCATACTCCGTATGTGCCAACGGCGACTATTCCGCCGTGAACCAAGCCGTCAAAGCAATAGCTAAAGCTTGCTTCATCCGACCAGCGGACAGTGGGAATCACAGGGATGTTGTGTCTTTGGCATTGGAAGCCAACCGCCCTGCTGTAAAAGACCGAGCAGGCGTTTAGGCAGTTGACGCTGGGTCTCTCCAGACTGAAGTCAGGGGTCAGGATTCCATCGAAAGAGGAGAGGATGGGTATCGCCGATGCAAGGTTGTCGACGATGCCGTTAAATAAACTGTCCTTGATGAAAAAGTGGACATAGCCGTGAGACCTGCCATTTCGAAGCTCCGCTGCTGCTCGATCGAAGGGGACAAGTCGCGAGGGGATGTCGGGGGCTGGGCACTCCATCATCTGGGGAATCCCCATTGGCCCGACGAGCCGGGCATTGTCTGCAAGCTCTGAATGCATGCCGCTTCCTGCCGCGATGCGACTGCGCTTGCGCATGCCCTTTGAAGCGTTTTGTTTCGAGGAGCCCTTTGTCGCGGGCTTCGCTTCGAACAGAGATGGTTGAAACATTGTTTAGCCTCCCATCTTCACACTGATTGGAAGACGAGGCCCTGCGAAGCAGTTGACCGACAGGTGGCGTCGACCGTACACTGCTGATGTGATTGGGGTCTTGGGCCTCGTTGGGCTCGTTCCTGTTGGCGCAGGGGCGAGCCGTTTTTGTCTGGGCGGTCATGTCATAGGTAGTCCCTCCTTTCCTGGGTCCACGGTACCTCTTTAGATGGTGCTGTGCAATATAAATCGATATTTCCGATTTACTGACTACAAATAAAGAGAGTCGACATGTAAAATATGTCTATCCGAAACAGCTCTTCGCAGAGGATGAGGGACTATGCTCCTGACGATGAAGATCAAGAATTGGAAGACGTTCAAAAACGAAGTCACCTTCTCCATGGAGGCGTCAAGAGAGAGAAAGCACTCCAATCAGGTGGCGCGGCTGTCTTCCATGTATGGGAAGAGGAGAGTGCTTCCTGCGGCGGCCATTTTTGGATATAACGCCGCAGGTAAGACCTCGCTTCTTGAGGCGCTTAGCTTTTTAAAGAATCTTGTGGTTATTGGCACTCAGGTCAATCAGGCAATTCCGGTGAGGAGTTACCAGCTCGATCAAGAGTGTTCTCACGCTCCTACTTTTATTGAATTAAGAATCGTTAAGGAAGGCCATATATATCGATATGCAGTGTCCCTGACGCGGGGGTATGTTGAGAAGGAGCAGCTCTTTCTGGAGCGTACGCGAAGTGAGGAGCTGATTTTTAGCAGATTGGGCGACAGGGTCGAGTTTGGAAAAATGTACGACACCGAAAGGCATCGTTTCATTGCGGAAAGTACAAGGAGAAATCAACTCTTTCTACATAACGCTGTGGAGCAAAATGCCGAGTCGTTTCGGCCTGCCTTTGATTGGTTCGCCGCTGTATTGAGGATCGAGGGCGTAGAGGACCATGGCGCTCCGTACACCAGCGTGTTGGTGAGAGACGACTTTCGTCAGTTTATCAATGAGAAGCTGAGAGACTACGGGACCGGAGCAGAGGAGTTGAGCCTCGATCATGTTCCAAAAGAGGCCATCGGGGTTCCGGTCGAGTTTCTCGATTCTGCTCTTGCAGCTGTTCCGCCAGGGGAAGAGGGGTCCATTCAAATACGGGTCGACAAGGGGGATGCAAAGGGGCCTGAAATTTATATAATTATGGTTCGTGACTCTTTCGCTGATTACTATAAGGCCACATTGCGTCACCGGTGCTCTGACGGAGAAGGAATACGATTCGAGATGGGAGAGGAATCGACCGGCACTCAAAGGCTCGTCGAGCTACTTCCGATTTTTTTCGACTTGTGCGCCAAAGGAACGCCGGAACACAGTCACGAGCTTGTGTGGCTTATTGACGAGCTGGGACGGAGCTTTCACACGTCAATGACCTTAGGTTTGGTGCGCGAATACCTGGATTCGTGCAACAGCAACACGAGGCACCAGCTCATCTTTACGACCCACGACCTTCTGCTCATGAGCGATGACTCCATGCGCAGGGATGAACTTTGGGTGTGCAGCAAGGACCCTACGGAAGGGTCGGAGGTTGTTTGCATCGGGAAGCATCCACGGACAAGAACAGACTCGGATATCCTCAAGCTATATATGGAAGAGGTATATCGATAGTAATTCGACTATATACGTCAATCGTCGCGAGGAGGGGCCCGTGCCTGGTGGCGCGGGCCCCTCCTCGCATGCTGCGGGGCGCCCCGGAACGGGAATGAAGGGGTGGAGGCCCTCGGGCGGTCCCGTGCCGGGCTACCGTGAGAGGGCCGTTAGCGGGATAATTGCCCCGGATTCTTCAACGCGTGTGCCGCACGGAGTCGGCTGGAGGACTGCATGATCTGCGACGGCTGCGGCCACGGGCTGCCTGACAACGCCAAGTTCTGCCCCGAGTGCGGGCGGCCGGTGACACCGGCGCCTGCCGACGATACCCCGGCCGACAAGAGCGACGCCGGCGACCTGACGGGCGCGCCCCGGGAGGCGTCCTCGGCCCCCGAGACCGACGGCGTCCCGCCCACGGCGTCCATCCCCAAGGCCGAGCCGGCCCCGGTGCCGGACGGCCTCGAGGTCACCCGCGAGCAGGCCCGTCCGCGGGACCTCGACGAGGCCGCCGGCGACACCGTCGAGGTCCCGTTCGACCCCGCCGCCACGGGCGCCTTCCCCGGAGAGACCGCCCCGGTCTTCCCCGTGCCCCCGGAGCCCGCCGCTGCCAAAAGTCGCTCGTCCCGGCTCGGGCTCGTTTCGGCCGTCGCCGTGTTCCTCGCCGCCCTGGCGCTGCTCGCGGCCTTCGTCACCTGGCGAATGGAGCTCTGGGGCGGCCGCACCCTGCCCGACACCGTGGGCATGGACCAGGCCCAGGCCACCCAGCTCCTGCAGGACGGGGGCTTCTCGGTGGCGACGTCCGACGTGGTCTCCGACGGCAACGTGGGCAAGGTCGTGGAGCAGGATCCGGCCCCCGGCCGCCGTGTGGACCCCGGCACCGTGGTCGCGCTGGGCGTGGGCGTGGAGCGCTCCGTCCCCGACGTGGAGGGCATGAACCTCGACGACGCCAAGCAGGCCCTGGAGAAGCGGGGCATCGCGCGCCTGCGCATCGAGTACGAGAACTCCGACAGCGAGGAGGGCACGGTCATCTCGGCGTCGCCCGCCGCCGGCACCGTGGTGACCGAGAACGACGTCGTGACCCTCGTGGTGGCCCAGCCCTACACCGTGCCCGACGTCGCGGGCCTCTCGAGCGAGGAGGCCCATGAGGCCGTGGCGCGGGCCGGGCTCACGCCCAAGGAGGTGCTCGTGGCCTCCGACGAGGAGTCGGGCACCGTGGTGTCCACCGACCCCGGCGCCGGCGCCACCCTCAAGCAGGGCGCCACGGTCACGCTCAACGTGAGCTCGCCGTACCCCTCCACCCCCTACGCCGTGACCGAGTACCTCTCCTGCCGGCCGCAGGACCTCTCCACCTACCTGCGCGATCGCGGCTACTCCATACGCTACGGCGCCTCCAAGGACAACGCCGCCACCATGACGTGGGCCGGACCCGCGGCCGACCCCGAGGTCGTGGTGGGGCCCAACCCCTTCGCCCGCTACGAGGGCTTCCAGTTCTGGGCCACGGACGCCCTGGCCGCCGGCGCCTCCGTCGACGGCGTGCGCCTGCAGGTCACGCAGGAGAGCGCCCCCGCCGACGTCGGCACCCTCAAGGTGGACCAGTCGTGCGTCAACGCGCTCATGAATGCTTGCGGCCTCAAGGCGTCGTCGGGCACCACGACGGTGGCCACGCCGCAGACCGTGACGCCCAAGATGAAGGACGCCCCCGACTTCGTGGCCAAGGCCGGCACCTCGGGCGACACCGTGTGGGCCGTGGTGGTGTGGCGCCAGGGCGACGCGGTGCAGGCCGCCGTGTGCGCGGCGCCCACCGAGGCGCTGGAGGGCAACCTCAAGAAGGAGTCGGTGGACCTGGGGCACTACGGCGACTCCATGGCCAACCTGGCGGCGTCCTACATCGTGGGGGAGGCTGGGCGGTGACGGCGGGCCACGGGACCGCGGCCGTGCCGGGGGCCGCCGGTGCGCCGGGCGGCGACCGGCGGCGGAGCGAGGGCGAGCACCGCGGGACCGAACGCCGCGACCGGGAGTTCTGCCGCGCGGAGAACGAGGACGACGACGGCTACGACCCTTGGAGCGACCGTCGGCCGGAGCCGGAGCCCCTCTGGGAGGAGGACCCCTGGGCGTGACGGCCCGCCTCCCTTGAGAGAAGACGGGGTGCGAGGCCCGGGGGCACGGGGTTTATCAATAGTAAAATAATCGAAGTGACAGATGGGCCAGGCACCGCTGTCACGAGGCGCCGCTGGCACGCGCCGTCTGCCGGCGGCGGCCCCGGCGTCCTAGCGGACGACCAGCCACACGACCAGCGCCACCACCGCAAGGGCGATCACGGCCGCCAGGGCCATGGTCACGCGGCGCCGCTGCGTCTGGCGCTTGGAGGAGAAGAGGTCGCGCCGGCCCTTGGGCACACTCAGGTACTGGCCGTACCTGAGGTCCTTCTTGAAGCGCTTCTCGTCGGCGCGGCTGCGGCGGTACCCGGCGCCGGAGAGCACGGGACCGCGGCGCGTGGTGAAGCCCGACTCGTGGGCGTAGTCGATGGCGCCCTCGGTGTCGTCCTCCTCCATGAGGTCCACCGCGGGCTGGGTCACGTGGGGCACCGGCTCGCGCACGAAGGCCTCGCGGCCGCGGCCCATGGACGGCGCCGGGGTGGCGTGGCGCGGGGCGGCGTTGGTCGGACGGGCGAGCTCGGGGTCGGGGGAGCGGTGGTCGAGGTCGCCCTCGAAGGCAGGGTCCACGGCCGAGAGGTCGTCCTCCGGCGTGGGGACCGAGACGGTGGGCGGCTCGTCGTCGAAGTCCGGCAGGTCGAGGCCGGTGACGCGCTGGGTGCGCCCCAGGTTGGGGATGGCGGGCCCCGTGGTGGGTCGCTCGGTCCGCTCGTGCTCTGCCATGGTCGCTCCCGTCCCCGGTGCCGCTCGGCTTGGTGTGTTCACGTCATTCTAGAAGAGCCCCGCCGCGGGCGACGCTCCTCCAGGCACCCGCTAGAAAACCGACACGGGCGCGTCCTGCGCCGCCGCGAGCACCCGCAGGCGGCCGTCGGGCGTGGCGGCGTGCACTCCCAGCGCGTCCAGCGGCTCGGCGCCCACCGCGGCCGCCAGGCACCGCACGGCAACGGAGGGCCGGTTGTTCTCCTGCGAGAGGTGCATGGCCACCACGGCCTCGGTCTCGGGGGTGACCAAAGACGGCAGCGCCGCGGCCGCCTGGGCGTTGGAGAGGTGCCCGCGCTCGCCGGCCACGCGGGCCTTGAGGTAGGCGGGGTAGGACCCGTTCCGGAGCATGGCCTCGTCGTGGTTGGACTCCAGGGCGAGGATGCGCACGGAGACCAGGGCGCGGGCGGCCTCGGGGGTCAGCACGCCGGTGTCGGTGCAGATGCCCACGGCGTCGCCACCGCAGCGCACCGTCACGCCCATGGGCTGGCGCACGTCGTGGCTCGTGGGGAACGTGGAGACCTCCAGCCCCGCCACCGAGAAGCCCTCGCCGGGCACGACGGTCTCAAAGGGCAGGGCCTCCATGGCCGGCCGCGCCGTGGCCGTGCCCTCGCTCGAGACCAGGCGACCGCGCCAATGGCGGCACCATACGGCCAGGCCGCGCACATGGTCGCCGTGCTCGTGGGTCACCACGCAGGCGGAGGCCGCCTCCACGTCCACGCCCAGCTCGGCCCCGCGGCGCAGGAGCTCCCTGCGCGAGAGGCCGTCGTCCACCAGCAGGGAGCCGTCGGGCCCCTCGACCAGGTAGGCGTTGCCCTTGGACCCGGAGGCCAGGACGTGCAAGGTCAGCAGGCGTTCCATGGGGCCTCCTCGCGGGCGGGGCGGTGTCTCGGGCCCCACAAGACTACACTTCAATGCTGTCCCTGAGCCCCGCGTCCGCCCGAGGAGGACCCCATGACCAGCGTCGCCAAACGCTACGGCACCGGTACCGCGCGCTTCTCGCGCCCCGCTCCCGCCGGCGACCCCGCCCTGCGCGCCCCCGTGGTGCTCATGGTCTCCGGTGGGGCGGACTCCTGTGCCCTGCTCCTCATGGCGGCTACATCGAGCCTCGACGTCGACGACGGCCGCGGCTGCGCCCCCATCGCCCGTGAGCGCCTGCACGTGCTCCATGTGAACCACGGCCTCCGCGGCATCGACGCCGAGGAGGATGCCGAGTTCGTGGCCGACCTCGCGGCCCGCCACGGCATCCCATGCACGGTGCGGTTCGTGGACGTGCCCGCCCTCGCCGACGCCACGCCGGGAGAGTCGTTCGAGTCCGTGGCGCGTCAGGTGCGCTACGAGGAGGCCACGGGGCTCGCCAACCGCCTCTGCGCCGAGGTGGGCTGCCCCCGATCGGCCGCGCGCATCCTCACCGGGCACACGGCCGACGACCGCTGCGAGACCTTCTTCATGAACGCGCTCAAGGGCGCGGGCCCGTCGGGGCTCTCGTCGATCCCCCGGCGCCGCAACCGCATCGTGCGCCCGCTTCTGGACCGCACCCACGACGACCTCTGCGACTACCTGCGCATGCACGGCGTGGTCTGGCGCGAGGACGCCACCAACGCCGACACCCGCTACCTGCGCAACTACGTGCGCCACGTCGTGGTGCCCGCCGCGGCCGAGCGCAACCCCCGCCTCGTGGAGGCCGTGGCCACCTCGTGCGACCTCATGGCCGACGAGGACTCCTTCATGACCTCCGTGGCCGCCCGGGCCCTCCGCGACGTCTGCCGCCGTGCGGACCCCGGCGCCCGCACCCTGGACGCCGGGCGCCTCGCCGCCATGGACGTGGCCGTCGCCCGCCGCGTGGTGCGCATGGCCCTGCTCGAGGTGGCTCCGGGCGCCCGGCTGGAGGCCCGCCACATCGCCCGGGTGCTGGCACTGGTGACGGCGGGGGAGGGGTCGTTCACGGCGCCCCTCGGCGTGGACGTCTCGGTGCAGTACGGGCTGCTCCGCATTCGCGGCCGCGAGGGGGTCGCCGTGCTCCGTGGCGCGTGGCTCGACGTCCCGGGCACCCTCGACCTCGGCGACGGCCGCACCCTCACGGCGTCGCTCGTGGCCGTCTCGGGCGCCGACGACCCGCCCGGCCTCGCCCACACGTTCGCCTCGGAGCGCGGCGCGTCCTCGGCCATGCTCGACGCCGAGGCCTCTTGCGTGTCGCCCACAGGCGGCCGGCTCTGGGTGGCGTCGCCGCAGCCGGGCGAGGTGCTCTGCCCCCTGGGCATGCACGGCCAGTCCAAGCGGCTCTCGGACCTCCTCCAGGACGTCCGGGTGCCGGCCCGCGATCGCGCCTCCGTGCCGGTGGTGCGCACCGGTGCCACAGGCCCCGTGGTATGGGTGGCCGGCGTGCGGGCCGACGAGCGCAGCCGTGTGGGGCCCGCCACAAAGACCCTGTTAGTATTGAACCTGCACGGCGCATGAGGAGGCATCGAGGAGAGGAAGCCGTCATGGCAGAGCTGCACCCCGACATCGAGCGCGTGGTCTTCTCGGAGGAGGACATCGCGGCCATCGTGGAGAAGATGGGCCGCGAGATCACCGAGGAGTACGCCGACAAGAACCCGCTGGTCGTCTGCGTCCTCAAGGGCGCCGTGGTCGTCATGGCCGACGTCATGCGGGCCATCAGGGCGCCGCTGACCATCGACTTCATGGCCGTCTCCAGCTATGGCGACGCCACGTCGTCCTCCGGCGTCGTGCGCATCCTCAAGGACCTCGACTCCCGCATCGAGGGCCGCCACGTCATCATCGTCGAGGACATCCTCGACTCCGGCCTCACCCTGTCGTACCTCATCAACATGCTGCAGTCCCGCGGCCCCGCCTCCGTGGAGGTGGCCGCGTTCCTCGTCAAGGACGTCGACGACCGTGATTGCTCCGTGGTCCCCAGGTTCGTGGGCGCCCACGTGCCAAACGAGTTCATCGTCGGGTATGGTCTGGACTATGCGGAGCGCTACCGCAACCTTCCATACATCGGAGTTCTCAAGCCGGAGTGCTACTCCTAGGGCGAGCGCGCCCAGCAACGGGGAGGGCCCTTCGGACCGGCAGGGGGTAACCACATGGCCGATCAAAAACCCACGGGAAGACCTACGGGGCCGTCGGGCAAGGGGCCCGGCCCGTCCCGCTCGAGCCTTCTCTACGTTCTCATCCTCGTGGCCTGCGCGGCTTACCTGTTCTGGTCCATGGGCGGCGTCGGCCAGCCCCAGGGGACCCAGACCACCGGTGACGCCGCCGGCCAGAGCCAGCAGGCCGCGCCCAAGAACGGCGGGCGGCTGTCCACAAGCGAGTTCGTGGCCGCCGTCGACTCCGGCCGCGTGAAGGCCGCCACCTGGTCGTCCTCGTCGGGCACGGTCACGGGTACCTACTGGGCCGAGCAGGACAAGGTGGGCAGCGAGTCCGACCTTGTCTCGTTCACCAGCTCCTATGCCGGGGCCGACTCCCTCGAGGAGCTCATGGCCGCCCACCCCGACACTGACTTCACCGTCGACACGAGCGACGCCAGGGCCGGCATGGACTTCCTCTTCGCGCTCCTGCCCACGGTGATCATCATCGTGTTCATGTTCTACTTCATGAACCGCATGCAGGGGCAGAACTCCGGGGCCATGCAGTTTGGCAAGACCAAGGCCAAGACCACCGAGGAGACCCGGCCCACGGTGAAGTTCTCCGACGTGGCGGGCATCGACGAGGCCGTGGCCGAGATCCGCGAGATCCGCGACTTCCTCGTCAACCCCGAGCGCTTCCAGCGCATGGGCGCCAAGATTCCCCACGGCGTGCTGCTCATGGGCCCTCCGGGCACCGGCAAGACGCTGCTCGCCAAGGCCGTGGCCGGCGAGGCCCAGGTGCCCTTCTTCTCCATCTCGGGCTCCGACTTCGTGGAGATGTTCGTGGGCGTGGGCGCCAGCCGCGTGCGCGACCTCTTCAAGCAGGCCAAGGCCGCTGCGCCCGCCATCGTCTTCATCGACGAGATCGACGCCGTGGGCCGTCAGCGCGGCGCCGGCCTGGGCGGCGGCCACGACGAGCGCGAGCAGACCCTGAACCAGCTCCTCGTGGAGATGGACGGCTTCGAGGGCAACGCCACGGTCATCCTCATCGCCGCCACCAACCGTCCCGACGTCCTCGACCCGGCCCTGCTGCGCCCCGGGCGCTTCGACCGTCAGATCACGGTGGACCGCCCCGACGTCAAGGGCCGCGAGAGAATCCTCCAGGTGCACAGCGCCAACAAGCCTCTGGAGCCGGACGTGGAGTACGGCGCCCTCGCCAAGCTCACCCCTGGCTTCACCGGCGCCGACCTCGCCAACCTCATGAACGAGGCCGCCCTCCTCGCCGCCCGGCGCGACAAGGACGCCATCGGCATGGAGGAGATCGAGGAGGCCATGGAGCGCGTCATCGCCGGCCCCGAGCGCAAGAGCCGCGTGGTGTCCGAGCTCGAGCGCACCACCATCGCCTTCCACGAGTCGGGCCACGCGCTGGTGGGCCACTACCTCTCCAACGCCGACCCGGTGCACAAGATCACGATCGTGCCCCGTGGCCAGGCCCTGGGCTACACCCTGTCCCTGCCCGAGGAGGACCACTTCCTCCAGACCCGCAACGCCATGTTCGAGCAGATCGCGGTGCTGCTGGGCGGCCGCACCGCCGAGGAGCTCTTCTGCGAGGACATCACCACCGGCGCCTCCAACGACCTCGAGCGCGCCACCAAGCTGGCCCGCCAGATGGTCACCCGCTACGGCATGTCCAAGGTGCTGGGCACCCAGGTGTTCGGCGAGGCCCAGCACGAGGTGTTCCTGGGCCGCGACTACGCCGACAGGCAGGACTACTCGCCCGAGACCGCCCTGCGCATCGACGGCGAGGTGAGCCGCATCATGCGCCAGGCCCACGAGAAGGCCAAGGCCATCCTGGAGGAGCACGCGGACCAAATCCGTACCATGGCCGGCGTGCTGCTGGAGCGCGAGACCGTGGAGGGCGAGGCCGTGCAGGCCCTGCTCGACGACACCTGGGACGAGTACCTGGCGGCCCATCCCGAGGAGAAGGTCAACGAGGAGGCCGCCGAGGTGGGCCACGTGGTCGCGCCCGCCGGCGACGCCACGGGCGACGGCGGCCTGGACGAGCTGGGCAGCGAGGAGGCCCATGAGTCCGAGGAGGGGATCGACCACGAGCTCGACCCCAAGGACCCCAAGAGCCCCGAGGACCCCGAGGACTAGCCGTCACACAGCGTCACCGAAGAGGGCGGGCGCGGCCGGAACCGATCCGGTCGCGCCCGCCCTCCTGTCATCCCTGTCCCATTGGTCGGACACTTTTGTCCCAATGGTCGGGCACTTCTGTCACATTGCGCAATTTATGCAGCGGGCCCCCGTCACGCCACCACGTTCTGAGGGTTGCCCTCGCAGAACGCGGTCACGTTGGCGAAGGCGATCTTGGCGCGCCGCTCCATGGCCTCGGCGGTGTAGTAGCCCACGTGGGGCGTGAGCACCATGCGGGGCGCCGAGAGGAGCGGGCATGACGGGTCCAGCGGCGGCTCCTGGTCGAACACGTCCACGGCGGCGCCGCCCAGGTGGCCCGAGACGAGGGCGTCGGCCAGCGCCGTGGCATCCACGATGGGCCCGCGGGCGCAGTTCACGAGCACGGCCCCCTTCTTCATGGCGGCGATCTTCTCGGCGTCGATGAAGCCGCGGGTGGACTCGGTGAGCGGCAGGTGCAGCGTGACGATGTCGGACTCGGCCAGCAGGGCGTCGAGGCCCCGGTAGCTCACTCCGGCATCCATGCAGGCGGGGTTGGGGTGGCGGGCGTAGCCCAGCACCTTGGCCCCAAAGGCCGAGAAGAGCCGGGCCACCCGGGTGCCGATGCGGCCGGTGCCGATGACGCCCACGGTCTTGCCGGCGATCTCGGTGCCCATGAGGCCCTCGGAGGTCCCCCCGTCGCGCACAGCCTGCTGGCCCGACGGCACGCGGCGCAGCACGTCCACGGTGAGGCCCATGACGAGCTCGGCCACCGCGGCGTCGGAGTAGCCGGCGCAGTTGCACACGGTGACGCCCTGGTTGCGGCAGGCCTCGATGTCCACGAGGTCCACGCCGGTGAAGGCCACGTCCACGAGCTTGAGCTTGGGTAGGGCGCCGATGACGCTCGCCGGGAACGGCGTGTTGGCGATGATGACGACGTCGGCGCCCTCGGCGCGTTCCCTCAGCTCATTGGGGTCGGTGGTGCGGGTGGGGAAGGCCTTGAAGCTGTGGCCGGCCTCCACAAGCGGAGCCGAGAGCTCGGCCACGATCTTGTCGGGCACGGAGAGGGGCTCGAGTAGGGCGATGTTCACGGGGGCTCCTTTCGTCTGATGCATCCTAGCGCACCGGGTTGCGTAATGCATCAACGGGGAGCTGACGGCGCGTGACAGCGGTGCCTGGCCCATCTGTCACTTCGCCTATTGCCCGATTGATGGTCTATGCGCACCAAGGCCGCGCGGTAAGGGGCCCTCGACGCAGGTGCGGCTTGCCGTGCGTCCATAGGGCCCCTCCCGACGCGAGAAGGGCCCTGCGGACGGACTCCGGCACACGGGGCCCGTGGGGAGCGGTCGGCCGCCCGGTGAGGCCCCCTCGTGTAGAGAAGCCCTTACCGGGCGGCCTCGGTGTGTGCCGCGGCAGTTCGGGTGTGCCCCGACCCCAAGGCCGGTTCCGGTGGGCCCATGACGGCCCGTCGCGGCTCGCGGATGCCCCCGGCCATCCACCCCCGGCCGAGAGGTCATCGCACCGCGGCGCCGGCGGAGAGCCCGTCCACCACGGCCGGAACCTCGTCGAGGCGGTCCACCATGCGGTGCGCGCCCTCCTGCGAGAAGCCGAACCGCGTCTCCCTCCTCGCCACCACGAAGAGCCCCGCCCTCCTCGCCGCCTCGATCCCCGTGTCGGAGTCCTCCACGGCCACACACCGCCGCGGGTCCACGCCGAGGAGGCGCGTCGCCTCGAGGTAGACGTCGGGTGCCGGCTTGGAGCGGGCCACCTCGTGGCCGCTCGCCACGGCTGCGAACCGGTCGCGCACGCCGCAACCATCGAGGGCCGCCTCTATCTCCGCCGGCGAGGAGCACGACGCCACGGCGCAGGGGACGTCCCGGTCGCGCAGCCCGTCGAGGCAACGGTGCAACCCGGCCATGGCCAGCTCGCCGAGCCTCCCGTCGAGGACGGAGAAGGCCGGCTCCACCACCTCCTCGGCGCCCATGCCCTCCCATGCGGGGTCGGGGCTGGGTACCCTCGCGAGCCACCGCTCCAGGTGCTCGCGGTACACGGGGGCGGCGCACCCGACGATGGCACCCGCCTCGTCCCATCCCAGCGGGACCCCGTGGCGTCCGAAGAAGTCAACGAGGATGCGGCAGTAGGCCGCCTCGGTATCGACGATGACCCCGTCAAGGTCGAACACGACGGCCGCAACAGTGTCCATGAACCCTCCTGTCGTAAAATTGGTATTAAGAAATAGCTATATTGTCTACAATCACAGAAAGAAAGGACTTGTTCAAGGGGGTTGTCATGGGGTTGTTCGGGTGCAGGGATCCACGGAGGGCCTTCGACGGCCCCGACTTCACGGTGACGTCGGTCCTGTTCGAGCCGCCGCGCCTGTCGCTGCTTCCGTGGGTGGTCGAGGACTCCTCCCGGGGTCTCTGGGCCGTGCGCTTTCCCGGGTGCGACCCCGTTGTGTTCCGCGACTCCGAGCTCCTCGACTGCCGCATCGTCGAGCGTGCGCCCGATGTCTACGATGGCGGCGACCGTGGGCTGGCGGCGCGCATCATGGCCAACCCGGCCGCGGTGTCCCGGACCAACGCGGCCGGGAAGGGCCGCTGCCTGGGGATCTCGGTGGTGCTCGCGGTGCGCTCCGGCGAGGAGGGGGTTGCCCGTCTGGAGATTCCCGTCATAACGAGGGAGGTTCGCCGCGACTCACCGGCGTTCGAGAGCCTGAGTGGCTATGCTGGGGAAATAAAGGGGCGCATGGACGCCGTGATCGAACGAGGGGCCGCGGTGGCCGGGGGAGCGGGGCACGAGGGATGGGCTCAGGGTTGACCATACCGGCCAAGGACCGCGCATCCGAGGGTATCCGCTGGCTCATCACCTCCCGGGGGCTCGGTCCCGGGGACCGCCTGCCGGCCGAGCGGGAGCTCTGCGAGCTCGTGGGGGTGTCGCGCACGGCTCTGAGGGGCGCCATCGCCGAGCTCGTGGCCGGCAACGTGCTCGAGAGCCGCCAAGGGTCGGGCACCTATGTGGCAGACCCACGGGTGCTCTTGGTCTTCCAAGAGACCTACAACTACGGTGCCGCGGCGCGCGACGTGGGCATGTCGCCGGGCAGCCTCCTGGTCGCCTTCGGGGTGGAGGGGGCCCCGGCCGACGTGGCGGAGCGTCTCTCCCTGACCCCTGGCGACCCGGTCTTCTTCCTCAAGCGGGTGAGGACCGCCGACGGCAGGCCCAGCTCCATCGAGACCGGTTGGATCGACCATGGACGCTTCCCGGGCATCGAGGCCCACGACTATGCCCGGGAGAGCCTCTACGAGGTGCTTGAGCGCGATTACGGCGTCCGCATCTCCCATGGCGAGGAGCGCATCTCGGTGACGAGGGTCCGCGAGGACGAGGCCCCCCTGCTGGGTCTCGCCCCCGGCGACGCCGCGCTCTACTTCCTGGCGGTCGAGAAGGACGCCGAGGGTCGTCCTGTGGAGTTCGGCCGCCACATCATCCGGGCCGACCGCTACCACTTCGCCAGCAACGACCTGCCCGAGCGCCTCAAGGGGAAGGTGGGCAAGAAGCCGTGGCTCTTCTCGTGACCGACGAGGCCCCGTCCGAGGACGAGCCTGTCTACCTCAGTATCCGCAGGGTCATCGCAGAGCGAATCGAGCGCGGCGACTATCCTGCCGGCCTCGCCCTGCCGTCCGAGAACGAGCTGGCGGACGAGTTCGGCTGCACCCGCCTCACGGTGCGCAACGCCGTGGGGGAACTCGTGGACCGCGGTCTCGTGCGGCGCATCCAGGGCAAGGGGGCCTTCGTCGTGAGCCTCTGGGACGGGGCCGAGGCCGCCGGCATGGGCTTCCGCGAGATGATACGGGCCCACGACGCCGAGCCCTCCGTGCGTATCCTGTCGCGTTCGCGGCGCCTCGCCGGCCCCCTCTTCTCGGACCTGTTCGGGGTGGCGCCCGAGGACGAGCTCTACTGCGTGCGTCGGCTCAACATCGTCGACGGTGTCCCGATCTCCATCGAGAGCGCGCTCATCCCGCTCTCGCTCTTCCCCGACATCGAGGGGGTGGACGTGGCCGTCTTCAGCCTCTACGAGACCTACGCGATGTACGGGCACGAGGTCGTGGGCACCCAGGAGGTCCTCGGCCTGACCGAGCTCTCGGCGCGCGACGCCGGCCTGTTCCGCGTGCGGGCCGGTGACCCCGCCTTGACCCTCGACTGCGTGAGCTACGACGGCGAGGGCCGTGCCGTGGAGTACGTGAGGGCCCTCAACCTGGGCGACCGCGGGGGCTACGTCTACACCTACTGACGCCCGTTGGGCGGTGGGGGCGGTTCCGCTACCGCTTGTCCCTCATTTTCTACCGCTCGCCGGTATCCCTTGGTTACCGAGAATTGGTATCAAAACAGTGTTAGCTTGTGTATAGCAAATGGTCACAAAAAGTCGCCACTTGTATTCTCATTATCGCCAACCGTCGATTCAAGGGAAGGGGCAGCAGTGAAGTCGCAGACCCCCACGATGCTCGATTACGCCCGGTCGGCGCAGAACCGCATGGCCGAGAACCTCGGGCGTTCGGCGGAGCTCACCTGCTGGCTGGTGGATTCCTATGCCGCGACGCTCCGGCGCTCCGGCGGCCCGGCGGTCAGGATCGTCGCGTCCGGGTCCTCCCGCCACGCGGCCGACTGCGCCCGCGACTTCATGGCCCGGACCCTCGGGGAGCAGGTGTGCGTCGTGACCCCGGAGCGGTTCATGGCGTTCGACCACAACTACCCCGCCAACGCGTTCAACGTGGTGGTCTCGCAGAGCGGCTACTCCACCAACGTGCTCGCGGCCCTCGATTTCCTGCATGACGGCGGGCAGCCGGCGGTCGCCCTCACCGCGAACCTCGGCTCGCCCGTCGCGGACCGCGCCGACGTGGCGGTGGACTACGGGTGCGGTCTGGAGGCGGTGGACTTCGTCACCCAGGGCATGCTCACCCTGGTCGAGTTCCTCATGCTCTTCTCGCTCTACGGGGCAGAGGCGGCGGGGACCATCGGGCAGCGGTCCCTCATGGAGGGTCTCGCCTCCGTCGAGGACGCCGTGGCCGCCCACGGAGCCTGCCTGCCCGCGGCCGACGCCTTCGTCGAGCGGCATATGGGCGATCTCTCCCGCCGCTCCCCTGCCCTGGTCGTGGGCAACGGCCCCGCATGGGGCGTTGCCGAGGAGGCCGCCCTCAAGTTCCAGGAGACGCTCAAGATCGCCGCCGCCCCCTTCGAGGGCGAGGAGTTCGTGCACGGCCCCGAGATGCAGGTGGCCCCCGGACACCTCGTCTTCATCCAGGACGACCCCGCAGGGTCGCCGCGCCTCGCCCGCTGCGCCCGGGTCATGGCCCAGGTGACGCCGTCGGCGTGGCTGCTCACGGCCTGCCCGGCCGGCGAGCCCTACGAGGTGCGCCTGCCTTCCTGCGCCGACCCGCTCTGCACCGCCATCCCCAACCTGGGGTTCTTCCAGGTCGTGGCGGCGACGGTCGCCCAGGCGACGGACTCCTGGGACATCCACCCGTTCCTGGCGGCCCACGAGGGCGAGCTCGGCAGCAAGGCCCCCGGCTACGACGAGGCCGTGGCAGAGCTCGAGCGCCGGGCATCCACTTCTGCAGACACGGCGCGTCCCTAGGCGCCTGTCCCTTGGGGGGCCGCCGGTACCCGGCCGCCCCGTACCACCGGAGAGAGAATGAGAGGAGCACCGTGAAAGAGACTGAGAAGGTCGAGATCATGCACTTCGACCAGGAGGGGTACCTCGCCGACGGCGAGGCTCTCCACGAGACCGGCAAGCGCATGGCCGCCATGGCCGACAAGGTGGCCGACGAGGGCTACGACGCCGTCTTCCTCATGGGTGTCGGCGGCACATGGGACGAGCTCATGCAGCTCGAGTACATGATGAACAAGTACGGCGACAAGGACCTCGAGGTCTACCTCATCCACGCAGCCGAGTGGCTCGTGGCGGGCCACAAACGCATGACCGAGCGCTCCGTGGTACTCACCGCATCCGAGAGCGGCACCACGCCTGAGATCCTCGAGGCGGTGGCCAAGCTCAAGGAGATGGGCGTGCGCGTGGTGGCCATGACCAAGCCCGACGGCCCCATCGGCAAGGCGGTTGGTGCCGAGAACTGCGTGGCCATGGCGTCCAGCCACGGGTGCGGCGGCTGCGAGGGCGGGTACTACCTCGCCGACTGCTTCGGGCTCAAGCTTCTCGAACGTCGCGGCAGCTTCCCGGCCTTTGACCGCTTCATCGAGCAGTGCCGCGGAATTTGGGCGGACCTCGTCGACATCCGCAAGAGGTTCGAGCCCGTCGCCGAGAGGATCGCGCGCTCCTACGCCCTCGCCCCCTACACCATGTTCGTGGGCTCCGGCGCCCTATGGGGCGAGACCATCCTGTTCGCCATGTGCATTCTCGAGGAGATGCAGTGGAAGCGCACCCGCTACATCAGCTCCGCCGACTTCTTCCACGGCACCCTCGAGCTCGTGGAGGAGGGCGTCCCCGTCGTGCTCTTCAAGGGCGTCGACGAGTACCGCAAGCTCGACGACCGCGTCGAGGCGTTCCTCAAGAGCGGCCGCACCGGTGACGACGACGTTGTCGTCATCGACGTCGACGAGTTCGCGACGCCCTCGATCGACAAGGAGTTCCGCACCATCGTGAGTCCGTGGATCCTCTCGTCCCTGGTGACCGACCGCGTGTCCGCCTACTACGAGACCGTCACGAAGCACAACCTCAACTATCGCCGCTACTACCACCAGTTCGAGTACTAGCCAGCAGCCGTGGCCGGCCGGGGTGCCGGCCACGGGCAGGGGGGTCCCATGAGAAGGTTCGTTATCGCATCCCATGCCCACTTCGCCCAGGGAATCGCCGAGGCCCTGGCCTTCCTTGTCGGGGAGCGCGAGGACCTCACGACGGCGTGCCTGTTCGTCGACGGCAACGACGACGTGGCAGCGGTGGCGGCGGAGGCCGTGGGCGACGGGGACGACGAGGTCGTGGTGTGCTGCGACATCCTCGGGGGGTCGGTGTGCAACGAGTTCACCAAGCTCCTTGCCGGGCACCCCAACCTCCATGTGGTGGCCAACATGAGCCTCCCGCTCCTGATCTCCCTGCTCTTCTCCGACTCGGCCGAGCCGGTGGGAGAGGTGGTGCGCCGGGCCGTGACCTCGCCGGATACGGCACCCAAGTACGTGAACGACCTCGTGGCGTTCGAGGGCGCCGAGGAGGAGGAGTTCTGAGAACGGCCTCGAGGCCGGGACCGCACGTCCGTCCGTTCGTCTCTAGTTCCTGGGGGTATCAACTATGATTCTTTTGCTGAGGGTCGACCACCGGTTGCTCCATGGGCAGGTCGCCGTGTCGTGGTGTCAGGGGCTGGGCGCCAACTGCGTCTTCTGCGTCGGGGACCACGTCGCCAACGATCCCGTGTGGAAGACCACGTTAAAGCTGGGCAAGCCCGCGGGCTGCAAGCTCGTCATCAAGGACATGGACCATGCCGTCGAGGCCATCAACTCCGGCGTCACCGACAAGTACCGCATGGTCGTCAGCGTGCAGACCATCGCCGAGGCCAAGGAGCTGGCCGACCGCTGCCCGGTGGTGACCAGCATCAACCTCGGCAACACCAAGGCGAGCCCCACGACCCGGGAGGTCTCCCGCCAAGTCTTCCTCGAGCCCGAGGAGGAGGCCATGATCCGCGAGCTCGTCGACCGCGGCGTCGAGGTGGAGATCAGGCCCCTGGCCGACGACCCCAAGGTCGACGCCGCCTCCGTGCTCTGAGGCCACTCCTTTGCATCCACTCCACAGATTGGCGGAACCATGATCGTACAAGCCGTGCTCGTCGGCCTCATCGGGGCCCTCGGGTGTCTCGACTACCAGTTGGGAACGCTCTACATGTTCAGGCCCATCGTCATGTGCCCCCTCGTGGGCCTTGCCCTGGGTGACCTCCAGACCGGCCTCGCCGTGGGCGCCAGCCTCGAGTTGCTGTTCATGGGGTCCATCTCCATCGGCGCCTACGTGCCGCCCAACGAGACCATCGGCGGCGTGCTGGCCTGCGCGTTCGCCATCTCGCTCGGCGAGGGGACCGAGGCGGCCATCGCCCTGGCGATGCCCATCGCGGTGCTCTCCCTGGCCATCGGCAACCTGCTCCAGCCCATCTGGCCCTTCTTCGTCGACAAGGCCGACGCCTTTGCCAAGAAGGGGGACCTCAGGGGCATCTACGCGCTGCACTGGGGTATCGGCCTGTGGGGCTGCGTCGAGTACTTCCTGCTTTGCGGGGGCGCCTTTCTCCTCGGCGTGGACGCCGTGCAAGGCATCCTCGATTGGATCCCCAGCTTCATCCTCGACGGCTTCGGAGTGGCCGCGAACCTTCTGCCGGCCATGGGCTTCGCCATGCTCGGCCGCCTCGTGATCACGAAGAAGCTCGTCCCCTTCTACTTCCTGGGTTTCCTGCTCTGCAGCTACATGGGGGTGCCGGTCCTGGGCGTGGCCATCCTCGCCATCATCATCGGCATCGAAAAGTTCGACCTTATCAATATGAACACGGGCGCCCAGATGGCCCTCGAGGGGGATGACGACGATGACTTCTGATGCGATGAACCTCGGCGCCACCGGCGCGACGGTCGAGGACGACGGCAAGATCACCCACAGGGACCTCGTCAAGTCGGCCCTGGGTGTGGGGTCCCTGGGCATGGAGTTCTCCTGGACCTACTACAAGCAGATGAACATCGCCTTCTGCCTGATGATCGCCAATATGCTCAAGAAGATCTACCGTGACGACCCCGAGGGCTACAAGGCCGCCCTCGAGCGGCACCTCGCCTTCTTCAACATCACGGTGCAGTTCGCCCCCTTCGTGGGCGGCGTGGCCATCTCCATGGAGGAACGCGTGGCCAGGGGCGAGATCGACCCGGAGTCGGTGAACGACGTCAAGGCGGCGCTCATGGGCCCGCTCTCCGGCATCGGTGACTCCATCTTCCTTGCCACCATCCGCGTCATCGCCGCCGCTGTGGGCATCGCCCTCTGTCAGGCGGGCAACCCCTTCGGCCCCATCGCCTTCCTGCTCATCTACAACGTCCCCGGCTTCTGGCTGAGGGTCTGGGGCGTCCAGAAGGGCTACGACCTCGGCGTGGACTTCCTCGCCAAGACCCAGGAGAACGGCCTCATGACCAAGGTGATGACGGCCGTGTCCATCGTGGGCGTCATGGTGGTGGGCGCCATGAGCGTGGACATGTTCTGGGCGTCCATCCCCATCGAGATCGGCGTGGGCGAGAACGTGCAGACGGTCCAGGACATCCTCGACGGCATCATGCCGGGCATGTTGGGCATGGCCGCGTTCTGGCTCTACTACTGGCTTCTCTCCAAGAAGATCAGCCCCTCCTGGCTCATCGTCGGTTCGATGCTGCTCGGCGTGGTGGGCGTCTACTTCGGGTTCTTGGCATAGCCCCCCAGGACGGGCGGCGGTCGGCTGGGGCCGGCCGCCGCCCTTTTTGCCGAAACGGGCCGCAGGGATGCGGCCTACGGGTTGCGGGACACCGCGGAAAGGGGCGCCTCTGCGCCGCGTGATATGAGATGAGAAGAACCGTCGACGGCACCACGGCGGAGCACCGCCTCTCGAGGGCGGAGGTCGACCTGATCTGGATCGAGTCGCTCCAGTGGTGCGCCAACAACGCCGTCTACTTCCTGGGGCTCATCGGTGCCGCCACCTACGATCTCGCCGGCGGGGCGTTCCTCGTCGCCGCTGTCACCCTCGTGCGAAACCTCTGCGTCTCGGCGGGCAACGCCTTGGCGGGGCCGGCCATCGACCGGGTCGGGCCGCGCCGGGTGGCCATGGTCACGGTGGCCGCGGCGGCGGTGTCGAGCCTCGTGATGGGCGTGGTGCCCATCAGTGTGCCATCCCTTGTCTTCGCGGCGGTCTTCCTCGGGCTCTGCGGCGGGTTTCTCAACACCACCACCCATGCGTACCCCGGCTACCTCCAGCCGGACGAGCACGGTAGGCAGCGGCTTAATGGCCTGCTGGTGTTCTACAGTAACATCGCCTTCACCTTGGGCCCGGTTGCGGGAGGGCTTCTAGTGGGCGTGCTCCCCACCAACTCGGTCTACCTGTTCATGGCGGCCGTCATGGCCGTGACCTTCCTGTTCGCCCGCGACTGCCGGGAGCGGGTGAGGCCCGCCGGGAACGGCGACGCGCCTGCGGGCGTGGTCTCCGGCATGATGGAGGGTGCGCGCATCACCTTCTCCAACCACGACCTGCTCATCATCTTCGTCTCCGGGTTCCTGGGGTTCTTCGCCTTCGGCGCCTTCGACTCGCTCGAGTCGCTTTTCTACCGCGACGTGCTGCGGGTCGACATCGTGTGGCTGGGTTGGCTCTCCGCCGTGGTGGGCCTCACCTCGTCGGTGGGCGCGTGGGTCCTCACCCGCGTCCCCTCCTCCCGGGTCGACCTCGGGCTGTTGCTGGAGTCGCTCTTAGCGGTGGGTGTGGGGTCCATGGTCTACGTGGGGACCGACATTCTGTGGGTGGCCGTCCTCGGTCAGGCCGTCAACGGGTTCGCCTGGGGCTTCCTGGAGCCGGTGCAGATGACTCTGGTGCAGCAGGAGACGCCCATCGCCTCCCTTGGCCGCGTCATGGGATTCGTGCGCTTCGGCCTCATGAGCGCCGGCGTGCTGCCCCTGCTGGCGGCCCCGTTCCTGGCAGACGCCTTCGGCGTCCAACCGGTGCTCTTCGGGGCGTCGTGCGTCATCGCGGTGGTGGGTGCGGCGTTCTGCCTGTGGTGGCGCTTCGGCCGGGAGAGGTGACCCAGGGGCGGTGCCCGGTGCCGGCCTGCCGCGCGCGAGAGCGGTGCCTGACCCATCTGTCACACGCGTCCCGTTGTGGGGGCCATCCGGGAGGGCTATCGTTCTGGGGATGCCCACAGACGGGAGGCCGTATGGCGCTGTTCGATGCGGAGCACCTCAGCACGACCTACATGAGCCGGGGAGAGCCGCACGCGCCCTTCGACGACGTGTCGTTCGAGCTCTCGGCCGGCGGTGTCTACGACCTCACCGGTCCCTCGGGATCGGGCAAGACCACGCTGCTCAGGGTGTGTGCCCGCATGCTGCCGAGAACCTCCGGCACCCTCAGGATCGAGGGTGCGGATGCCGGGTCGATGCCCCCGGCCCAGTGGCGCCGGCGGGTGTGCCTCGTCCCCCAGCAGTGCACGCTCGTGCCCGGGACCGTGGGCGACAACCTGCGCCTCCCTTGGACACTCAGGATCAACGCCGGCTCCAGGCCGCCGGATGACGCGGAGCTCGCCCGCCTTCTCCGCGCCGTGGAGTTGGGCGACGTCGGGTGCGGCACGGACGCCTCCCAGCTCTCCGGCGGCCAGCAGGCCCGCGTGGCGCTGCTCCGGGCCTTCGCCACGCGCCCGCGGGTGCTCCTCCTCGACGAGGTGGACGCCGCGCTGGACGACGACTCCGCCATGGCCGTGGGCCGGCTCTGCCGCTCCCTGGCTGCCGAGGAGGGCTGTGCGGTGCTGCGCATCCGCCACCGGCCGCCCGACGGCATGGCCGACGCCGTGTTCGTGCTCGCCGACGGCGTCATCGACCGCACCGAGACCGGGGGAGGGGATGCGTCATGACCGGGGGAGTCGTCGACATCGGGTACCCGGAGCTGCTCATGGCCGTGGCGCTCATGGGCGTGGACCTCGTCGTGTCGTGGAGGCTGCGCCTGGGGCTCGTGAGGTCCATCGCCGTGTCCACGGCGCGGCTCCTCGTGCAGCTGCTGGCCCTCGGGTTCGTGCTCGGTTACCTGTTCCGATACCAGACGGTGTGGTGGGTGGCCCTCGCCGTGGCCGTGATGTCGCTGGCTGCCACGCAGATTGCCTGCGACCGCACGCGCAAGACGGTGCGTGGGGTCGCCCCGAGCGTGTTCGTCTCGATCTTCGTGCCGTCGGTCTCCGTGGCCCTCGTGGTGGTGGACGGCGTCATCGGGGCCCAGCCGTGGTGGAACGCGCAGCAGCTCGTGCCCATCCTCGGCATGGTGATGGGAAACGCGCTCTCGTCGGTCTCCGTGGCCATCGAGCGGCTCTTCTCCAGCATGGACGCCCGGAGCCAGGAGATGTACGCCATGGTGGCCCTCGGCGCCACGCCGCGGGAGGCCGCCTTCCCGTCCATCAAGGCCGCGGTCTCCGCCGGCATGGCACCCACGCTCGCCACCATGTGCGCTGCGGGTATCGTGCAGATCCCGGGGATGATGAGCGGTCAGATCCTGGCGGGCGCCGACCCGATGATCGCCGCCAAATACCAGGTGGTGGTGCTCCTCATGGTCAGCGCGGCCGGCACCGCAGCCATCGTGTGCGCCTGCTACCTGGCTTACCGCCGTCGGTTCACCGACGAGGGCTACTACCTGGAGCCGGGCCTGCGCGACGAGCTCTCCCCTAGGCGCTGACGTGTGACAGCGGTGCCTGGCCCATCTGTCACCTTGCCTATTGACTGATTGATGCTGAGGCGGCACATCGCGCCTCGTGATCGCCTCCTGCCCGTCCGGAACCGGTTCCGGACGGGCAGGAGGCCTCGATTGGTCAACCAGGCTGCTGGCCTCGGCGAGTGGCGACGTAACGTTGGTTCTTGCTCCGCGGTTTGTCGGGGAGGGTCCTCAGGAGGAGGCCGCGGTCTGCCATCGGATTGAGGTAGTACGAGGCGACGTACGCCTTGCTGGTATCGAAATGCTCGGCGACCTCCTCGCGGCTGCGGGGTATGCGGCAAAAGGCGATGACAGCCTCCTCGGAGAGAGGCTCGCCCTCGCCCTCCCTCTCGCGTGTCGACGCATCTCCGTAGACGGTGACACGAAACTCCCCCCGCCGGTCTTCGAAAACCGGTGGAAGGAGGTCGGCCCTTTCGCATTCGTCGCGGATGACGGGGATGCCCGAGTGGCGGTTCTCGGCAACTCCTTGAATCTCAAGAATCGAGACGAGGGTCGGGTTGCGCGTCTGCATGTTCGAGACGCCCAGTTCTTCCACGCTCTGACCGCCGTAGATTCCCCCAGGGTTCGAGCACTCGATCCTATCGGAGTAGATCGTGAGGCGCGTGGGCGTGCCGTTGTTGTAAGGGCCATAGTCACGGTGCATCAGGGAGTTCGTCACTATCTCGCGAATCGCTCGCTCGGGATATTGAGGAACATCTTTCCGGATGGCTCCCATGATCACGGAGCGCGTCTTCGTATTGCGTGCGACAAACGCCATGGTGTCCTCCACAATCTCGTCGATCGTGCCGTCCATGGTCTTGTTGTCCAAAAAGCGGTTCCCCACCTCGTCCTGAGAGATCGAGGGCCCTGCGACGGCGATCGCCGTGAGACATAGGTTGGGATATTCCTGCTGAGGGTAGTCGCCAAGGGTCATGATTCCGGCCAAAGTGGGCTTTCCCCCTACGACAGCGCCCGTGAGGGCGAGGACCTCTTCTTGGCTCCGTTCGGAAAGTCGCATCCTGTTCTTCTGGGCGGCGGAGACGAATGCGGCCGTCTTGGAGTTGTCTAGCAGGTCTGCGGAGGATCCCTCGGGAATCATACGGTCGGAGCGGGTGCCGTTTTTGAAGGCCTCGATCTCGTAAAGTTCCTGCGGGCTCATGTGGATGTCCTGGTCACCCGCACGAATATAGGAGCCCTTGGTGATGCCTGCGGTCGTGCGGTAGGCGGGGCGCCTCCCCATGGGCAGGCCTTCGATGATGGCGCCTACGATAACGGCGCCGTCTCGTTCGGCTAGGGCGAAGGTCGGGCGCAGCTCGGGAGTCATCTCCTTGCACTGTTCGACGATGTCCCGTTGCACCTTCTGCGCGTCAAAGACACCAACGGGGGCGAAGCCCTTCCCCTCGTCGATCCCGCAGAGGATGATTCCGCCTTCGGTTTGGTTGGCGAAGCTCGAGAGTGTTTCGTACAGTTTGGGGGTGCCGCCTCGCGCGGCCTTCACCTCGACGGTCTGTCCCTCGCATTGGAGGGAGGTCACACGGTCCACGGCGGCTTCGACAGTTTGGTCCATAGGTTCCTCGCGATACTTCGCATACTCTTTTCTGATATGAGAAGATTATGGCAGAAACTGCTATTTGTCCGCTAAATATAAGAAGAACATCGCAGATTTCTGCGATGTTCTTCTTATATCAGAAAAGAATGGCAAAAACGCTCCTTGGTCGACGAGGTGCCTGGGAAAAGGGCCGGACTTTATTGGTGTGGGGTCTAGGGTCTGGAATCCCATACGGCCGACCCTTCCCGGGGCCGGTTCCGGGAAGGCTGAGGTGCCCCGATGGGCCCTGCGGGCGTCCCCGGCCCGCCCGCAACCGGTTCCGGGCGGGCGGTTTTCAAAAGAGGAGAAACCAACCCCGCCCGCAATCAGCTCCGGGCGGGAAAACCGTCCCAAAACCCACTCCGGTCGCCCGAATAACATTCAATTGGGAAACTACCGGCGCCCGGAACCGGTTCTGGGCGCCCGGACGCCCGGCCTCGCGCCCTGCCCCCGCAACCCGCTTCCCCGCACGACAAGAAACCGGGGCCGGGCGACGCATCCGCCGCCCGGCCCCAGCCGATCCGCCGATTAAAGCCGGCCCGTCCGGCTACTCGCAGCAGTCCTCGCCCAAGGCGTAGCGGCCCAGGGCGTCGGCGCCGAGGATGGCGCTCTCCACCATGTCCACGGTCACCTCGAAGGGCATGTTGCCCATGGTGTCGCCGGGGGCGCAGGCGGCCTCGGCCACGGCGCGGACCTTCTCGGGCGTGACGTCGGTGACGCCGATCTGCGCCAGGGTCACGGGCAGGCCCACCTCGCAGCAGAATCCGATGACCTCGTCCAGCTGCTCGGACGGCGCGTCCTCCAGCACCAGCTGCACGAGGGTGCCAAAGGCCACCTTCTCGCCGTGGTACATGCCATGGGTCTCGGGCAGCTGCGTGAGGCCGTTGTGCACGGCGTGGGCGCAGGCGAGGCCGCACGACTCGAAGCCGATGCCGCTGAGCAGCGTGTTGGCTTCAACGATATGCTCCACGGCCTTGGTGGCGGCGCCGGCCTCGAGGGCCACCTTGGCCTTCACGCCGTCGGCCATGAGGGTCCTGTAGCAGAGCTCGGCCAGGGCAAGGGCCGCCATGGTGGACTTGCCGCCGGCACAGGTGCCGGCGTCGGCGTCCACGCAGGCCTTGGCCTCGAACCAGGTGGCCAGGGCGTCGCCCATGCCGGAGACCGTGAGGCGCACGGGTGAGGCCGCGATCACCGTGGTGTCCATGAGGACGATGTTGGGGTTGGACGGCAGGAACAGGTACTCGTCGAAGGCGCCGTCGTCGGTGTAGAGGACCGAGAGGGCCGAGCAGGGCGCGTCGGAGGAGGCGATGGTGGGGCAGATCACCACGGGCGCGCCCTCGTAGAAGGCCACGGCTTTGGCGGTGTCGAGCACCTTGCCTCCGCCCACGCCCACGACCACGTCGCAGCCCTGCCCAGCCACGACGCCGCGGATGCGCTCCACCTCGCCCTTGCTGCACTCGCCGTTGAAGTCCTCGAAGACCACGGTGGCGTCCGCGGTCTCGAAGCCGCCGGCGATCTTGTCGCCCACGCGCCTCTTGCCGCTGGGGCTGCAGATGACGAGGGCCTTGGAGCCGAGCGGCGTCACGTAGGTGCCCAGGTTGGCGAGCTCGTCGGGACCCTGGATGTACTTGCTGGGGCTGTTGTAGATCTTGGCCATGGATAGCTTCTTTCTGAATGGTATTTACCTACGTTCGATATGGTAATGGATTTCAAGTGACGTTAATGACACGGAGGCGAGGGTGCACAATAGGGGTGTAGCCGACAAGGGGAGGTACGCGATGGCCGGGCGCAGGAACTGGACCGAGCAGGAGTATCTGGCCGCGCTGGTGCTCTACCTCACGGTGCCTTCGGGGCGTCATGACAGCAGGAACCCGCGGGTCAGAGAGCTTGCGGAGGCCATGGGCCGCACATCGGGGTCCGTGGTCATGCGTCTCGCGAACTTCCGCGCCTGCGACCCCAACGCGGGCACCGTCGGCCTCACCCATATCTCCCAGGGGGATGTGGCCCTCTGGGAGCGGTACCTTTCGGACCCCGAGGGTACCGTGGAGGCGGCCGTCGGTGCCTTCGACGCGGTGATGGGATCGGCGGGCCTCGACGGCGAGTCGTCGGTGGAGGACGTGCTCGTGGCCGACGACCTCGTGCTCCCCCAGGTCACCACGCGCGAGGCCGTGGTGAGCCAGCGCGTCAATCAGAGCTACTTTCGCAACGCGCTGCTCGACAACTACGGGGAGCGCTGCTGCGTGACGGGCATCTCGGTGCCGAGCCTGCTGGTGGCGAGCCATATCAAGCCGTGGGCGGCGTCGGAGGGGCCCGAGGAGCGCCTGACCGCGGCCAACGGCCTGCTGCTCAACGCGCTGCACGATCGCGCCTTCGACCAGGGGTACCTGACGCTGGGCTTCGACGGTCGCATGCGGGTCTCGTCCAAGCTGCCCCACGGCGGAGGCAACGACATCCTATGGCGCTGCGACGGGCTCGCCGTCGCCCGTCCCAAGCGCCTGCCTCCGGCCCGCGAGTTCGTGGAATATCACCAAGACGTTGTCTTCAAGGGCTGAGATGTGACGTTTCCCCTGGTATCTCCCAATGCAAGAAAGACGCGGCATCACCCAGGCTACGGTCTTGCCGGAGGTGGGGACTGTGGCTGACGATGAGCGCGACCGGTCCGGGGGAGTCTATCTGAGCCGGGTCACCTGGCCGGCCGCAGAGGGCGTGGACGAGGGTCGCTTCCTCGTGCACGGGGCCGACGCCGCGGCGTTCTTCCGTGCCCCCGCACGAGGAATCCTCTCGTGGGGCGCCGAGCCGATGCCCTTCAAGGCGCATGCCGTCGAGGGCGGGGCCGTCCTCTCGGGTCCGGCCGTCGAGGCGGCTGCCGGCGAGCTGGCCGGTGTCGGCTCCCTCGCATTGTTCCGTCATATCGGCGACGGCCGTTATGAGGGACGCGTCCTGCACCGTGACGATGAGATCGAGGCCGCCAGCGAGACAAGCGGCATGGGCCCGGTGCGGACATCGTGGTGGATGAGAATAACTTGATCCCTCTTCCTCCCTGTGGGATTGTTGCCACAGGAGGTCGCCATGAGTATGCCTGCCCAGCGTATAGACGCAACTATCGCCGAGGACATCTCGGCATCGGCCGCCACCGCCCTCGTTGACTGGACGGTCATGTCTAGGGAGGAGCTGCGTCCCCGGCTGCTTGTAAACAACCACAAGGCCGGGGAGAAGGTGCTCGCGCATCTGCTTCGCGAGCTCAGAGGATGTGACTCGTTCGACTTTTCCGTGGCGTTCGTTCGGGAAAGCGGTCTGATCCTCATCGCCGACGTCCTCGAGGAGCTCGCCGCCCGCGGAGTCCGTGGACGCATCCTGACAGGTACATATCTCACGTTTAACGAGCCTCGTGCATTTCGGCGGCTACTCGCTATGGAGAACGTGGATGTGCGCGTCTTCAACGGGAGCCTTCACTCCAAGGGTTATTTCTTCCATCATGCCGGATCCACCCACTTGATCGTCGGTAGCGCGAATCTTACGGACACCGCACTCACGGCCAATCAGGAATGGAACATTGCCCTCTCGTCGACTGACGACGGCGATCTGGTGCGCAGCTCTCGCCGGGAGTTCGAGCGTCTCTGGCATCACGAGAAGACCTCCGAGCTTTCGGAGGGATGGATCGAGGAGTACGAGCGCTTCTATCGAGAGCGGCAAAGGGTTCAGGCAGCCTCGTTCACGCAGACCCTCGATGGGTCCATGGTGGCGCCGAACGCCATGCAGGAGCGCGCCCTTCTCGGCATCGACGAGGTACGACGGCATGGTGGTGATAAGGCGCTTGTGGTCTCTGCAACGGGAACGGGCAAGACCTACCTCGCGGCGTTTGACGTTCGGGCGTGTCGGCCGCGACGTATGCTTTTCGTGGTACACCGCGAGCGAATCGCGCGGGCGGCTATGGAGAGCTTCAGGCGCGTTTTGCCCAAGGGCACGACCATGGGGCTTTATGCGGGCGGGGAGCGCACGCCCGATGCCGATTGCGTCTTTGCCACCGTCCAGACTCTTTCGCGACCCGATCATCTGAACTGCTTTGCCCCCGATGCATTCGATTACATCGTCATCGACGAGGTGCATCGTGCCGGAGCGGCATCCTACCGACGGCTTCTCGACCACTTTGACCCGGCCTTCCTGCTGGGGATGAGCGCCACGCCCGAACGCATGGACGGGTTCGACATCTATGCGCTGTTCGACCACAACATCGCGTACGAGATCCACCTGCAGGATGCCCTCGAGTACGACCTGCTGACCCCGTTCCATTACTTCGGGGTTGCGGATGTGGAGGTCGATGGTCAGCCCCTCGAGGAGAAGGCCGACTTCTCGCGTCTTGTGGCAGATGAGCGCATGAGGCATCTGGCCGAGGCCGTGGAGCGCTACGGCTATTCCGGCGACAAGGTGCGCGGCCTCGTCTTTTGCTCGCGTAACGACGAGGCGGCCGCGATGGCTGAGCGGTTCTGCGATATGGGCTATCGTGCCATGGCCCTTTCGGGTTCCACTTCCGACGGTGAGCGTGAGCGGGCCATCGAGCGCCTCGAGATGGAGGAGTGCCCCGAGGCCCTTGACTACCTGTTCACGGTGGACATCTTCAACGAGGGTGTGGATATCCCCGCAGTCAACCAAGTGGTTATGTTGCGACCCACCCAGTCGGCCATTGTTTTCGTGCAGCAGCTGGGACGAGGCCTCCGTCGTGCAGAAGGCAAGGATTACGTGGTCGTCATAGATTTCATTGGGAACTACCAGGGGAATTACCTGATTCCCATAGCCTTGTTCGGTGACAGGACCGGGGCCCGCGAAAGACTCCGGCGCCTGGTTTCCGGTGGCTCCGCGGAACTGCCCGGTGCGTCTACGGTGACGTTCGACTCGGTGGCTGCCAAGACGGTCATAGCGGCGGTCAACCAGTCGAACATGACAAGGGTGGGAGAACTCAAGCGTGCCTATCGGGAGGTCAAGGCCAAGGTGGGTAAGGTGCCGACTCTCGAGGAGTTCGACCGTCTGGGGTCGCTCGACCCCACATGCTTTTTCGAGTCCTCGTTGGGCAGCTACGACGGCTTCCTCTCGAAGTACGAGCCCGACTACACCGTGCGCTTCTCGGAAGTGCAGCGCGACCTTCTGAGGTTCGCTTCCGTCGAGTTTGGCGCAGGCAAGCGGCTCGCCGAGTTGGCGCTTATCGAGAATCTGCTGGTAAGGTCCAAAGTCACTCTCAACAGTGTCGCCGAGGACCTCCGGGCTGAGGTGGAGGGTTGGGACGATGGCTTCGGGGTGGGGTTGAGTTTCGATTCCTGTCTGATGCAGGTGCGAAACGGCTCCAGCGTTCTCGACCTCTCGTGGTATGAGAAGAAGGACCAGGGCAAGTTCCCGCCCATGGCCGTACTGGACGGCGATGTCGTGAGACGTTCTCCCGAACTAGAGGCGGCCCTGACTCAGCCATGGGCCAGGGAGTTCTTCGGCCAGATGACCGAGTTGACAGCGGTGGCGCGCGGCCTGCATCGACGCGACTACGGCAGCCCGTTCAACGATCGCCCCTTCTGTATCGGTCAGCGGTATACACGAAAGGACGCATGTCGGCTTGCCTGCTGGGAGCAAAACGTCACGGCCCAGAACATCGGCGGGTACCTGTTCAAGGACGACGACTGGCTCGTCTTTGTGACTTACAAGAAGGATGAGGGAATATCCGACACCATCAAGTATCACGATTACTTCGTGAACCGGTCGACACTGCACTGGATGTCAAAGAACCGGCGGACCAGCACGAGCAAAGACGGCGTCAAACTTTCTGCTTTTGACCCTGACGTGACCCGCATCCATCTGTTTGTGAAGAAGGACGACAACGAGGGCACCGACCACTACTATCTGGGCACCATGCGTCCGGGCGAACTCGTGGACTCGTCTCTTCTCGACAAGGGCCAGCCTGTCTCCGTCTTCGAGACCGAGTTTACGCTCGACCATCCTGTGGACCAGGGCATCTACGACTACATCGTGGGGGCTTAGGCAAGGGGTCCTTCGAGTTTCTCGACCACTTCAAGATCGGCGGGCAGCCAGTGTACCGCCTGCAGGTTGTCCTTTTGAACCCAGCGGAGGTGGCTGTGGGCATGGAGATGCAGGGTCCCATCGACGATCCTGCAGGTGAAACACTCCATGGATAGATGGAAGTCGGGGTAGTCGTACTCGACAGTCACGAAGTGGCAGCCGTCTCCCACGGTCACCTCGAGCTCCTCCCGGATCTCGCGGACACAGGCTTCCCACCCGGTTTCTCCCGTCTCGAGTTTGCCGCCGGGGAACTCCCACCCTCCGGCCATGGGGCCGTAGCCGCGCTGGGCTGCAAGGATGCGGTTCCCGTCTACGATGATGGCGGCGGCTACGTGCAGGGTCTTCATGGTCAAGGACGCTCCCTTCGAGACGGACCCGCCCAGGCTACCCCACACCGGCTCGCGATGAAAGATCCTCACTCGGCCGACTGCCCTCGGCGAGCGCCCACGGGGCTGCGCGCCTGAGTGAGTTGGCTTGGGGTCTTCGGTGTGCGGATTTGGCACTCACCGAGCTTCGGTGTGCGGGTTTTCACTCATCGAGACCTCCAAGGGTGCTCACTGAACGCCTCAGCCCACCAAGACCTCCGAGGGCGCGCACCAAAGCGTCTGCCCCTGCCCCCGTTACCGCCCCGCAACGGCCGCGGTGTAGCATCCCTCCAAAGAGAGAGCCCGGCCCGAGGGAGCACCATGATCAACGAGCAGATGTACGCCTACGGCGCCCAGAAGTCCTCCATCCGCGAGATCGCCGCCTGGGGCGCCGCCCGCGCCGCCCAGATCGGCGCCGAGAACGTCTTCGACTTCTCCCTCGGCAACCCCAGCGTCCCCGCCCCGCCGCAGGTAAACGAGGCCATCGTGCGCGCGCTTGCCCTGCCGCCCACGGAGCTCCACGGCTATACCCCCGCCGCCGGCCTGCCCGCCTGCCGCGAGGCCGTGGCCACCTCCCTCAACCGGCGCTTCGGCACCGGTTACGGCCCCGGCGACGTCTTCATGACCGTGGGCGCTGCCGCCTCGCTCTCCTGTACCTTCAAGGCCGTGGTCAACCCCGGCGACGAGGTCATCGTCATCGCGCCGTACTTCCCCGAGTACCGCGTGTGGATCGAGACCTCCGGCGCCACCTGCGTGGAGGTGCCGGCCGACCCGGTCACCTTCGACCTCGACGTCGACGCCGTCGCCGCCGCCCTCACGGCGCGCACCAAGGCCGTGGTCGTCAACTCGCCCAACAACCCCGTGGGCGTGGTCTACGGCACCGAGACGCTCACCCGCCTGGCCGTGGCACTCGAGGAGGCCGAGCGCACGTTCGACACCTCCATCTACCTCGTGTCCGACGAGCCCTACCGCGAGATCGTCTACGGGGCGGAGGTCCCTTGGGTGCCCGGCGTCTACGGCCGCACCGTCGTGTGCTACTCCTACTCCAAGAGCCTGTCTCTGCCCGGCGAGCGCATCGGCTGGGTGCTCGTGCCCGACACCAACCCCGACCACGACGAGCTCGTGGACGCTGTGGCCGGCGCCGCCCGCGCCCTGGGCTTCGTCTGCGCCCCCTCGCTCTTCCAGCGTGTGATCGTGGACTGCGTGGACGTCCCGGCCGACGTCGCCGCCTATGCCGAGAACCGGGCCCTGCTCTGCGAGGGCCTCAAGGCCCTGGGCTACGAGTATGTGGAGCCACAGGGCGCCTTCTACCTGTGGGTAAAGGCGCTGGATCCCGACGCCCAAGCGTTCTTCGAGCGCGCCCGCGAGTTCGAGCTGCTGCCCGTGCCCAGCGACTCCTTCGGCTGCGGCGGTTGGGTGCGCGTGGGCTACTGCGTCTCCCGCGACACCATCGAGAGGTCCATGGCGGCGTGGGAGGCCCTGGCAAAGAGCTACCGTTAGGGGCGCACACGGCAAAACCGCTACCCCCGGGGGCCCTTATGCTTCAGAACCGCTGCGACACCCACACCCACACCGTGTTCTCGCGCCACGCCTTCTCCACAGTGGAAGAGGACGTCCGCGCGGCCGCCGAGGCGGGCCTCGAGCTCCTCGGCATCGCCGACCATCTCTCGGCCATGGTGTCGGCCACGGGAGACGTGCGCGAGTACCAGCACTTCCTCAACATGGGCTGCTGGCCCCGCCGCTGGCACGGGGTGACGCTGCTTCGCGCCGCCGAGGTGGACATCCTCGACGTGGACGGCACCCTCTTTGGCCAGGACGCCATGCTCGAGACCGGCATAACCGAGATGCCCCTGGAGCCCCAGAGCCTCTTCGACCACTGCACCTCCCAGTGCGACTACCTCATCGCCTCCATCCATCACGCCCCTCTCTTCCGCGACCTGCCCGTGGCCCGGGCCACCGACCTCTACCTCAAGGCCCTCTCGCACCCCAAGGTGCTCATGGCCGGGCACATGGGCCGCGCCGGCGTGCCGTTCGACACGACGGCCGTCCTCGAGTACTGCCGGGCCGAGGGCAGGCTGGTGGAGATCAACGAGCACAGCCTGGACTTCTCGCCCAGCGAGGTGCCGGGCCACTGCCGCGAGCTCGCCTGCGCCTGTGCCGAGGCCGGCGTCATGGTGGCTGTGAACACCGACGCCCACATCTCCTGCGACGTGGGCCGCGCCCCAAAGGCCCTGGCCATGCTGGAGGAGGTCCACTTTCCCCAGGAGCTTGTGGCCACGCGCTCGGCGGAGGCGTTCCTCGGCGCCGTGACCCGCGTCGCAGGCCCGGTGGAGGGCCTCTAGGGCAGGTCGTCGGCGCCCGGGCTCCTGTGCCGTCTTCTTGGCCGGGTGCCGCCGCCCGCAATCCGGGCGCTCCCGGGGGAACAGACCCAGCGTCACAACGCAGCGCCGACCACCGTCGCAAAGGGGTCAAACATGGAGAAGTTCGTCTCGTGGAACGTCAACGGCATCCGCGCCATCCTGCGCAAGGACTTTATGGCGTTCTTCGACCGGGAGGACGCCGACGTCTTCGGCGTACAGGAGACCAAGTGCCAGGAGGGCCAGGTGGAGCTCGACCTCCCCGGCTACCACCAGGTTTGGAGCTACGCCGAGAAGAAGGGCTACAGCGGCACCGCGGTCTTCTCCAAGAAGGAGCCGCTCCAGGTGGTCCGCAAGGTGGGCCTGCCCGTGGCCGACGAGGAGGGCCGCGTCTGCGCCTGCGAGTTCGAGGGGTACTGGTTTGTCTCGGTCTACTCGCCCAACTCCCAGGACCGGCTCCAGCGCCTGCCTATCCGCGAGGAGTGGGACGCCCACCTCACGAGGTTCCTCGACGGCCTGGCCAAGGACAAACCCGTCATCCTGTGCGGCGACCTCAACGTGGCCCACAAGCCCATCGACATCGACGACCCCGAGAAGAACGCCGGCCACGCCGGCTTCACCGACGCCGAGCGAGACGACCTCACCCGCCTGCTGGACTCCGGCTTCGTGGACACCTTCCGCTACCTGCATCCCACGGAGGCCGACGTCTACACCTGGTGGAGCTACCGCGAGCGCGCCCGCCGTACCAACGCCGGCTGGCGCCTGGACTACTTCCTGGTGTCCGACGCCCTCAAGGACAAGGTCGCGGCGGCCAGCTGCCTCACCCAGGTCATGGGGTCGGACCACTGCCCCGTGACGCTCACGCTGGACCTCTCCGCCCCGGGTCGTTCGTGAACGCGAGACAGGGGGAGCTTCTTCGCAGGCTCTTGGATGCGGAGGGCCATCTCACGGCCGTGGAGCTCGCGGATGACCTGGGCTGCTCCGAGCGTACGATACGGTCGGACGTGGGGGTGCTGCGGGACGCGATGGCCCGCGAGGGGCTGCACACCACCGTGGACGCCAGGCGCGGTGCCGGCATCGGCCTCACCGTGGTCCCGGGAGAGCACGACTCGCTGCTGCGTCTTCTGGGTGAGAGCGACACGTCCATGCACCCACGCTTCGAGCGCCTGTGCCAGGAGATTCTGCTGATGGTGGCCACGCCGGGCCCCCATAGCTCCCGTAGCCTGGCCTCTGCCCTCTACCGCACGCCCACGCAGGTGCAGCGCGACCTTCACTGGTGGCGCGGGGTCTTGGGAAAGAGGCACCTTGCGTCGGTCAAGGGGCGTTCCGTGGACGTGGAAGGCGACGAATGGGCCCTTCGCGGCTTTGTCATGTCGCTTCTCTTCGCCCTGGCGCCTCCGGCCGTGCGCTCCCACATCCTGCCCATGCTCACCGACGGGCTCTCGGCGGAGGACCTTGCTGCCATCGAGGAGTGCGAGGAGGACCTCCAGGATGTCCTGGGTTTTGAGTTTTCCGGCAACGCCGCTTGGCAGCTCTCGGTGTACCTGGTCCTCATGCTGGTGCGCATTCGCCTGGGCCACGTCATCGAGTCGTGGCCGCACGGCCAGGAGCCCCACGGGGTCCTGCGAAAGCTCGGTGCCAAGCTGGAGAGGCGCTGCGCCGTTGCCGTGAGCGACGCCGAGCTGGCGCTGCTCTGGGACATGGCGCGGTGCTGCACGTGGCAGTGGAGCCTTGCCGCCCTGGATGCGGCCGAGCCCAGCGAGCGTGCGCGCACCATCGTGGGCGCCATGGACCGGGCCCTGGCCGCCGCCTTTGGCGAGCCCCTGTCCCCTGCCCTGATCAAGCCCCTGGCCATCCTCGTCGAGAGCAGCCTCGTGCGCCGCGCCTGCGGGCTCTCGGCGCTCAACCCCAACGAGTGCTCGGTCAAATACGACGCCATGGATGCGGCTGCGGCCGTCTCGTCGGTGCTCTGCTCGGTGCCCGAGTTTGTGGACGCCGACCTCTACGGGTCGGACTATGGACGCCTCTTGCTGGCGCTGCTCGACTACATCGAGTCGACGGGGTCGCTGCGCTCGTTGCGCGTGGGCCTTGTGGTCAACTCGGGTATCGACCTGGCCATCTGGGGGGCGGCCCGCATCGAGCGCCTGTCGCCACGCCTCAAGGTGGTCGACGTGCTCAACGGGCAGAGGGTCGAGGCTGCGGGTGGCCTCGCTGCCGCCGACCTGGAGCGGTTCGACTTCCTCGTCTCCTTTGAGCCGCTGTCGGTAGACTATCCCAGCATCACGGTGTCACCGGCGGTCTCCCGCGCCGACGTCGACGCCATAATCGACTCCATCCCCCTTTGGCGTCGCGGCCGCACGCCCATACCCTGGGCCCGAAAAACGCTGCCTGCATTGGCTGACGCCCATGGGCTCGTGGGGGCGCTCTATGAGGACCTCTGCGCCGAGGGGCTCCTTGCCATGGGGGAGGAGCGGTTCCGCTGGCTCTTGCGGGAACTCTCGTGCGTCAAGGGGCGCACGCTGGTGTGGTGCTGGTGCGGCCCCGACGTAAAGGCTGCCGGCATTCGCATCTATACGGTGTCCGGTGCCCCCCAGGGGGCGGTGCAGTGGCCGTCCGTGGCGGTGCTGGTGCTCCCGATCTCCGAGCGTGGTCAGCTCGCGGTGCAGACCCGTTGGTTCAAGCAGCTCGTGGCTGAGTTCGCCGACCTGGGGACCCCGGCAGACGACGAGTTCCTCTCCACGCTCACCCGCCAAGAGGGGGCGGTCTGGGCGTAGGCGCCAAGGCGGGTCGATACGCAACAAGGGCCCCTTTCGCGCGGCGAAAGGGGCCCTTGTGCGGGCGCGTGCCCAATGGTTGGACGCGGTGTTGGCTAGGCGCGGTGGCGCTGGCAGAAGGACAGAGTGAGGTAGCCGGACAGGGCGCCGCCGGCGGCGCAGAGCATGCCCTTGAGCAGGGTCATGGCGCCCAGGCCCAGAGGCCCGGTGGCCTGCATCGCCAGGGTGCAGGTGCCGGTCATGGCGACGGCGCAGATCAGGGCCACCAGGAGCATGGAGGCTCCGTATGCGCGGGGCATGGGGCAGCAGAGCAGCCCGTCGCCCTCGGCGGCCGTGAACGTTCCGTGGGCCCGATCCATCTTGGTGAGCGGCACCACGCAGGCAAAGAGCAGGGGTCCCAGAAGCAGGCCAGTGAAGGCCAGGTCGTGGGCGGCGTCGGCCGGGGTGAAGATGGCGCCGGGGGCTGAGTGGTGCAAGAGGTAAAAGATGACGGCGTTGATTATGCCGTTGATGACGCCGTAGCCGATGAGGCACTTATGGCGCATATAGGCGACAAAGGGTTTGGGCTGATGGGCGCTGTGCTCGGCGACTGATTCCATGGTTTCTCGATCCTCCCGTGAGAGCCTGCATGTAATGCATATTCTGATGATATGGGCGCGTCCCTTGACGAGGGCAAGTATAGAAAGCGATGGGGCGTAGCAGGCCTTCAACCGTTTCCGGAGCTCCGGAAACGGTTGCGGCGCGGCTATGTCTGACCGCTTCCTATGATGGGTGCCGTACTCAAGCCCCGACGGAGACGCCCTATGACGCCCCGCCAGACCACTTCCGAAGGAGGAAGGATGGCATCTATCAAAACCGCATCCAAGGCCGAGGGAGGCGCCGAGAAGTTCCTGGTGGCGCCGATCATCGTGCTGATCTTGGCCCAGATGGGCACCTCCGGTGACAACGGGGCCCTGGGCCTCGCCAACCAGCAGCTGGTGGACGTGCTGGGGGCCACCACCCCCGACATCCAGCTTGCCAACATGGTCTACTCCCTCATGGCTGGCGCGTTCATGGTGGCCGGCGGCCTGGTGGGCACCATCATCGGCTTCCGCAAGAGCTTCCGTATCGGCGTGGCCATGTGCGCGGCGGGCGAGCTCGTCATGGCCCTGGCCCCGTCGATGGCCGTGTTCATCTGGGGCGGCCGTGTGCTCGTGGGCTTTGGCGCGAGCTTCATGATCCCCGCGGTGCTGGGCCTCGTTCCCTTCATCTACCACGGAAAGAACCGTCTCGTCGCCTTTGGCTGCATCGGCGCGGCATCGGGCCTCTCTGCCTTCCTGCCCTTGGGCCTGGGCATCGTCATGGAGGCCTCCGGCTTCCGTGTGACCTTCGGCGTTGTGGCGGCCTACTTTGCCGTGGTGCTCATGGCCTCGCTGGCCCTGCCCTCCTTTGAGAAGCCCGAGGGCAAGCTGCATTTCGACTGGCTCGGCTGCGGCATCGCCTCTGCTGGTCTGTTCCTGATCCTCGTGGGCCTGTCGCGCATCTCTGCCTGGGGTCTCGTCGCTCCCTTTGCCGACGCCCCCTTCACGGTCTTCGGTATTTCCCCGGCGCTGCCCATGGTGTGCGTCGGCCTGGTGCTCCTTGCCATCCTGGTCCCTGTGGAGAAGCGCATCGAGGACAAGTACGGCATCGCTTTGATCCCCCACTCCTTCCTCGCGACCCCGCAGGTCCGTGCCGGCCTCGTAGCCAACGCCGTCACCTTCTTCTTCATGGGCATTCAGGCCATCCTGCTCTCGCCCTACCTGCAGCTCGTTGCCGGCTGGTCGCCGGTGCTCATGGGCGTCATGGCCCTCGCTGTGGGCATCCCCACGTTCCTGTTCGCCTTGGGCGTGCCCAAGCTGCTGCCCAACGCCAATCCCCGCACCATCATCCAGGCCGGCTATGGCGTCATGGCCTTCTCCTTTGTGCCCATGGGTCTCGCCCTGCACGGCTCCGAGGCAGGTCCCCTCATGTGGGTGGGCCTGGTCATTGCCGGTGCCGGCGCCGGTCTGGTGAGCGCCGAGGCCTCCAGCATCGTGGCCCTGGCCGTCAACGAGCGCGACGCTGCCCAGTCCGGCGGCATCCAGGCCACCATGCGCAACGTGGGCCAGGCCATCGGCGTGGCCGCCATCGGTGCCGTGCTCCTCTTTGGCATCACCGCCAACATCAACACGGCCATGGAGCAGAACTCCGCCGTCACCCCCGCTGTGCGCGAGGCCGTGGCAGAGCGCAACATCACCCTCATGGGCGACGCCCAGTTCGAGCAGACCATCGCCGACATTCCCATGGACGACACCTGCCGCGAGGCTCTGGTCTCCATCAACTCCGACGCCCGCGTCGAGTCCACCCGAACCTCGTTCACGGTCTCGGCGGTCCTCGTTCTCCTGGGGCTTGTCAGCACCCGCTGGATCACCATCTTCAGGAAGCAGGAAGAGCCCGTCTCCGACGTGGTGGCCGGCGAGCAGGCCCTCGAGCTCACCCAGCTTGCCGAGGACGTTGCCTAACCCTTCGCTGTGCGGGGCGGCGGGAACGACCCGCCGCCCCTTCTTAAGAAAGGAGTGCGCCATGAAGCGCCTCTTTACCAACGCCACTTTTGTGACCATGCGCGACGCCCGGGAGCGGGCCGAGGCCCTGCTGGTGGATGACGACGGCACCATCGCCTACGTGGGCGACCTCGGCGAGGCCCGCTCCCTTGCCCAGGGCGCCCCCGAGACCGACCTGCACGGCGCCTGCGTGCTGCCGGGCTTCATCGATCCCCACAGCCACTTCACCGGGGCGCTGCAGTACCTACTCTATGCCGACCTCTCGCAGTGCACGTCCTTCGCCCAGATCGAGGCCGTCCTGAAGGAGTTCGCCGCCTCCCGCCCCGTCGGCGAGGACGGCGTCATCATGGCCATCGGCTACGACCAGAACAACCTGGAAGAGGGCCAGCACCCCACTCGCGAGCTTCTGGATTCCGTCTCCACCGAGGTGCCCATTCTCATCACCCACGTGTCCAACCATATGGGCGTGGCCAACTCCCGCCTGCTGGAGCTTGCCGGTCTGGACGCCCGGACGCCTGACCCCGAGGGCGGCCGCTACGGCCGTGACGACAACGGCGAGCTGACGGGTTATGCCGAGGAGCCCGCCGCCATGAACGGCCTCTACGCCGTCACGACGCCCCGCATGAACTTAGACTTCTTCTCCATGGCCAACGACATGCAAGACGTCTACCTGGAGAACGGTGTCACCACGTGTCAGGACGGCGCCACGGGCCCCGACATGGCCAACGTGCTCTGCGCCCTGGCCGAGCGCGGCCTTCTCAAGATGGACGTCGTGGGCTATCCCATGGCGGGGAGCGATCCCTTGGCCACCCTGGAGGCCCATCCCGACTATGACGGGTCCAACTATCGGGGGCATTTCCGCCTAGGAGGCCTCAAGATGTTCCTCGACGGGTCGCCGCAGGGCCTTACGGCGTGGATGAGCGAACCCTACGTGGAGGGTCCCGAGGGCGAGCGCGACTGGTGCGCCTACGGCACTATGAGCGACGAGGATGCCCTGGCCTTTGCCAAGGCGGCCGTGGACACCAACCACCAGCTGCTCTGCCACACCAACGGCGACGCCGCCGCCGACCAGCTCCTGCGCGTTTACGCCCAGGCCCAGGCACAAAGCGCCAACCCCGACGCCAAGGCGCTCCGCCCGGTGATGATCCACTGCCAGACCGTTCGCAAGGACCAGCTCGAGACCATGGCCGAGCTATCGATGGTCCCCTCCATCTTCGCTTCCCACGTGTGGTACTGGGGCGACGCCCATGTGAAGAACTTCGGCCCCGTTCGCGGCGGTCGGGTGAGCCCTTGCGGCGACGCCGTGGACTGCGGCCTGCCGTTCACGCTCCATACCGATACCCCGGTGCTGCGCCCCAACCTCCTCGAGGGGGTGTGGTGCGCCGTGCGCCGCGTCACCAAGGGTGGCCGCCAGCTCGACGCCGAGCAGGCCGTGAGCGTCTTTGACGCGCTGCGCGCCATCACCTACAACGGCGCCTACCAGTACGGCGAGGAGAGCTCCAAGGGGACCCTGGAGGCGGGCAAGCTGGCCGACCTCGCCGTGCTCGACGCCAACCCCCTGGAAGTGGACCCCGATGAGATCCGCTCCATCAAGGTGCTCGCCACCGTCAAGGAGGGCGAGAACGTCTGGGAGCGCAAGGCCTGCTAGTGGGTTTGGGCCACGGCCGATATGCAGGGGGCTGGAGACGCCGTGTCTCCGGCCCCTCTTCTTTTTGCGGCTCTCCTACAGCCCGCAGAACGCCAGCACGCGCTCGAGCTCCCGTGCGGCCTGGATGTAGCCGGCGTCCCACGACGCCTCCAGCCGCGCCTTGTCGAGGCACGCGTTGTCCACCGGCATGGTGTCGGGCCGGATCACGAGGGCCTGGCCCCGGCGCTCCATGTCCTCGAGCTCGGCCATGGCGTCGTTGTAGGCCTGCGCCCTGGCCACGAGCGCCTCGGCCACCCGCGGGTAGCGAGCCAGCGCCCGGCGGGCCAGGAGCCGCTGGGCCGTGCCGAGGGTCTCCTTGCGGTAGCCACGCGGCCGTGTGGCCACCACCACGAGCCGCTCGTAGCCGTCGGCCAGGGCCATGCCGTGGGGCAGCCCGCCGCGGTCTCCCAGGCCGCCGTCGAACCAGAGCTCGCCCTCGATCTCGACGGGGTTCATGAGGAGGGGCATGGTAGAGCTGGCCCGGGCGTGGCGGGCGAGGTCCACGGGGTCGGCGTAGTCGGCCTTGTGCCACGTGCGGGTGCGTCCGGTGTCGGCCGAGAAGGCCTGCATGGCGGCCTCGGCGGGGTTCTCGCAGAAGGCGCCCCAGCGCACGGGCACCTCGCCCGACTCCACGCACCCCTCGTAGAGGTAGTCGGAGTTGAAGTAGCCCTCGCCGTGCAGGAAGTGGCCGATGCCGCCGAAGCGCGGGTCGTCGGCGTACTCCACGAACTGCAGCCGTGAGCGGTGGGCGTCGCGGGCCACGTGGTTCACCGTGAGCGACGAGCCGGCCGAGACGCCGCACACGTAGGGGAAGTCGAGGCCCAGGTCCTCGAGGGCCTGGGAGAAGGCCGCGGTGTAGGAGGCCCGCATGCCGCCGCCCTCGAAGCACAGTGCGACGTCGTTCACGCGGGTCACGGGGTTGTTCGCCATGGGGTCGCTCGCTCTCGGGTCGTGTCGGGTGCTAGCATCGGGCATTGTATCCCGCGCGAGAAAGGCCGGACATGGAGCGCGTAACTCATGTGGACAGGGCCCGCGAGGTCCTGAGGGAGGCCGTGGAGCAGAGCGACGACCTCGTGTTCTTCGGCGGTGCCGGCGTCTCCACGGCCAGCGGCATCCCCGACTTCCGCTCCGAGGACGGCCTCTACCGCCAGCAGTTCGCCTACCCGCCCGAGACCATGCTCTCCCACAGCTTCTACGAGGCGCACCCGACCGAGTTCTTCGACTTCTACCGCAAGAAGATGGTGGCCCTGGGGGCGAGGCCCAACCGCGCCCACCGCAAGCTGGCCGAGCTCGAAGGGTCGGGCCCCCTCACGGCGGTGCTCACCCAGAACATCGACGGCCTGCACCAGATGGCCGGCAGTCGCAACGTGCTCGAGCTCCACGGCTCGGTGCACCGCAACGTCTGCCAGGGCTGCGGCCGCGTGTACCCGGCCGAGTGGGTCATGGCCACCGAGGGCGTGCCCGTGTGCGAGGAGTGCGGCGGCCCCGTGAAGCCCGACGTGGTGCTCTACGAGGAGCCCTTGGACCGGCGCGTGCTCGACGCCGCCGCCGATGCAGTCGCCCGGTGCGACACGCTGGTGGTGGGCGGGACGTCGCTCGTGGTGTGGCCCGTGGCCGGACTCGTGGACCTCTTCTCGGGGCGCCGCCTCGTCATCGTGAACAAGGGGGCCACGGCCATGGACGGCCGCGCCGACGCCGTCCTGGACGTGGACATCGCCCGGGCCTTCGACTTCTGAGGGTCTTCCTGCGGTGTCGTGCCGGCGGAGGGCGCATCCCTCCCATAACGGTACAATCAACTAAGTCTTGCAACCGGACCCGGAGGGGCACCCATGGCGTCTGAGCACCATATGGACCGCGCAAAGATCGAGCGGGGCGTGCGCCTCATGCTCGAGGGCATGGGGGAGGACCCCGACCGCGAGGGTCTCGTGGATACGCCCGCCCGCGTCGCCCGCGCCATGGAGGAGGTCTGTGGCGGGGCCGCCGTGGACGTCGACGGGCTCTTCTCGGTGACCTTCGACGCCGGCTGCCACGACATCGTCGTGGTGCGCGACATCCCGTTCTACTCCCTGTGCGAGCACCACCTGCTGCCGTTCTTCGGCCGGGCCCACATCGCCTACATCCCCGGCCCCGACGGCCGCGTGTGCGGCATCTCCAAGCTCGCCCGCGTGGTGGACGCCTATGCGCGGCGTCCACAGCTGCAGGAGCGGCTCTGCGCCCAGGTGGCCGATGCCGTGGTGGGACACCTCGACCCCATGGGCGTGGTGGTGGTCATGGAGGCCGAGCACCTCTGCATGACCATGCGCGGCGTGCGCAAGCCCGGTGCCATGACCAGCACGTCTGCGGTGCGCGGGGGCTTTGCTGCCAGCTCCACCACCCGTGCCGAGGCCATGAGCCTCATCTTTGACGGAACCCACGTTCGGTAGGAGGCCCTTTTGCTGAGACGAGACTTCGCCACGTGGCAGTGCGGCGACCGCGAGCTCTCCCTCGCGCGCCCGCGCGTCATGGGCATCCTCAACGTGACCCCCGACTCCTTCTCCGACGGCGGAGAGCACGCGGACACCGCGTCGGCCGTGGCCCACGGCCTGGCCCTTCTCGACGCTGGGGCGGACATCGTCGACGTGGGCGGCGAGTCCACGCGGCCCGGGTTCACCCCGGTGGACCCCGAGGAGGAGGCCGCCCGCGTGGTGCCCGTGGTCCGCGAGCTGCTGGATGCCGGCGCCCTGGTGAGCGTGGACACGCGCCATCCCTCCGTGGCCGAGCTCTGCGTGCGCCTGGGTGCGCACGTGCTCAACGACGTCACCGGCTTCACCGACCCCGCCATGGTCAAGATCGCGGCCGAGGGCGAGTGCGGTGTGGTGGTCATGCACGCCGGCGAGGTGGCCGACCACCCCACACGCCGCTCGGTGCTGCTCGACTCCGACCCGCGCTCCCGCGAGGCGGCTGCCGAGGACGCCGAGGCCGAGGTCGCGGATGGCGACGACGCGCCGGCCGACAGGGGCGACGCCTCCTCCGTGCGCCTGGACGAGGTCATGCGCAGGAGCGCCCGTGGCGTCACGAGCCCCACGGTTCGCCTGGCCTCCGGCTCCAACCGGCGGTTCACCCTGCCGGAGTCGGCCCCCATCATGCGTCGCATCATGGGCTTTCTGGGCGACCAGGCCCGCACCCTCATGCGTGCCGGCGTGGCCCACGACCGCATCTGTCTGGACCCCGGCGCGGGCTTTGGCAAGATGGCCGACGAGGACGTGGTGATTCAGCGCGCCTGCGCCCAGATGGTCTCCATGGGCTATCCCATCATGTGCGCCGTGTCGCGCAAGCGCTTCGTGGGCGCCATCTCCGGGGTGGGCTCCGCGGCCGACCGCGACGCCGCCACCATCGGCGCCGCCCTGGCCGCCGCTGAGGCCGGCGCCCGCATCCTGCGGGTGCACGACGTCGCCGGGGTGACCCAGGCCCTGAACGCGTACTGGTCCATCGCACACCCCGGACAGTCCCGCGCCTTCGTGGCCCTGGGCTCCAACGTGGGCGACCGCGTGGGCTACCTTGCCCGGGCCTGCGCCCTGATCAACGAGATCCCGCTTACCTGCGTCTCCGCCGTGAGCCACGCCTACGAGAGCGAGCCCGCCTACGGCATCGCCACCCCGGTGGCCAATGCCGTGGCCGAGCTGCGCACCGAGCTGGCGCCGGAGGTGCTGCTCGGTCACCTCATGGAGGTGGAGCAGGCCCTGGGCCGCACGCGTCCGGCGGGCCAGGACGGCCACGGGCCCCGCACCATCGACTGCGACCTGGTCTTTGTGGAGGGCGAGCGCCACGCCGGCGAGCGCCTGCGGCTGCCGCACCCCGGCCTCGTCGAGCGCGACTTCGTGCTGGTGCCCATGGAGGACCTGGTGCATGACCCGGCCCGCTACCTGCGCCATGCCGGCATCGCGGTGCTGCCCCGCGAGGAGCGCGTGGGCATCGTGCTGGCGGACCTCGGCCCCATCGAGTGGTAGGGGGCACAGTGGTGGATGTGGTGGGCACCTGCGCCTCGGTCCTCGACGAGGCCGCCTCCCTCGCCCGCGAGGGGGTCCCGGCCGGCACCTGCGTGGCCGCTCGCGAGCAGACCGCCGGCCGCGCCCGGCTCGGCCGCGTGTGGGAGTCGCCGGCCGAGGGGCTGGCCGTGGCCGTGGTCCTGCGCCCGAAGGCGCCCATGGGGCTGCTCTCGGGGCTGTCGTCCGTGGCGGGCCTCGGCGCCGTGGACGCGCTGCGGGCCCTGGGGGCGCCGGTCTCGCTTGCATGGCCCGACGACGTGGTTGATGCCTGTGGCCGCAAGCTGGGCGGCGCCGTGTGCAGTGCCGGCTATGGCGAGGGCGGCGTGTTCGTGGTGGCGGGGGTCTACGTGAACGTCCTGCCCCCCGACGGCGACCTCGCGACCGCCGGTTCGCCCGCGCCCCGAGAGGCGGCGGGTCTTGCCTCCCTGCTCGATACGGTGCCCGGCCTCGAGACCCTCGCCGCCGCGATCGGCGACGCCGTCGTCTCCCGCGTCCGCGCCTGGGAGGACGGCATCGCCGCCGGCCAAGGCACTGCCGGCCCCCTCGGGCCGGTGCTCTCGGAGTGGTTCGACGAGATGCCCCTCATGGGCCGGGAGGTGCGGGTGCTCCTGCCCGACGGCCGCGTGGCTGCCGAGGGCATGCTGGCGGGCATCGACGGCTGGGGTCGCGTCACCGTGCGCACCGACGACGGCCGGGAGCTGGAGTTCTCCAGCGAGCAAGGGTCCGTGCGGCCGCGGTAGGGCGGCCCTGCGTCCTTCGGTGAGTGGCTGACCCTTCAGTGAGTGCCTTTGCATGCCTCGGTGAGTGAAAACCCGCACACCAAGGCTCCGTGAGCGTCCTAATCGCTCACTGAAGGTCATCGGGCCGCTCACTGAGCACCCCGCCCCGACCCCTCCCCGCGGCCGTTGTTCAAAACTACATAATCAATGAAGTCAGTTGTCGACAATCCCTGGCGGTGCATCAAAAAGGAGCTCGCCTGCATCAACCCGTGAACCCCGCGTGTCCCGGGCCTGCCTCGCGGCCCCGGACGACCGCGCTCACCGCCGCCCAGATGCCGTTGGTCCGTTGTCAGAATCATGTCAGACGAGATGAGTCGGGTATTAGGCAACCTATACCTCATCTTGCGACGACGCCTCGCCGCGGCTCCCGTAGGCTCTCCCCCAAGAGGGGAGGGGATTCATGATTCTCTGCGGTCTCTACGCAAGGCTCGTCTACCTGTCCCGCGCCTCCCTTGTGCGAGTGGCCGATGGCGCCGAGTGCGCGGGGCTTCTCCGTGCCGCGGGGGTCTCGGCCCAAGATGTGGCCCAGGTCAGGGAGGACCGCGAGTTCGCGAGCCTGAGGGGCGCCTTTCCGCAGGCCCCGACAGCGGTCCGGTGCCTTGTGGGACGCAGGGAGCGTCGCCACGGGGTCAAAGGTGCCTCGACCCGCCTTTGGTCTGCCTCCCTTCCGCCTGGCACGCTCTGCCGGGTGGAAGAGGGGCCCGGCGCGGGCCATCACGTGGTGTCTCCGGAGCTCCATCTGATGATTCGCGCCGCGGAGCTGCCGAGATGGGAGCTCGCACTGCTTGCCATGGAGTTCTGGGGGCGCTTCGACTCGCGCGAGGACGCGGAGGGCGGCATCGCGGGCAGGCCGTACCCGTTGGCGTCGCCTGAGTCCGTCGAGGAGGTCGCGGGGGCCGTCGAGGGGCGTGTGCCCGGAATCTCCTCGGTCCGTCTCGCCCTTGCCCACGGCCTGCCCAGGTCCCGGTCGCCCCGGGAGTCCGCGCTCGCGCTCTTCCTCTCGCTCCCGCGCAGGTTTGGCGGCATGGGCCTCGGGCCGCTGGAGCTCAACGGGCCGGTGGGTCTCTCGGCGAGGGGCCGCAAGGTCGCCGGCGCGTCCAAGGCCATGCCGGACCTATTCTTTCCTGCGGCGTCGCTCGATGTGGAGTACGACTCGAGCGCCCATCACCTGGGTGCCGACGAGGTGCTCCGCGACAAGGGCCGCCAGCTGGCCCTGCAGGCGTCCGGAATCGAGGTGATGCCGGTGACCGCGTCCGTGGCAGGGGATTACGGCTCGCTCGTCGCGGCCGCCGAGGCCGTCGCCGCCAAGGTGGAAGGCCGCGAGCCGCCCCCGCTCCCGGAGGCCATGGAGAGGAGGCGCCGCAGGCTCTATGACGAGCTGTTTCGCGTGCGCACGCTGTGGTGAGTTGCACAGGCTCTCGGACACGGTCTTCGGTCAGGGCTCTCAGTGAGCGCCTTGAGGTGCTTCGGTGAGCATAATTCCACTCACCGAAGGCTCCGTGAGTGCCTGAACCGCTCACTGAGACTCCCAAGACCGCTCACCGAGCACCTGACAAGCCGCCGCCGGGCCCGCCATCCGATGTCTCCTTCGCCAGGGTCCCGTCTCTGCGTCCCCGCGCCCCGCCATGGGTAGCATGGAAAGGTCGACCCGCGACCCCGTCCCAAGCAAAGGACCCGCCATGTTCCTCTCCGTCGATGTGGGCAACACCCAGACCACCTTCGGCCTCATAGACGAGGCCGGTTCCGTCGCGTGCCACTGGCGCACCAAGACCGACAAGCTCGACACCGCCGACGAGCTCGCCGTGCGCCTCACGGGCCTTCTCGCCGGCCAGGGCTTCTCCATGGACTCGGTGGACGCCGTGGCCGTGGCCTCCGTGGTCCCCGCCCTGCAGCGGGCCTGGCACGTCTGCCTCATGCGCCTGGGCAAGGACCCGCTCATGGTGGGCGCCCAGGGGCCGTGCCCCATCGAGGTGGCGCTGGCCTACCCGTCCCAGGTGGGTGCCGACCGCATCGCCAACGCCGTGGAGGCCAAGGAGCGCTACGGCGCCCCGGCCATCGTGGTGGATTTTGGCACGGCCACCAACATCGACGTCGTGGCGCCCGACGGCTCGTTCGTGGGCGGCGTCATCGCCCCGGGCGTCATGCTCGGCGCCCAGGCGCTGTTCGACCGGGCGTCCAAGCTGTCGAGCACCCCCATCGCCATGCCGCCTCGGGTGGTGGGCCGCGATTCAGAGCAGGCCCTCCAGAGCGGTATCGTGATCGGCGCGGCCGCCATGGCCGAGGGGCTCGTGGCCCGCATCAAGGCCGAGCTCGGGGTGGGGGAGTGCCCCGTGGTGGCCACCGGTGGCCTGGCCCGCACCGTCTCCGAGGCCACGGACTGCTTCACCGCCGTGGACCCCGACCTCACCCTGCGCGGCATCCACCGCATCTGGCTCGCGCAGGTCTGACGGCGCCGGTGTCGCCCGCGCCTGCCCATAGCCCCTCCATAGACCCACGGGACGCTCCTTGCAGCTCCCGGTGGCCGTTGCTATCATGCAAAGGCTGTATCGCCCTGGTCGGAAACCAGGGCACCCCCATCGCCAGGGTCGGAAACCTTGGCACAACATGAGGAGTCCTGCCATGAAGAACAACATCCATCCTGAGTACATGGAGTGCACGGTCCGCTGCTCCTGCGGCAACACCTGGACCACCCGCGCCACGGTCCCCGAGATGACCCTCGACCTGTGCGACAAGTGCCACCCCTTCTACACCGGCACCCAGAAGCTCGTCGACACCGGCGGACGCGTCCAGCGCTTCGCCGACAAGTTCGGCGGCGCCGCCCAGGCCCAGCTGGAGAAGGAGGCCGCCAAGAAGGCCGCCCACGCCCAGAAGGAGGCCGAGGAGCGCGCCGCCCGCGCCGCCAAGGCCGAGGCCAAGGCTGCCGCCAAGGCCGCCCGTGCCGCTGAGTACGCCAAGAAGGCCGAGGCCAAGGCTGCCAAGGAGGCCGCCGAGCAGGCCGCTGCCGCTGCTGCCGCCGACGATGCCGACGCCGAGGCCGCCGTGGCCGAGGCTGCCGCCGAGGTCGTCGACGAGGCCGTCGCCACCGACGCCGAGTAGCGCACGGCCCACAGGCAACCCGCACAAAGGCGGGGCACCGGATCCGCTCCGGTGCCCCGCCTTTTCCATGGCCCGGGCCGAGTCGCCGAGCCTGGGCCATGGCCTCGTCGCCGCCGGTCAGGCCAGGACGGCCTTGACGACGCGCGTGGCGAGAAAGCCCACGGCGCAGGCCGCGGCGATGCCTACGATCACTCGTCTCATGGGGACCTCCTTCGGGTGGTGGGACCGTGTCCCCATGATGGCCGGCGGCCGCCCCGCCATCCATCGATGCCCCTTACACCTCGGTGACGCCTGCGTAAGGCGCAAAAAAGCGGCCCCGACGCTCCCGCGCCGAGGCCGTCCGACGTCCGGTGCTCCGGATCACCCCGCTAGACGAGCTTGAGGTCCGGGCCCTCGCCCTTGTCGTCGGCGTCGTCCTTGGCGCCCTCGGCCCGGGCGGCGTCCTGGGCGCGCATCATCTCGAGCATGGCCTGGTACTGCTCGGAGCGGGCCTCGGCCTCGGCCGGCGTCTCGTGGGCGTAGGTGCAGGTGCACTCGCTCGCCACCACGTTGGCGGCCTTCATGTTGAGGGCGTTGGCGCGCAGGTCCTCCAGCTGGCCCATGCCGCGGGCCTGCTCGATGACCTTCTCGCCGTCGGCGGCCGACAGCCCCAGGAGGCCGGCGATCTCCTCGTCGGCGACCTTGAGCTTCTTCTCGGCGGCGTAGGCGGAGAGGGCGGCCTGCTCGCCGGCGGTCTGGGCGGCACGGTCGTCGAACATGGCGTCGAGGGCCATCTGGTCGATGCCCATCTGGGCGAAGTACTGGTCGGGGTCGACACCCTGCTGCATGGCGTCGTAGCGCATGGCCTGCTGGAGCTGCTCGCGGTAGCGGGCGATCTCGTCCATGGGGACCTGCTGGTTGAGGCGCTTGGCCAGCTCGCCGGCGCAGAGCGGGGCCTTGGACTCCTCGGCGTAGTGGGAGTTCATGTGCTCGAGCTGCGAGTGCAGGGCCTTCTTGAGGTCGTCGAGCGTGGAGAGGCCCTCGAGGTTGGCGGCCACCCAAGCGTCGTCGACGTCGGCGCCGGTGGCGCCGTGCTCGCGGGCGATCGACTCGATGGCGAACTCGATGTCGGTGTCGGTGACGGTGGGGACGGTCACGGTGATGGTGACCGGGTCGTAGCTGGAGAGCGTGTAGTGGTAGCGGTCGCCGATCTTGAGCGGCGCAGGCTTGTTGATCTCGATGGCCATGGGTCCTCCTCGTCGGACGTGCGGGGCGCGGCACGGCCCCGTGTCCCTGTTTTTTGCAACGATAAGGACTTTACCCCGGATGGGGCGCCCCCTCACGCGCCCGTCGCGGCGGGGAGGCCCTTCTCCGCAGGCCCTGCACGGCGTGGCGGCCGCTTGGATAACCCCCGTGCCCGGGTGGTATTATCAGAAGGCTAAGTCGGCGCCCCAGGACGCGGCGCCAATGCGACACTTTGGAGTAACCCATGCGTGACCGCCTCATCGCCCTGCTCGAGGCCTACCGGGAGCTCGAGCGCAAGCTCAGCGACCCCGCCGTCTACAACGACCAGAAGGAATACGCGCGCCTGGCCAAGGAGCACGCCAGCCAGGCCGAGCTCGCCGAGAAGGCCCAGGCCTACCTGTCGGCCCTCGACGACATCGAGGCCGCCAAGGAGCTCCTCCACGAGGAGTCCGACGCCGAGACCCGCGAGCTGCTGCAGGCCGACATCGCCGAGAACGAGGCCAAGCTCCCCGGCCTCGAGGAGGAGATCAAGGTCATGCTCATCCCGGGCGACCCCAACGACGAGAAGGACACCATCGTCGAGATCCGCGCCGGCGTGGGCGGCGACGAGGCGGCCATCTTCGCCGGCGACCTCTTCAAGATGTACGAGCGCTTCTGCGAGGCCCGCGGCTGGAAGATCGAGGTTCTGTCGAGCAGCCCCTCCGAGGCCGGCGGCTTCAAGACCATCGAGTTCAAGGTCTCGGGCGACAAGGTCTACTCGGTCATGAAGTTCGAGAGCGGCGTGCACCGCGTGCAGCGCATCCCCAAGACCGAGAGCCAGGGCCGCATCCAGACCTCCACGGCCACCGTGGCCGTGCTGCCCGAGGCCGACGAGATCGACATCCAGATCGACCCCGGCGACCTCCGCATCGACACCTATTGCGCGAGCGGCCCCGGTGGCCAGTGCGTCAACACCACCTACTCGGCGGTGCGCATCACCCACCTGCCCACCAACACCGTGGTGCAGTCCCAGGACCAGCGCTCGCAGATCCAGAACCGCGAGGTCTGCATGCAGATGCTGCGCGCCCGCCTCTACGAGATGGAGCTCGAGCGCCAGCAGGCCGAGCTCGGCGCCGAGCGCCAGAGCCAGATCGGTCACGGCAACCGCTCCGAGAAGATCCGCACCTACAACCAGCCGCAGGACCGCGTGACCGACCACCGCATCGGCTTCAACGGCACCTACAACGGCGTGCTTTTGGGGGACACCCTCGAGAGTGTCATCGAGGCCCTGGCCGCGGCCGACCGCGCCGCCCGTCTGGCCGAGGCCGTGTGACCGCTCCTTCCCGGTTTCTTCCAGGGGGGTGTCCCGCGCAGGCGGGGCGCCCCCTTTCCTGTGAGGAGGCCCTCCCGCGCTATCATGTACGGGCATCGTACGGCGGCGATTGGCGGCTATGGAAAGCAACGCGTGGACCATCAAGCGGGTCATCGACTGGACCCGGGGCGACCTCGAGCGCCACGGCGACGAGCACCCGCGCCTCTCGGCGGAGTGGCTGCTCTCGGCCGTGACGGGCAAGTCGCGGGTGCAGCTCTACTTGGACTACGACCAACCGCTGGAGCCGGCTGAGCTCGCCGCCATGCGGGCGGCCATCCAGCGCCGCCGTGCGGGCGAGCCGCTCCAGTACGTCACCGGGGAGATGCCCTTCCGCCACATCGTGATCCACTGCGAGCGCGGCGTGCTCATCCCCCGGCCCGAGACCGAGGTGCTGGTGGACGCCGCCCTGGAGGGCGTCGCGGCCGCCCGTGCCCGCAGGCCCGAGCCGGAACCCGAGCCCGAGCCCGAGGAGACCTCTCCTGAGAAGGACGCCCCCGACGCCGGCGATGTCCCTGAGACCGGCGACGGCCCCGAGGGCGACCCCGCACACACCGAGGGCGCCCCCGCTGGCCCGGACCCAGCCACGGTGCCGGACTCCTGGGTCCGCGTGGCCGACATCTGCTGCGGCACCGGTTGCATCGCGCTCTCCATCGCCGGCGAGACCGAGGCCAGCGCCGTCTGGGCGGGCGACCTCTCGCCGGCCGCCGTGGCCCTGACGGTGCGCAACCGCGACGCCTTGGGGCTCGGGGACCGCGTTGCCGTGGCCGAGGGCGACCTCTACGGGGCCCTTCCCGAGGAGCTCATGGGCACCCTGGACGTCGTCGTCTCAAACCCACCCTACATCCCCAGCGCCGTGGTGCCCACGCTGCCCGACGAGGTGGTGGGCTTCGAGCCGGGCCTCGCCCTCGACGGCGGCCCCGACGGGCTCGACATCTTCCGCCGGCTCCTGGAGGGCGCCCCCGCGTGGCTGGCCCCCGGCGGTATGCTCTGCGTCGAGCTCTTTGAGGAGTCCCTCGACGACGCCTGCGCCCTCGTGCGCGCCCAGGGCGGCTGGGCCTCCGTGGAGGCGCACGACGACCTCGCCGGAAGGCCGCGGGTGCTCGTGGCCGTGCGGGAGGGCTGACGGCCGTGGCCTCGGGCATCCCGCCGGCCTCGAGCGAGGCCGTCCGCCATTCCATGCAGGGCAACCGGGGCAAGAACACCAAACCCGAGCTGCTCGTGCGCGCTCATCTCCGCGAGGCCGGCCTCACCGGCTACCGCCTCCACTGGCACGTGGCCGGCAGGCCCGACGTCGCCTGGCCCGGCAAGCGCGTGGCCGTCATGGTCAACGGCTGCTTCTGGCACCGCTGCCCCCACTGCCACCCGTCCACGCCGGCCACCCACGCCGAGTTCTGGGCCGAGAAGTTCCGCCGCAACGTGGAGCGTGACCGCCGGAACATAGAGACGCTGGAGGCGGACGGCTGGACGGTCCACGTGGTGTGGGAGTGCCAGCTCAAGAAGAAGACGGTGGGAAAGACCATGGGCGAGCTGCTCCCGCAGCTGTCCCGCGAGCTGGGAAAGCCCATCAAGGGCCGTTTGGAGGAGGGGTCATGAGCGAACCTGGGAACACGGTGAGGGTCGCTGGGGGGCGCCCGGTGCCCGGGGAGGTCCTCGAGAGGCTCGCGGGGGTGCTCGGCCCCGGCCGCGGCGTGGCGGTGCTTCCCACGGACTCCGTGTACGGGATCGGTGCCCTGGCTGTGGCGGGCAACCCCGGCCACGGGCGCGTGTTCGCCATCAAGGGGCGCGACCGCTCGCAGACGCTCCCGCTGCTCATCGGCAGCTCCGAGGACCTCGAGGTCTACGGCGAGGGCGTCCCCGGGTGGGCGTCCCGGGCCGCCCGGGAGCTCTGGCCCGGGGCCCTCACCTTCGTCGTGCGCGCGTCCGGCGAGCTGCCCGGCGAGTACAAGGCGGCCGACGGCACCGTGGCCCTGCGCGTCCCGGACGCCCCGCTCGTGCGCGAGGTCATCGCCCGCGTGGGCGCGCCCCTGGCCATGACCAGCGCGAACACCCACGGCGCTCCGAGCCCCGCGAGCTTCGACGAGCTCGAGGGGGTCATCGTGGCGCAGGCGGACGTCGTGGTGGACGGCGGCGCGTGCCCTGTGGGTACCGCCTCCACCATCGTGGACGCTACGGGCGCAAGCCCCCGCATCCTGCGCGAGGGCTCGGTCACGCTGGACGACGTCCTCGTCGCCGGCGGTCTGGTCTAGGGGTGTTGTCGGGGATCCCGATCTCGGGACGGTTCTCCTCGGGGACGGGGCGTCCCATCCGTTGGGGATCGCGATTTCCAACGTTCCGACCGGAGGGCGATCGCGATCTCCCTCCGGTTCTTGCTCCCGGCCTTGTCGGAGACCCCGGTTTCTAACGCAGCGCCCCGCCGGCCGTCTGCCGCCGGGGGTCCCCAACGGCGTCCAAACCACTAGACTGGGATGGGCGTGTACCCGACTCCCGAGGAGGACCCATGCGTGTAGCCGTTGCGTCAGACCACGCCGGCTTTTGCCAGAAATCGCAGGTCGTGAACCATATCCAGTCCCTGGGCCACGAGGCCGTCGACCTCGGCCCCACCACCGACGACCGTGTCGACTACCCCGACTTCGCGCACAAGGTGGCCTGGGGGGTCGCCGAGGGCGAGTACGACCGCGGCGTGCTGATCTGCGGCACCGGCCTCGGCATGGCCATGACGGCCGACAAGGTCCCGGGCGTGCGTGCCGTCGCCATTCAGACCCCGGGTTTCGCCGAGCTCTGCCGGGAGCACAACGACGCCAACGTCATCTGCCTCTCGGGGCGCTTCGTGGACCCCGCCACCAACGACGAGATCGTGAGGATCTTCCTCACCCAGGAATTCGGCGGCGGGCGCCATGCGACGCGCATCGAGAAGATGATGCGAGAGGACGAGCGCTGAGCCCGAAGACCGGCGAGCGAGAGAAAGGACGTCAGAAGATGACGGTGCAGTACGACGAGAGCCGCGTCACCCTGGTCGACCATCCCCTGGTACAGCACAAGGTGGCCATCCTGCGCGACAAGGACACGAGCACCAAGCAGTTCCGCGAGCTCGTCCGCGAGCTCGCCCTGTTCGAGGGCTACGAGGCCACCCGCGACTTCCCGCTTGAGGAGGTCGTCGTCGAGACCCCGCTCGAGCGGTGCACCTGCATGGAGCTCTCGGGCAAGAAGGTGGCCATCGTGCCGATCCTGCGCGCCGGCCTGGGCATGGTGGACGGCCTGCTCGAGCTCGTGCCCTCCGCCCGCGTGGGCCACGTGGGCATGTACCGCGACCCCGAGACCCACGAGCCCCACGAGTACTACTGCAAGCTGCCCGCCGATGTGGAGAACCGCACCTGCCTTCTCGTGGACCCCATGCTGGCCACGGGCGGCTCGGCCAACGCCGCCATCGACTACCTCCGTCGTGCCGGCGTCTCCGACGTGCGCCTGCTCGTCCTGGTCTCGGCCCCCGAGGGCCTGGCCGCCGTGCTCGAGCACGATCCTGACGTGCGTATCTACACCTGCGCCATCGACCGCGAGCTCAACGACCACGCCTACATCCTGCCGGGCCTCGGCGACGCCGGGGACCGCATCTTCGGCACCAAGTAGCGCGTAGCCGACGGAGTCCCAGGTCTTGAGGTGGCCGGGCCGCGTCATGCGACCCGGCCACCTATCGTCTTCCCGGGCCGTAGGTCGGCCGAGGGGGACGCCGGGGCGGGGTGCGCCCCGCTCTACCCGACAGCCCATTGCGTTTCGGACACTTGGAGGTAAGACGATGCCCCACGGCAAGGTCACCAGCGCGGACCCTGCACCGACTTGGGACAAAAGAGCCTTCCTCTGCGCCCTCATGGTGTTTCTCTACACCTTCGTGCTGGACGATTTCGTCCTTCCCGTAAGCAACGGCCTGCATCCCCTCATGTTCGAGGTGACGACGGTGGGCGGCATCGGCTTTCTGGCCCTTATCGGCCTGTTGGCGTCGCGGCGCCCCGACGTCCTGGACAACGACTGGTTCAACGGTTGCGCCGTCACCTGCAGCCTTGCCGGCGCCTTTGTGGCCCTGGAGTCCGTGGGCGCCCCGGGCCCCCTCTACTATCTGGGGAGCGTCCTTGTGGACGTGGGCTTCGAGTGGGCCCTCGTGGTCGCCTGCCTGACCCTGGGGGAGCTGCGGCTTCGGGCCATCTGCGCCCATGCCGGCGTTGCGGCGCTGGTGGCCTACGGCGGCACGGCCCTCATGCAGTACCTCCCCTTGGCCGTGCCCCTGGCCTGTTACGGGCTCGCCGGCCCCGTGGCGGTGGTCGTGGCCGCCCCCTCCACCCGGCGGCGTCTGGCCGCCGCCGCGGCGGCGCCGCCCCTGGCCGACGTCTCCGTCACCCGTCCCGGGGTGCTGCCCTCCCTCACCAACCTGCTCTTTGTGAGCATCGTGGTGCTCATGAGCGCCTTCGGCTACTCGTTGGGCTACGACGCGCATGCCACCATGCCGCTCTTCCTCGTGGTCATGGCCGTCTTCGCCCTGGTATGGGTGGCGGCGACCTGGCGCAGCCAGGACCTGGACCTGGTCTACAAGGTGGCCGGCATCATCGTGCTCTTCGGCATGTTCGTCTCGCACCCCGGCGTGGGGTCGTTCGCCGGTCTCCAAGCCGCGGCCCTCAAGGCCGGGGCGCTTCTCGTCTATTACGTGGAGGTCGTTCTCTACGCCGGCATGGCCGCCCGCAGCCGGAGCGGCGGCATCGCCCTGGTGGCCCTGGCCAACGCCGCCTCGCTCCTGGGCATCCTCTTGGGCAGCGAGGTCCACGGGGGCGTGCAGCTCGTGGCCACCTTCAGCGAGAACGCCGCCTACCTCCTCACCGTGACCATCGCCTGCGCCTTCGTGGCCTTCATCGTCCTGGCCCAGCGCGGGTTCTCCCTCAACCGCGCCGTGGCAGAGATCGAGGACCCGGCGCCCGACGGCGTCCCCGTCCCCGTCGTGGTCCCGGCGCCGGCGGTGGACCTCCGGGGCGCCTGCGCCGCCCTGGCCGAGGAGTACGGCCTCACCCCGCGCGAGAGCGAGGTGCTGGGGCTCCTGGTCAAGGGCTACGGCACGGCGCGCATGGAGGAAGCCTTGGTGATCTCCCGCAACACGGTCAAGACCCATGTGCGCCACATCTACGCCAAGCTGGGTTGCCACAGCCAGCAGGAGCTGATCGACCTTGCCGAGAAAAGCTCCTCCGTTGCCTCGCCAGAGTCCCCTCACTCCTTTCAGGGTGACATCACCCTGGAGGGGTGACACCGCTACGACCAGCGGAAATCACGTCCCAAGGTGATTTACCGGTAGCTGCATAAAACCTTACTTTCGACCCATCAAACGCCACGGCACCGTGCCGGGCAGGATGGAGGGAGCAAGGATGAGCAAGGCTACCCGAGTGTTTCTGAGCACCAACGTCTTCACGGGGGCCGGTCGCGGCATGGTCTCCGGCGGCGTGGCCCTCGACGGCAACCGCATCCTGCGGGTGGGTACCGCCGACGAGGTGCTGGCCCTAGCCGGCGAGGGCACCGATGTGCGCGACTGCGGCGACCGGCTGATCACCGCGGGGCTCCACGACTCCCATATGCACCTGCTCATGGGCTGCACCTCCGAGCGCGAGTGCTTTCTCACGGGGGCCAGGAGCGAGGAGGAGGCGGCGGCGCGGCTGGCCGAGTGGTTCGAGGAGCACCGCGACGAGTATGCCGACGATGAGTGGCTGCGGGCCTGGGGCTTCTGCTACCTGGCATGGGACGACCCCAAGCCCCCAAGCCGCCACAGCCTGGACCGCTACTTCCCGGACCGCCCGGTCTTCGTGAACGACAGCGACCTCCACGGCGGGTGGTGCAACACCAAGGCCCTGGAGCTCTGCGGCCTGGACGCCGGTGTGGAAGACAGCCCCTTCGGCTCCTTCGGGCGCGAGGAGGACGGCAGCCTCTCCGGGTATCTCGGCGAGCGCGCTAAGGCCGTGGTGGAAGAGCAGGCCAACGGCTTGCTGCCGGAGCACAAGCAGGAGAGCGCCCTGCGCGACGTCTCCGGGCTCTTCTCCTCCTACGGCATCACCGCGGTGACCGACATGCTGCCCTTGGACGCCATCGACATCGGCAACATCGACCTTGTGGAGCGCCTCGAGAACGAGGGCGCCCTCAACTTCCGCTACAACTTCGCCACCGAGATGCTCGACCCCATCGAGAAGGCCCAGGGCCTCCGCGAGCGCTTCCACGACAAGGCGGGGCGCATGTATTACACCGGCGTGAAGGAGTTCATCGACGGCATCGTCACCACCCACACCGGCTACCTGATCGACGCCTACACCGACGACCCGGAGGTCGACAGGGTGTGGCTCGCCATGGATCTGGACGAGGCCCGGGAGCGCATCCTGGAGTACCAGGCCCAGGGGTTCAACATCCAGCTCCATTGCGTGGGCGACGGCGCCGTCCGCCATGCCGTCGACCTCTACCAGGAGGCCATCGAGATCAACGGCCCCACGGACTCCCGCCTCTCCGTGGAGCACCTGGACATGAGCGACCCCGCGGACTGGGCACGCATGGGCGAGCTGGGCATCGTCTGCTCCGTGCAGCCGCCCCACCTCACCCTGGTTGACTCCCTGGACGACGACGAGTACCGCGGCTGCATCGGCCAGCGGCGCGCCAAGTACCTCTGGGCCTTCAAGTCCATGTTGGACAACGGGTGCCCCATGGCCTTCGGCACCGACTTCCCCGTGGTCACCGTCGACCCGCGCATCGGCCTCAACCGCGCCGTGGCCCGTCGGTTCCCCGACGGCCTGCCCGCCGCCGGCTGGAACCCCGAGCAGAAGATCACCCTTTCCGACGCCCTGTCCATCTACACCTACGGCGGCGCCTACAAGGTGGGCCGCGAGGAGGAGCTGGGCACTCTCGAGGCCGGCAAGCTCGCCGACCTGGTGGTCTGGCACGAGAACCTCTTCGACCTGACGCCCGAGGGCCTGCTGGGCGCAGAGGTGGAGCTCACGGTCTTCGACGGAGAGGTGGTGTACGAGCGCTAAAGCGGCCCCGTCCCGTTCCCCTCTATGTAAGGAGAGCCCCATGGAGATGCTCATCTTCATCGCCCCGTTGCTCCTCAACGTCTTTGGCAACACCGTCTACAACATCGCCGGCAAGGGAACGCCGGAGGACGTCAACTCCTTCGCGTCCCTCTCGATCTCCTATGGCGTGGGCCTCGTGCTCTGTGTGGTGCTGTTCTTCGTGAACAACCCCGGCGGCAATATCTTCGAGGCGTTCGCCCAGGCCAATTGGGCCAGCTATGCCCTGGGTATCTGCATCGTCTTCATCGACCTCTCCCTGATCCTGCTCTACCGCGCCGGCTGGGACGTCTCCATCGGCAGCCTCATCGCCAACATCGGCGTCTCGCTCATGACCGTGGTGGTGGGCGTGGCGGCCTTCGGGGAGGCGATGACCATCGTCAAGGCCGTGGGCATCGTGATCTGCGCCCTGGGCCTCTATGTGGTCAACGCCCCCGAGAAGGGCACCGACGGCGAGCCGTCCGTCTCCCTGGAGGAGCCCGTGGACCCCGCCTAGCCCGGCCCGCAGGGTCGTATCGAAGGAACCCGACGTCGTAAAGGAGCCCCCATGGCCGAGAACATCCAGTCTGCGCCCGAGGCGCCGACGAAGAAGATGGGCGCGTTGGTGAAGTGGATACCGGTGCTGCTCATGATCGGCTCGAACCTGGCCTACACCGTCACGGCCAAGGTCACCCCGGAGGATGTGGACACCTACGCCTCCGTCTCCCTCACCTACGTGGTCTGCATCGCCTATGCAATGATAATGTTCTTTATCACAAGCAAGAACAAGAACTACATCCAGGAGGCCAGGAAGGCCAACTGGACCGCCCCCGCCCTGGGTGCCTGCCTGGTCTGCCTCGAGCTCTCGACCATCCTCATGTTCCGCGTGGGTTGGGACCTGTCCGTGGGCATCCTCCTCGCCTACGTGATTCTGGCCGTCGTGCTCGTCCTGGTGGGCCGTGTCTTCTACAAGGAGACTCTCACGCCCAAGCGGGTCATCGGGATCCTTATCTCCTTGGTGGGCGTGGTGCTGGTGGGTCTGGGTATCTGATCCTGCCGGCTGTCCCCGGGGCGCCCGGCCGGCCATATGGCCGGGCGCCCGGCCGAGGGGTCGCTGCCGGTGTCCGCCCCGGCGCGGGCCGGGGCGCGTGACTCAGCAAAGGACGGTGCCATGGGGCCGTTTGCCGCTCGATTCGCCCCCGTCCTGCTCATGGTCGGGGCCAAGGTTCCCTATTCGGTGATCCAGAAGCTCACCCCTCCGGAAGTCGACGCGTTCTCGTCGCTCTGCCTCACCTACGGCGTCTGCACGGCCTGCGCCGTGGTCTTCTTCTTCCTCACGCAGCGCGGTGCCGGGGGGGTCGGGGCGCACGCTCCGGGGCGAGTGGTCCAAGGCCACCTGGACCGCCCCGGTCTTCGGGGCCTGCCTGCTCTGCATGGATGTGGCCACGTTGGCCATGTTCCGCGTCGGCTGGGACCTCTCCGTGGGGATGCTCGTGCTCTTCGTGGTGCTCGGGTGCGTCCTGGCCCTTGTGGGGAGCCTGTTCTACGGCGAGCGTCTCACGGCCCGGCGCTTGGCGGGGATACTGCTCTCCGTGGTGGGGGTGGTGCTGGTCGGCATGTGACCGGGCGCCAGCGGGAACGGGCCGTTGCGACGGCTTTCTGAAAAAAAGAAAGAAGGCGTTCACGAAGGCTTCATATATAGTCGTGAGCAGCATCTTCTAGAAGCGGGCTGGATTGGGGAAGACTACGATACAGACTCGGATTTCGGCGGCTCTGTCGCCAGGCAGGGGAACAAGGTGCCTATGACGCTCATAGCCGGCGCCCTCCTCGGCCTGCTGGGGGCGCTGCCGGGTCTTGCGCTTGCCCGGATGGCTCGGATAGGCAGGCGCGTACCGGTCGCGGCCGGCCTCGCGGCAACCGTCCTCTCGGCGACGGCGCTCACGGCCGTCCTCGGATGGGCGTACGGGGCCGCAACGACCCGCTTCGCCGCCTTCGCCTCGGTCATGGTGACCGTGTTCCTCGGGGCGTGGGGGGTCGAGGCGTACAAGGCTTGGCGCTGGATGAGCCACTGGCGCTAGCGCAGAAGGAGGAGACGTGGAAGAGTTCGAGAAGCTGCCTGAGGCGGTCAACGAGCTTGTCGACAGTTTCATAGCCCAGCCCGTGGCGGGCAATCTCAACTTCGGCATCACCCAGTACACGGTGTTCATGTTCGCCGCCATCGCGATTCTCTGCGTGGTCCTCTTCATCTTCAAGAAGAAGCAGGCCGCCAGCATCGTGCCCCAGGGCCGCTTCGTCAACGGCGTCGAGTACGTCATCGAGTTCGCCCGCAAGGACCTCGTCGAGGACATCCTGCACTCCACTTGGCGCCAGCACTTCCCCTTCATCGCCACGGTGTTCTTCTTCATCCTCATCAACAACCTCATGGGCGTGATTCCGGGCATGCACCCCGGCACGGGCACCATCGGCGTCACCTTCGCCCTGGCCCTCATCTCGTTCATCTACTTCATCTACGTGGGCGTCAAGAAGGACGGCGGCTGGGGCTACATCAAGAGCCTCAAGCCCAAGGGCGTGCCCTTCCCCATGGACTGGCTCGTCTGGGTCATCGAGCTCTTCTCGACGTTCCTTCGCCTGATCACCCTAGCCGTCCGCCTGTTCTGCAACATGTTCGCCGGCCACGTGGTCATGGGCACCTTCGCCATCCTCGCCTCGCTCTTCATCGCCCGCTTTGCCCAGGGTGTGACCCTCGAGGCCTTCACGGGCGCCGGCATCTCGCTGCTCTGGCTGCTCGTGCTCATCGCCATCTACGCCGTGGAGATCCTCGTGGCCTGCATCCAGGCCTACGTCTTCTCGCTGCTCACGGCCGTCTACGTGCAGCTCGCCGAGGAGGACGAGTAGACCAAGGCATCATGGCGGCCTGGCCGCCTGTGCATAGACAAGACCCCAGTGGGAACGAGTCCGAGGTCGGACCGTCAGAAGGAGGAATCGTGGGAGTCATCGGTTACGGAATTGGTGTTATCGGCGCCGGCCTTGGCATCGGCATCGCGGCTTACGGAGCGACCACGTCCATGGCCCGCCAGCCCGAGGTCCAGGGTCGTCTGTTCACCGTCTTCATCCTGGCCTCCGCCTTCGTCGAGGCGCTCGCCCTCATCGGCTTCGTCGTCTCCCTGCTGGCCTAATCCAAGCGGTCAGACCCATCACGTTGGAGGTTCGTGACATGAACAAGTCCCAGCAAGGGCGGGTGCGCTGCCTCGCCGTCACGGCGGCGGGAGCCGTTGCTTTCGCCCTGACGGTGCCCACCCCCGCCTTCGCGACCTCGGCGTTCGACATCCTGATCCCCAAGCCGGCCGAGTTCATCCCGGCCCTGATCGCCTTCGTGGTCATCTGGGCGGTGCTTGCCAAGCTGGTATGGCCGAGCGTCATCAAGACCCTCGACGCCCGTCAGAAGGCCATCCAGGACAACCTCGATGCCTCCGAGCAGGCAAAGGTCGACGCCGCCAAGGCCCTCAAGAAGGCCGAGGCCACCATCGACGACGCCCAGGCCCAGGCCGACGAGATCGTCGCCGAGGCCAAGAAGAACGCCGAGGCGTCCAAGGACGCCATCATCAAGCAGGCCAACATCGACGCTAAGCGGATCCAGGACAAGGCCCGCGACGGCATCGAGGCCGAGCGCCACGCCGCCATGGCCGACCTCGTCGACCAGGCCGCCGACCTCGCCGTCGACCTCGCCGGTAAGATCATCGGCGAGAACCTCGACGCCGAGACCCAGAAGCGTCTGATCGAGCGTTCGTTGGCAGAAGCCGGAGACGCCGATGGCAACCAGTAACCGCATGGAGAAGGACAAGGTCGAGACCTATGCCCGGACGCTGCTCGAGGCGGCCCGGGCCGAGGGGCGCGAGAAGCGCGACCTCCGGGCCCTCGACGGCCTTGCCGACGCCCTGGGCGAGCTGTCGGACACCCTCAAGGTGATCCTGGAGCGCGGCGACGAGCAGCTGCTCCCCGACATCGCCCAGCGTTACTCGGCCCTGTTCCATGCAGAGGTCGATGTGGTGGCGGTCGATGTGACCACCGCCATCCCCTTGGACGACGACCTCCGCGAGGAGGTCGAGGAGTTCCTCACCGTGGAGTACGACAAGCCCGTCTTCGTGGTGGAGCACGTCGATCCGTCCATCATCGGGGGCATCATCTTCAACGCGCGCGGCGAGCGTCGCGACGCATCGGTCCGCACCCAGCTCGAGAACGCTCGCAGGGTGCTCAAGGCAAAGGGAGGCGAGTAGGGCGTGGCTGACGAGAAGGCCCAAAACGGCGGCACGACCATCAACGCCGATACCATCGCGAGCATCCTGCGGGGCAAGCTCGACGCCATGACGGCTGCCATCGACACCCAGGATGTGTCAAGGGTGGTCGAGATCGGCGACGGTGTGGCCCGCGTGAGCGGCCTGCGCAGCGCCATGGCCGGCGAGCTGCTGGACTTCACCAGCGCCCTCACCGGCGAGCATGTCTTCGGCCTGGCCCAGAACCTCGACGAGGACGAGGTCGGCGCGGTGCTCTTCGGCAACGTGGAGGCCATCCGCGAGGGCGACGAGTGCCGCACCACCGGCCGCGTCATGGACATCCCCGTGGGGCCGGCCATGCTCGGCCGTGTGGTGAACCCCCTCGGCGAGGCCATCGACGGCCTCGGTCCCATGGAGACCGTCGCCCGCCGTCCCGTGGAGTTCAAGGCCCCCGGCATCATGGCCCGCACCCCCGTGTGCGAGCCGGTGCAGACGGGCCTCATGGCCATCGATGCCATGATCCCTGTGGGCCGAGGCCAGCGTGAGCTCATCATCGGTGACCGCAAGACCGGCAAGACTTCCATCGCCGTCGACACCATCATCAACCAGGCCGACAGCGACATGGTCTGCATCTACGTCGCCATCGGCCAGAAGGCCTCCACGGTGGCCACCATCCGCCAGACCCTGGAGAGCCACGGGGTCCTCGACAAGACCATCATCGTGGCCGCCACCGCCTCCGACTCGGCGCCGCTGCAGTACATCGCGCCGATGGCCGGTGCCGCCATCGGCGAGTACTTCATGTACAACGGCGCCGACGGCAAGCCCGCCAACGAGGACAACCCCGGCCGCGCCGTGCTCGTGGTCTACGACGACCTCTCCAAGCAGGCCGTGGCCTACCGCCAGATGTCCCTGACGCTGCACCGTCCGCCCGGACGCGAGGCCTACCCCGGCGACATCTTCTACCTGCATTCCCGTCTGCTGGAGCGCGCCTGCAAGCTCGATGCCGCCCACGGCTCCGGATCGCTCACGGCGCTCCCCATCATCGAGACCCAGGAGGGCGACGTCTCCGCGTACATCCCCACCAACGTGATCTCGATCACCGACGGCCAGATCTACCTGCAGTCCAACCTGTTCCTCCAGGGCCAGCGCCCCGCAGTCGACGTGGGCATCTCCGTGTCCCGCGTGGGCGGCGGCGCCCAGATCAAGGCCATGAAGCAGGTGGCCGGCAACCTACGTCTCGACCTGGCCAGCTACGCCGAGCTCCAGAGCTTCTCGCAGTTCGGCAGCGATCTCGACCGCTCCACCCAGGCCCAGCTCAACCGCGGTGCCCACATGACCGAGCTCCTGCGTCAGAAGCGCTTCGCCGCCCTCGACGTCGCCGACCAGGTGGCCGTGATCTTCGCGGGCAACAACAACTTCCTCGACGACATCCCCCTGGACGAGGTCCTCGCCTTCCGTGACGGGTTCGTCGACTACATGAAGTCGAGCCGTGTGGCCCTGCGCCAGAAGATCTGCGAGGGGCGCATCTCCGACGAGACCGCCGAGGAGCTCAAGGGGGCTTGCCGCACCTTCAAGAAGCAGTTCGTGGCCGGACGCAAGGCGGCCAGGCGCGGTGCCGATCGCGAGCAGCTCGAGGAGGACGCCATCGAGTCCGCCGGCGTCGCCACGACGCTTGAGGGCTCCGCCGCCTCCGTGGCAGAGGAAGACTAAGGGCCATGGCCAACCTTCGCGACATCAAGCGACGCATCCGCTCGGTCACCAGCACCAAGCAGATCACCCATACCATGGAGATGGTCTCCACCACCAAGATCATGCGGGCCCTGCAGCGCGCCGCCGACGGTGCTCCCTACAAGGACGCCATGACCACCATGCTCGCCAGCGTGGCGGCGGCCGGCGACACCGACGAGCAGCCCCTGCTCCAGGAGCACAGCGGCCTTCGTCGGGCCCTCATCATCTGCGTGGCCTCCGACCGAGGTCTGGCCGGTGGGTTCAACGTGCAGGTGGAGCGGGCCGTGGAGCGGCGTATCCGCGAGCGTGCCGAACAGGGGATCGAGGTGGAGCTGATCTGCTGCGGCACGAAGCCAACGGAGTACTTCTCCTCCCGCGGCCGCAAGCCCATCCTGTCGTTCTCCGGTATCTCGGCCGAGCCCACCCTGGTGGAGGCCAACCAGATCGCTAGCTATGTCATGGACGGCTTCGTGTCCGGGCGCCTGGACCACGTGGAGATCTGCTACCAGCATGCCAGGAGCCGCGTGGAGCAGGTGCTCACCATCGAGGAGCTGCTCCCCGTGACCCGCGAGACCCTGCGCCTCCCCAACGCCCCCCGCGAGCAGGAGGCCCTTTCGGCGGTCGAGGCCCAGGCGAGCGACTTCGAGTTCGACCCCGCCCCCGCCGAGGTCCTGGGCTACCTCATCCCCAGCTACGTCAGAACCGTCATCTATCACGCCCTCATCGACTCCGCCGCCGCAGAGCACGGTGCACGCCGCCGGGCCATGCAGGCGGCCACCGAGAACGCGACCGAGATCATCTCGACGCTGAGCCGCGAGTACAACCGCATCCGCCAGAGCTCCATCACCACCGAGCTCAACGAGATCGTCGGCGGAGCAGCCGCATTGGAGGAGAAGTAATGGCAGAAGCGACCAAGCTCTCGTCGCTCGATCTGGACAAGGTCCTCAAGACCTCGATCAAGCACGAGTCCGACGCCGAGAAGGGCGTCATCGTCCGCATCGTGGGCCCCGTGGTCGACGTCAAGTTCGAGGAGCACATCCCGGCCATCTACACGGCCCTCGTCGTCGATGCCGATACTCCCTTCGGCCACATTCACACGGTGCTCGAGGTGGAGAGCCAGCTGCCGGGCGGCATCGTGCGCACCGTGGCCATGAGCTCCACCGACGGCATGCAGCGCGGCCTCCACGTCATCGACACCGGCAGGCCCATGGAGATGCCCGTCGGCGACGCCACCCTGGGCCGCGTGTGGAACGTGCTCGGCGAGCCCGTGGACGGCAAGGGCATGCCCGACGACGTCCAGTACTACCCCATCCACCATGCCGCCCCGCGCTTCGACGACCTCACCACCTCGGTGGAGATCTTCGAGACCGGCATTAAAGCCATCGACCTGCTCGAGCCCTACATCCGCGGCGGCAAGACCGGCCTGTTCGGCGGCGCCGGCGTGGGCAAGACGGTACTCATCCAGGAACTCATCAACAACCTCGCCATGGAGCATGGTGGCACCTCGGTGTTCACCGGCGTCGGCGAGCGCACCCGCGAGGGCACCGACCTCTACCTCGAGATGAGCGAGTCGGGCGTCATCGACCGCACCTGCCTGGTCTACGGCCAGATGAACGAGCCGCCGGGAGCTCGCCTGCGCGTGGCCCTCGCCGGCCTGACCGAGGCCGAGTACTTCCGCGACCAGGGTCAGGACGTGCTGCTCTTCATCGACAACATCTTCCGCTTCTCCCAGGCTGGCTCCGAGGTCTCGGCACTCCTCGGCCGCATGCCGTCGGCCGTGGGCTACCAGCCCACGCTGGCCACCGAGATGGGCGACCTTCAGGAGCGCATCGCCTCCACCAAGGAAGGGTCGATTACCTCGGTGCAGGCCGTCTACGTGCCCGCCGACGACCTCACCGACCCGGCTCCCGCCACGACCTTCACGCACCTCGACTCCACGACGGTGCTGTCGCGTTCCATCTCCGACCTGGGCATCTACCCGGCCATCGACCCACTGGGCTCCTCCTCGGACGCCCTCGACGCGACCGTCGTGGGCGAGGAGCACTACCGCGTGGCCATGGCCGTGCAGGAGGCGCTCCAGGCCTACTCCGATCTCCAGGACATCATCGCCATCCTCGGTATGGACGAGCTCTCCGAGGACCAGCGCAAGACCGTCCAGCGTGCCCGCAAGATCCAGCAGTTCCTCTCCCAGTCGTTCCACGTGGCCGAGCAGTTCACGGGCAACCCCGGGACCTACGTCCACGTGGCCGACACGGTGCGCTCCTTCGCCGCCATCGTCGACGGCGACTGCGACGACATCCCTGAGCAGTGCTTCCGCTATGCCGGCACCATCGACGAGGTGCGCAAGCGCTACGAGAAGCTGCTCAAGGACGGGCAGGCGTAAGGGGGCGCCATGGCCAAGATCGATTACCAGATCGTGCGTCCGGACAAGCTCATGCACGAGGGCGAGGCCACCTCGGTCGTGCTGATCACCAAGTCGGGTGAGCTCGGCGTCCTTCCCGGTCACGCCCGCGAGATCTGCGCCCTCGGCGACGGCATCGTGCGCATCATGCACGAGCCGGACGACACGGGGGCCACGCAGAGCCGCGTGGTGGTCTCGGGCGGCTACGCCGAGATCACGGGCGACATGGTCATCGTGCTGGCTAACCATGCCCGCGACGTCGACGACATCGACTCCAAGGTGGTCACGGCCACCCGAGCCGAGGCGGAGGGGGAGCTCGCCAAGCTCCCCGCAGGCGACTCCCGCAGGGCGTACTTCGACTCCAAGATCGTTTGGTGCGATCTCCTTCTGGCGGAGGAGGAGCGCTGGGGCGGGCGCTAGTCGCGCCGTCCATCGTGCGATCACAGCGGGGGCGGCCTGGTCGCCCCCGCTTTTTTCCTATGTGCGTGGCCCGTGATGCCCCGGCTAACTCTTCAGGGGAGGGGCGCCTCGCATAGAATCGTGTTCGTCCGAACCATGAACGGGAGGAGACCATGGACGTCATCCAGATAGAGGGCGGTTACCCCATCACCGGCGAGGTGCAGGTGGAAGGGGCAAAGAACTCGGCTCTCAAGCTCATGGCCGCCACCCTCATGGCCCCCGGCGTGAACAAGCTCACGAACGTCCCGAACATCTCCGACGTCCACACCATGGGCAAGGTCATCGAGTGCCTCGGCGCCAAGGTCGAGGTCCTCGGCCCCCATGACCTCAGGATCGACACCACGGGCGTCGACTCCTGGGTGACGCCCTACCAGCTCGTGGCCAAGATGCGCGCCTCCACGGCGGTCCTCGGGCCGCTTCTCGCTCGCTTCGGCAAGGCCGTGGTGGCCATGCCCGGCGGCTGCAACATCGGTGCCCGCAAGATCGACATGCACATGCTCGGCCTCGAGGCCCTGGGCGTGGAGTTCAAGGTAGACCACGGCAACATCTACGCCAGCGCCCCGCACGGCCTCCAGGGCACCACGGTGACCCTCGAGTTCCCATCGGTGGGAGCCACCGAGAACCTGCTGATGGCGTCGGTCCACGCCAGGGGCACCACGGTCATCGACAACGCCGCCCGCGAGCCCGAGATCGTGGATCTCGCCAACATGCTCAACGAGATGGGTGCCAAGATTACCGGCGCGGGCACTCCCCTGGTGGAGATCGAGGGTGTGGGCGACCTCCATCCCGTGACCCACGAGGTCGTGGGCGACCGCATCGAGGCGGGCACCTTCATCGCCATGGGCGGGCTCGTGGGCGAGCCCGTGCGCGTCACGGGCTTCGACCCCCAGCACCTCGGCCTCGTGCTGCGCAAGTACGAGCTCATGGGCCTTACCATCGAGCGTGAGGAGCGCGGGTGCAGCGTCTGGCGCACGGGCCCCATCAGGCCCACCGACATCCAGACCCTGCCGTATCCGGGCTTCCCCACGGACATGCAGGCCCAGACCATGACGCTCCTGGCCAACGCCGAGGGCGACTCCATCATCACCGAGAACGTCTTCGAGAACCGCTTCATGCTCGCTGCCGAGCTCAACCGCATGGGTGCCGACATTCGCATCGAGGGGCACCATGCCATCGTCCACGGCGTGGAGGGCTTCTCTGGGGCACCCGTCACCTCTCCCGACCTCCGCGGCGGCGCGGCCCTCGTCATGGCCGGCCTCGTGGCCGACGGCTATACCACCGTCTCGGGCGTCCACCACATCGACCGCGGCTATGAGGGCTTCGTCGAGAAGCTCCAGGCCCTCGGGGCGCGGGTGCGCCGCACCACGGTGCCCGACGAGGACTGAGGCCGCCGAAAGGAGCGATCCTGTGCCTGAGGTCAATCCGCCCAAACCCCTCTCCATGGCCAACGAGGACTACCTGGAGGCCGTCTGGCGCATCATGCTCGAGCGCGACGACGACTCCGTGCGCTCCGTGGACGTGGCCGAGCTGCTCGGCGTGTCCAAGGCCAGCGTCAACAAGGCCATCTCCACCCTCAAGAACCACGGCTACGTGGAGCAGAACCGCTACGGGCGCGTGGCCCTCACCGAGCCGGGACGCCGGTACGCGGCGCGGCTCTGGCGCTGTCACCGCGCCCTGCGGGCTTTCCTGACCGGCGACCTCGGGGTCGACCCGGCCGTGGCCGACGGCGAGGCCTGCGAGATGGAACACGCCCTCTCCCAGGACACCATGGACCGCCTCCTCGCCTACCTGGAGCGCGAGGGGACCGTCGTCGACGGTGACCTCGATGGCTGACGTCGGCGACCTCAGCGTCGCCCAGGCCCTGGCCGCGCTCCTCGAGACGGGGGTCGACGAGGCCTCCCTCGACGCCGACCGGGCGTCCGCCGCGGTGTTCGCCGGGCGTCTGGGCGGGTCAGGCCGCCCTGTGACCCTCTCGGGCGACCTCGACCGCGCCCTGGGGACCGACCTCCCCGACGGTCTGTGGTGCCTCTGCGAGCCCGAGACCGTGGCAGCCGCCCAGGCGCTCGACGTCGCCTGCGGCGCCGAGGCCGCCGTCACCGCGACGCGCGCTCCCCTCGTGCGCCTGCTCGACGAGGTGACGGACCCCGCGGAGCTCCGGTCTGTCGGGCGCGCCGCCGGGCACCTGGCCCTCCGGGCGCCGGCACCCTTCGCCGTGGGGGCGGTGGGCCTTGCCGGGTCGCGCTCCGTCGACCCCGGGCGCCTCAACGACGGCGTGCGGGCCCTTTGCGGCGGTTTCGTCGAGGCGGGCCTCCATGGCGTGCTCTTCGAGGACGCCCCCAACGGGGCCGTGGGCTTTGGCGCCGTGCGTGCGGCCTCGGCCGCTGGGCTCCCGGTGGCCGCCCTCGCCGACCACGGCGCCCTCCCGGACGACCGGCTCCTCGCCCTCACCATCGCGGCCCTGGCCGCCTCCGGGGCCTGCTGCGTGGGGGTCTCCTCCGTCCCCTGGGACGACCTCGACGGGGTCGCGCGACGGGTCGCTGCCGCCGCCTCCCGCTGCGACGTGTCCGGGGCCGTGGTGGCCGACGTCCCGGCCGGGGAGCCGGTTGGGGAGTGGCCTCTCTCAGCGGTGGAGGGGCTGGGCCTTCTCGGTGTGAGGGGCGCGCCCTTGGCGGAGGCCGCCGACCTCTGGGCCTCCCTTGCGGCGGGCGGGTGACCCTCGACGGACGGCGAGCTGTCGTTTGTATGAAACGCCTGCGCCTCCCACGGGTTGCAGGTAGCATCAAGAATGGCCGGTCATTGCATGTTTGAGCATGACGGCCACCGCTGAACCGACCCAGTCGCACCGCCTGCGGGGCGCTGCGAGCAAGGAGCAACCATGAAGGCGATCATCCCGGCCGCAGGCCTCGGCACCCGCTTCCTGCCGGCTACCAAGAGCAACCCCAAGGAGCTGCTCCCCGTCCTGGACAAGCCCGTCATCCAGTACGTGGTCGAGGAGGCCCTCGAGCCCGAGGGCGTCGACGGCGTCGTCATCGTCAACTCGCACCTCAAGCCGCAGCTCGAGGAGTACTTCGGCCCCAAGCCCGAGCTCGAGAGCTACCTCCGTGAGCGTGGCAAGGACCGGTACGCCGAGGTTGTCCGTGAGTCCGGCGAGCTCCCGGTGAGCTTCGTGTACCAGGACGACCCCTTGGGCCTCGGCCATGCGGTGCTCTGCGCCAAGGACGAGGTGGGCGACGAGCCCTTCTTCGTGCTGCTGGGCGACTACTTCGTCCCCGACCGCGAGATGTGCGTGCGCATGGCCGAGGTTTCCCGCGCCCACGGCGGCGCGTCGGTCATCGCCGTCGCCCCCGTGAGCCACGACGAGGTGAGCCGCTACGGCATCGTCGCCGGCGAGCAGGTGGGCACCCTCGACGGCGACGACCTCGACCTCGAGGAGCCCGGCTCGGTACTGCGCCTTTCCGGCATGGTGGAGAAGCCCGCCCCCGAGGACGCGCCCACCAACCTCTGCATCGTCGGCCGCTACCTCCTCTCACCCCGGGTCATGGAGCTGCTCCAGACGCAGCGGCCGGGTGCCGGCGGGGAGATTCAGCTCACCGACGCCCTCGAGCGCCTACTCAAGGAGGAGGAGATGTACGCCCTGGTCGTCGACCCCGCCGAGGGCTGCGACACCGGCACCCCCGCGGCCTGGGTGGGCACGTCCGCCCGCATGGCGCTCCTCGACCCGGCCACGCGCGAGGCCTTCCTCGAGGCGTTGGGCGACCAGGCCCTCTCCTGACCCATCCTACCCAGGGCGTTCCCACGAGGCACCCATGCGCTACATTCGCTTCAACAACGACGGATGGTACGCGCGCTACGATGACGGTCTGAACAAGACCAACGTCGTGCGCGTCGCCGACGCCGCCGCGGCCCGATGGGCCGACGTCTTCGGCGGGGGCACCGTCCACATCGGTTACGATACCCGGCGCCATGCCCCGGAGCTCGCCGCCGCCGCTGCTGCCGCGGTGGGGGCCTGGGGCCTTGACGCCCGCCTCTCCGACGGGCCGTGCCCCATGCCCGCCCTCAACTTCGCCACCCGGTCGGACCCGTCCGCCGTTGGCGCCCTCATGCTCACGGCCGACCACCGCAACGCCGACTACCTCGGCATCCGGGTGCGCAACAACGACTCCTCGGCCATCGGCCGCGACGAGGCCGGCGCCATCGAGGATCTCGTGTCCCAGGAGCTCGGCGAGGCTCAGGGCCCGTTCACGCTCGAGGAGAGCGTGGGCCCCTTCCTCGCTCACATGGCCTCCCTGGTCGACGTGCGTCGCATCCGCAACGCCCGTCTCGACTGCATCCTCGACCCCATGTACGGCACCGCGCGCGGCCACGCCGCCACCCTGCTCCGCTCCCTGGGCGTGGGTGTCGTCGAGATCCACGGGGATACCGTCGACGACTTCTGCGGCACGCACCCGGAGGTGGTGGAGCCTTGGCTCGACGACCTCGAGTACATGACGGGCCAGACCCAGGTTGACTTTGGCACCGCCATCGACGGCCCCTCCAACCGCGCTGCCGCCGTCGACGGCGAGGGCAACCTCGTGGCCGCCCCCAAGCTCCACGCCCTCGTGCTCATGCACCTCATCAAGAACCGCGGCCTCTCCGGCCGCATCGTGCTCCCGCGGTTCTCCTCCGTCGTCATCCGGCGGGTGGCCGAGTCGCTCGGCTGCGACGTCACCCTCGTGCCGCCCGGTCCCACCTGGCCGTTCGAGGAGATCCGCCAGGGCGGTGTCATCACCACGAGCGACGGCCTCGGCGGAATCTGTGTCCCCTCGCTCGACCCCGAGCGGAACGCCTTCGTCACCATGCTGCTCCTCGTGGAGCTCCTGGCCTACGAGGGGGTCTCCCTCCGGGAGATGGCGGCCAACCTCGATCGCGCGGTCGGGTCGATGGAGTACGGCCACCGGGAGATCCGCATGGACCCGGGCCGCTGCGCCGTGCTTCGCAACCTCCTCCCCGGGACCAACCCCGAGGGCCTCTGCGCCAAGAAGCCGGTGTCCGTGAGCCATGCCGACGGCCTGCGGGTCCAGTTCGACGACGACTCCTGGCTCTTCATCAGGCCGTCCATGTCCGAGCCGCTGGTGCGCATCTACGGCGAGGGGGTCGACCGTGCGGACAGGGACGAGCTCCTGGACATGGCGAAATCCTACGTCACCTCCCTCTGACCGCCCCGTATGTGTAGGGAATGTGGAGGGTCCGATCCCCGCCCCCGGGGGCCCGGGCGCCGCGTATAGTCATTTCTCGCGCCGCGGCACCCACCGCCTGGTGGTCCCGGCGCGACGGACCTTGAGAACCGGATACCGCGGCCTTTGGGGCCGCGGGGAGACAGACCATTAAGGATGGTTCCTCGCGGCGGGGGAGACCCCGCCGGGAAACGAGCGAACCTGTCATTTCCTTGTGGATCCGACGATCGGCGGATCATCGGCCGGGTCGGGCTCCATCTGACACGCACCGCGGCGCCAGCGGGCGCCGCGTGTCCGAACGGAGAGTTCGATCCTGGCTCAGGATGAACGCTGGCGGCGCGCCTAACACATGCAAGTCGAACGGGAAGCGGGGCCTCCG
>NZ_BQKC01000002.1 GCF_022834715.1 Granulimonas faecalis
GGACGGGTCGCGCTCCAGGCGGGCGGCGTGGGCCGCCCCCATGGCGCTGACGAGGCACTCGCGGGCGTACTGACGCCTCGCGCCGGTGACCGACGCCCCCACGACCACGGAGAGGGCCCCGTCGGCCGACGGCCCGAACCCGAGCTCAACCACGTGATCGGAGCCGTCGAATAGCGCCTCCACCTTCGCCCGGGCGTCCTCCTCGTCCAGGACGCGTGCGCCCCGCTCGGTGACGAAGGCCCCGTCGGGGCCGACCAGGGAGACGGCCTCGGGGAGCTCCGCCCTTCCCATGACCACCGGGGCCTCGGGGATGACGAGGTCGGCCGGGTGGTCCATCATCTCGGCGAGGGTACCCCCGTTCAGGCGCGACAGGTTGGACCACCCCGAGGCCACCATGTCCAGGTGGGGGTTGGCGGCGAACAGCCTCACGGCGGCGGCCTGGGCGTAGCCGAGGCGCCCGATGTCGGCGGCGGGGTCGGCGACGAAGCTGATGACGCCCTTGTTGCCCGACTTGTCGCAGAGCTTGTCGCCGGCCATGAGGGGGCGCTCGCCACCGCGGCCGTCGGGGACCGGGTGGGCGGCGGCCCAGGCGGCGGACACCACGTAGGCGTCCTCCATGGTGAGCCCTCCGAGGCACATCTGGGCGACGCAGGCGGTCTGGTCGGCCCAGATGGCTACGCGGTTGTTGGACAGCGTCATGCCGGCGCGGTCCGCGGGGTTGTTGGCCCTGGTGTAGGAGTGGCACCCCTTGGCCGTGAGGGGGCCGAAGACCTCGACCTGGTCGGCGGGCACGGGGTGGCCGTCGGAGGCGATGGACACCCCCTCGCCCAGGACCTGGACCACGCCCTGCTTGGTGCTGGTGTAGACGAGGTCGAGGGCGTCGAACATGTGGTCGTGGCCCGCGGTGCGGACGCACCGGCGCCCGGTGAGGTCGAGCCCGTCCGCCATGCGGTCCGCCCTCCAGCGGCGCCTGCCGTCGATGGTCTTGCAGGCGTCCTCCGCAGCGAACAGGGCGTCGACGCCGGCGGCGTCGGCGAGGGCCGTCGGGAACCGCACGGACCGGGCGTAGCGTCGGACGAGGGCGTCGACGTCGTGGCCGTGGTCACCCATGGCCTCGAGGCCGCCCTCCTCCCACTTCTCCTCCTCCATGGCCCGCCAGACCCGGTTGAGGGCCGTCTCCCCGTGGACCGGGGCGCAGGCGGCGCCGGCCTTGCGGGCCGAGGCCCGCCCGTCGGTCCTGCCCACGACCTGTGAGGCGACCTCCCGGGCGACGGCGTCGGCGAGCCTGCGGGCGGGGTCGCGGACCTCGATGCGGTCCTCCTTTTTCCCCGTGGCCTTGCCGGACTCGACGTAGCGCCCGGCCATGGAGGGGACAAACTCGTGGTTCTCCCTGCCGAGGAACGTCGTGGTGGCCACGCCGCGCCCGTCCACATCGAAGACCTGGCCGAGATAGCCGGTGAACCGGGCCGCCGGGGTCCCGGGAAGTGTCCCCTCGTAGCGCATGACCCCGCGCCCGTCCACGGCGCAGGCGGTGTCGGTGAGGCCCAGGGAGGCCAGGGCCCCGAGGGCGGCCGCCGAGGCGGCGCGGGCCATGGGCCTGTCGTCGCCGAGCTCGGAGGAGTCCGTGGCGCTCGCCCCGTCGAAGGCCACCATGGCCTCGAGGTCCCTGCCGAAGGTGCCCTCGGCCCCGAAGACCTGGTCGACGGAGAGGGCCGCCTGGCGCATGAGGCAGTCCACCTTGTGGCCGCAGGTGATCGCCCCGTCCACGGAGGGGCAGAAGGCGGAGATCCTGCGGGGGGCGACGCGCAGGGCGCCGTCGACCTCCCCGCCGCACATGGAGCGTGCCCAATCCCCGGCGGCGCGGACGGCCTCGGCGGCGCGGGCCGCGGCGGTGGGAGCCAGGCCCCCGTCCACCGGGACGCCGTCCACCCCGTCGGACCTCCCGGAGAGGTAGTCCAGGAGCTGGCGCTGGAAGGAGGCGACCTCGCGGTCGACGTCGAGGGGGACCGCCGACGGGTCCGCCCCACCGGCCACCGCGGCGGCGAGGCTCATGGGAGACACCCGGTCCGCCATGGACCGTGCGGCCTCGTCGGCCATCCACGCGAGCTCCCGGCGTGCCGTCTCGGCGTCCACGTTCTCCACGGACCAACCCTGGCCCCTGCCCGGCGACTCCACCTTCATGCCGTCGGACACCGTGTCGACCGGGACCACGCACAGGCGCAGGCCCCGGCTCCTGTCGCTGCGGCCGGGCCGCAGCGACACCGAGTTCGCCCGGGTCGTGCCTGAGAGGCGCGCCTGCCTTTGCCCGGAACCGTCGAAAAGGCCCGGGCCCGTGGGCCGGCCGAGGGCATCCGCAGCCTCGGCGGGACGGCCGAGGAAGACCCTGGCCACGTTCCTGGCGTCCACGGGGCAGACGTCCGGGGAGGCCGCCATGGTGCGGACCTCGCCGGAGGCGTTGAGGCCGGCCCCCGTGTCCTCGACGACGCGCCAGGCGGCGGTGCCGTCGTAGATGTTCACCACGTCGCCGGCACAGTCGGCCTCGTCGAGGACCGCCCTCACGGCCTCGGGGGCCGAGCGGGGGGCGCCGTAGCCCGTGGCCAGGCACCGCACGTGGCACGAGGCACCGCCGTCGAAGGAGCAGGTGGCCTCGACCCTGAGGAAGTCGCCGCGGCCGGCGGCCCGACCCCCCAGGGCCGGGTCCACGGCGACCTCGGCCCCGGCCCCATAGAGCTCGTCCAGGCAGGCGGCGCCCACCGCCGCCGCCTGGCGGCTCCGGGAGAGACCGGCGCCGAGGCAGGCGGCCAGCGCGTCCTCCGAAGGCCTGCCCCCGATGGCCTCGGAGAGGGTCTTGGACACGCGTCGGGCCCAGGAGGCGAGGCCGCCGCGCTGGAAGACGGCGAAGCGCCCCCGCCTGCCCGTGGTGCCTCCCCGGTAGTCTCCGAACACCGACCGGTACCCGGCGACCCTCTCGGTGAGGTCGGCCCAGGTGCCGTGGTCGCAGTAGCGCGCCAGGGTCGTGAGGCCGCACTCGTCGGCCGGGGTGATGAGGCAGAAGAACGGGTCCTGGCCCCCCGCACGCCTGGAACGGGTCCGTGACTCCCGGCGCCCCTCGTCGCCCTTCGCCGCCGCGAGGGCGGCGGCGTCGGGGTCGAACGTGGCGGCCCCCTCGCGCATGGCCCGGGGCCCGAAGGCGCCCCGGGAGAGCGCGGGGACGAAGTAGATGGGGTCCACCCCCGCCTCGCAGACGGAGACCTCCCCCTCGCAGAGGGCGGGGTCGAGGGGCGAGAGCCTCATGACGCCCCCCTCGTAGGCGGTCGACGGGACCTCCGGGGCCCCGTCGAGGGTCCAGCCCCTCGCCTCGCACTCCGCCACCGCCGCCTCCATGAAGGATGCGAGGCCGTCCCTGTCGGCCGGGGAGACCACCGGGTGGCCGCCGGGTCCCGCCGTGTAGCCGGCCCTGCGCGCCGCGGCTTCCCTGACCGACAGGCAGGCCGCGGAAAGCGGCCTCTGACCGTCGGCGTCCCTGGCGGAGCGGACGATGTCGAGCACCGTCGCCTCGGCCATGAGACGCAGGGCGAGGGGGTCGTTGGGGTCCGCCATGCGGGACGCGACGTCCTGGATGTCGTCAGAGGCTCCACCCTTGTAGACGTTCGATGCCGCGTAGGCGTTCTGGCCGAGGCCTTTACCGAGGGCCATGAGGTCCTCCCTTCGATGTCAGCGGTCCGCAGGGACCTGGATGTAGGTGCCGGCGAAGATGATGTCGGGGTCCGTGATCTGGGGGTTCGCGTCGCAGAGGGACCCCATGGGGACGCCCTCCTCGATGGCGATGCCGTAGAGGGTGTCGCCCACCTCTACCAGGCGGCGCCTGGCCGGCCTCGGCTCCCGGTCGTCCGGGCCCGCCGCGGCGGAGACTTGCGCCTCCGCGACGGGGAGCTGGCGGGAGAGCCTCCTGGCGGTCACGGCGGAGCCCGCCACGAGGCCCAGGAGGAGGCAGACGATGAGGGCGACGGCGAACGCCGCAGACAGGGTCTTGGGCACGGGCGCCGCGACGCCGCCGGTCAGGGTTTCGGTCCGGTCCATGGAACTCCTTCCGTCGGGACGCCCTAGGCGTCCTCGCAGTCCTCGTACTCGACGTCGAACGGGTCCTGCCCGTCCTCCTCCAGCGAGTCGTAGCCGAGGACCTGGGGCCTCGCCACCTCGCAGTAGTGCTTGAAGACGCCCTCGAGCCGCCCCCGGGCGGCGCCGGTGGGCGCGTTCGGCCCGCAGAGCCAGCGGATGGCGTCGTCGGTGACCTCGTAGAGGTCGAAGGCCTCGTGCATCTGGCGCTCCAGGTCGTCGGCGGCGAGCTCGGCGGTGTCGGTGGGGTTCCGTCGCCGCTCGAGGACGACCGTGCCCTCGACGCTCACCTCGCGCCCGGACTCCTGGGCTCCGAGGGCCTTCCTGACATCCCTGTGGTCGAGGGTCGCGGCGAGGGCGCACAGGAGGTCCCCGTCGATGTCCGGCCGGACGCCTCCGGGACCGTCGGGCCCAAGGACCACGAGGTGGGACGCCTTGAGGTCGTGCTCCCCGTCGACGGCGATCACGACCTTGGCGTCGAAGGCCGCGTGGATCTCGTTGGCCTCCCGCTCGCTGGTCTCGTACTCCACGTCGTCGTAGCGGTTCCTGGAGTAGTGGGGCAGGTCCCTGCCGGCGCCCCGGAGCTCTTCGCGGCGCTCCTCCACGAGGTGCTCGGCGATCTGGAGCACGTCCCGGGAGACCTTGTCGCGGTCGCGGTCGAGGGCGTTCTTGTACTCCACGACGTCGAGGCCCATATAGGCGCAGTAGGCCTTGACGGCCTCGTCCATGTGGGAGGCGAGCCACAGGACCCGGTCGAACTCGTCGTAGAAGTCGGGTGTGGCCTCGTCGAGGCTGAAGTCGTTGGGTCCCGAGGAGCTCGGCAGGGTGAAGGCCGTGTAGCGGCGATGCGGGTCGCTGATCTTCATCTGGCGGGACATGTGGTCCGGCGGCATCATGGTGTCCAGCTTGTTGAAGATGGGGTAGCCGCCGCGGTCGAGCACCAGGCACTGGCCCCTGGTCATCGTCCTCAGGGCGTTCACGGAGATGACGTTGGCCTCGACCACCGACTTCTGCAGGCTGAACTCGTTTTTGACCTGTCCGCCGAGCTTGGCGGGGTTGTGGTCCTCCGTGGCGCTCGTGGGGCGCACCACGTGCTTGACGCCGGTGCGCTCGCTCATCTCCTTGAGGAACTCGTTGTCCTTGGACCCCATGAGGATCTCCACGAGGGCGTTGGACTCGATGGTGTCGCTCTCGCCGCTGTAGACCGACTTGAGCTGCTCCTTGGTCTGGAAGACCATGGTGAACCCCTGACGCTGGGCGAGGCCGAGGGAGAACTTCGTCGCGAGCTCGGGGATGCCGTTGGTGCCGCTCTTCAGGTTTCCGGCCTCGTCGAGGATGTAGAGGGTGGCCACCTGGGGCTTCTGGGTCGCCTTCCTGACATAGGCCTCGGAGACGTTGGCGTCGAACTGCTGGTGCAGGTAGATGAGCAGGATGGGCAGGTAGTGCGTCTTGGTGAGGTCGGTCATGAAGAACACGGCCTTGGGCCGCTCGCAGTAGGACACGCGGGTCTCGGAGACGCGGGGCACGTCGATGACGGTGACGCCGGCGGGGATCTTCTGGCGGGTGCCGAAGAAGCCCTCCCTCTCGTCGGCGGCGATCCGCTCCTTGACCCGGTCCCAGTGCCTCACGGCCATGGCGCAGTCGAAGGCCTCGGCGCGGTGCATGGAGCGCCCCTCGGCGAGCAGGCGGCGCCCGGAGGCGTCCTCGACCATGGTCATCTCGGTGAGCTGGCCGCCCTCGGCCACACGCTCGTCGGTGAACAGCGTCCGCACGTAGATCCTGCCGCCGTTGCGGGTCCGCCAACCCTTGGTGAAGCGGAAGTAGACGGGCTCGGCCACCTCCTGCATGCGGTTGCCGTCGAAGATGCGGCAGCGGATGTAGGCGGGCCCGTCGGGCATGATCCCCTCCCACACGTAGGAGACCCAGCCGTTGGAGTCCACCTCCTCCTCGTGCTCGTACTCCGGGCCCATGGGCTCGGTGAGCCCGCGGTCCCGGAAGGCCTCGAAACGGCAGAGCCGGCCGCGGATGTGGCGGCGCCGGGCATAGCCGCTCTCGAAGCGGAAGGAGATGCGCCTGGGGAAGCTGAAGGAGTAGATGTCGAGGTTCTGGCTCTTCCTGCCGGACGTGATGCGGGCGAGGTTCTCGTCCTTGAACTGCGACATCTGGGTCGAGGCCACGCCGTAGATCGAGGCGATGGTCTTCTCGCTGTCCTTCATGGACGAGATGGAGGCGTTCGCGAAGCCGACCTGCTCCCTGACCTTGTTCTGGGGGAAGGACAGGAGCGCGTTGCAGTACACGGACATCATGTCCAGGGACTCATGGCCGTTCCAGAACCTGGAGGCCGGGTCGTTCTCGGCGGCCGCCTCGGTCTCCGCCGCCGTGCGACGCAGGCGCACGACCTCGTCCTCGACGGCAGGGTCGCAGGGAAGCCCCGTCTCCTCGGTACGCTCGGCGGCCTCCTCCTCGAGCCTCTGGGCCTTGGCCCTCATGGACTTGGCGATCTCCTTGTAGGCGTTGGCCGGGTTCTGGACCTGGCTTCCGGCCATGGCGCGGAAGAACTGGTAGATGTTGCGGAACGACAGCGCCCCCCAGTTCTCGTCGATGAGGGTCTCGGCCCTGGAGGCACCGATCTCACCCCGGGCCTCGCTGGCCCGGATGCGGTCATCCGTGCGGTTCACGATGTCCACGAGCATCCACGCGCACATCTGGTAGCAGTTGGACGCGGCGTCGTTCCAGAAGGTGTCGTCGCCTTTCCCCTTGGGGAAGAAGCACTGGGTGATGCGCTCCATGGTCGAGCTCGCCTGGCCGCCCTTGCCGTCGGCCATGAACTCGGCGCAGATCTGGAGGCAGTTGATGACGTTGGAGTGCATCTCGTTGAAGAAGTTGAACTGGCGGATGTCGTAGCCGCTGTGCTCCAGGGAGGCGTAGAGCGAGGTGACGATCTCGCCCTTCATGTCGGCGACGATGAGGTTGGGCTTCTTCTCCTGGCGGCGCACGACGTCCAGGAACGGCAGGATGTAGTTCTGGGTCTTGCCCGTGCGCGTCGAGGCGACGATCATGACGTGGTTGTCCTCGGTGGAGACGCGGTAGGCCCCGGCGGGTCGCTGGGGCTCCTCGGGGTCCATGACCCACTTGGCGTTGATCTCGTCGGCAAGGGTCCCTCCCCCGAGCACCTCCACCTCGGTGGGGTCGAGGATGCGGCGGACCGACCGGTCCACCCCCGACCCGTCCAGGGCCCTCCTGACGGTCCTGGTCAAGAAGTTGTCCGGCAGGCCGTCGACGGCCTCGGCGAGCCTGCTTCTCACGGCGGTGCCCCCGACGGCGTGCCTGTCGAAGATGCGCCCGGCCATGGGCTCGTCGATCATGGGCACGCGCTCGGTGGCGATTCGCCCCTCCTCGTCCTCCACGACCATGCCGGCGACGATGTCGCGGTCGGGGTCGTCCCCTTTGTGGCGCTTGGCCACCTCCACCTTCTTGAGGCCGGAGTTCGACAGGAAGCTGTGGCTGATGAGGGCCGAGCACTCGTAGGGGACGCTGGCGCCGGCGTCGGGGGCCCAGTGGTAGATGCCGTCGAGCTCCTTGGGCGTCAGCTGGTGCATGTCCTCCTCGTTGTCGTTGAGGAGGAAGTCCGAGGTGGCCCCGGCCCAGGCGGACGACAGGCGCAGGTGGCAGACGGCCGCGTAGGTGCCGACGGCCGCCACGACGGAGAAGGCCGCTATGGCGACGGGCTGGATACCGTCGCCGTCCCTGGGCACCCGGGCCTCGGCCACGGCATCGGAGTGCCATGCGGGCTCGGGGACCTCGGACGGGTCGCCGTAGGGGCCGGACACCACCTGCTGGGCGGGGTCGATCTCGTAATACTCGTAGACCAGCCCATCGCCCATGGTGTTCCCGATGTAGTCCGGGACCTCGAGGACACGGCCCTGCACGGCGGACTCGGCGACCGCCGAGGAGGCGAAGGTCCCGATGACCGCGGCGACCACGAGGGCCGCCACGGCCCAGAGCAGGGCCTCGGTGCGCGAGGCGTCGGCGTTGGCCCCGGCGCTGTTGCGCTCGGCCCTCCGCAGGTCCTGGTTGGAGACGTGGTCGAGCTGGGCGAGGTCGTTCTTCGACCGGTTCTCGACGAGGTCGCGCTCCACGGCCTCGAGCCTGTCCCTGGCCATAGCCCTCCCCCCTTACGAGATGGCGCCCACGACGGCGAAGACCGCCATGAACAGCACGATGCAGACGACGATGGTGGCCGCCACGGCCCAGAGGGTGCGCCTGAGCGACGCCTCCCTGAGCTCCTCGAGCTGGCGGGAGTTGCGGTCCAGCTGGTCGCGGTAGGTGGCCGCCTGGGCCTCGGCGTTCTCCCGGAGCTCCCGGGCGGCGCGCTCGGAGTCCTCGCGCAGGGCCGCCTGGCGCTCCTCAAGGCGGCGGATCTGGCCGTCGCGCTCCTCCACCATGGTCTTGTAACGGGCGGTCTCGGCCTCGGCCGCCTGGCGGGCCGAGGCGACGAGGCCGTCGGCCTGGCTCTTGCCGTCCTCGATGGCATGGGTGGAGCGGCGCCGCTCCTCGGCGATGGCCCGCTGGGACTCCTCCTTGATGCGGACGACCTCGCCCTGGAGCAGGTTGTGCTCGGCGGCGAGCTTGTCGTAGGGGCGGGCCTCCTCGATCTTCTCGGCCACGGCCTCGATGGCGTTGAGGCGCAGGCGGTCGATGCGGCCCGAGCTCTTGCGCCACACCGCCACCATGGCGTCGGTCGCCTGCTGGCGGGCCACGGTCATGCCGGCGTCGAGCTCCATGCGGAAGACCTCCTTGGCCTCCGCGTCGAGCTTGAGCCTGTCGTCGGCGTCGGCGACCTCGGCCCGGGCGCGGATGCTCTCGACCACGGAGTCGAAGTTCTTCGCGAACTCGGCGTCCCACTCGAGCTCCGCGACGCGGGTGCGCGACGCCACGAAGGCCGCGCGGTCCTTGCGGGCCTTCTCGAGCTGGGCCTCCACCTCCTCCGTGGCCTTGTCGTGGCGCTCCCTGGCCCTGACGTCCAGGTCGCGCCGGCCCTCCTCGATGAAGGACTCTCGGCGCTCCTTGGCCCTGGCCACGGCGTCGTCGGCGAGCTGGCGCAGGGTGTTCCAGTAGACGAGGCGCGCCTCGGCCTGCTGGTTCTCGCTGAGGCCCACGAGCTCGCGGTCGAAGTAGCGCACCAGGGGCGCCACGTAGCCGGCGGAGGGGCGGTCGAGGTCGATGGGGATGGCGAGTTCGGTGGAGGACCCGGGCCCGCCGCCCAGGACGGAGGAGAGCACGGCCTCGGCCTCGCCGGGAGAGATCGACACCGAGTAGGTGCCGTCGCCCACGAGCATCACCGCGACGTCCTCCCCCTTGGGCACCTCGACGGAGGTCCCGTCGTCGGCCAGCTCGTAGACCCCCTCGGCAGACCCTCCCCCAGGGTTCGCGGGGGTGTCCGCGGGGGCGTCCTCGTAGTCCCCGAAGGGGTTTCCGAGGTCGTCGTCGACGGGCTCGTAGGCGTCGGGGGCGACGTCCGCGTAGGGTCCCGGGATGTCGCCGTAGGGGTCCTCCCCGGCGGGGGGCTGGCCGAAGGCCCCGGGGAGGGCCGCCATGGCCACCGTGGAGCCGTCCGCGAGCGGGTCCCCGAAGGCGCCGTCTGGGTCCTCCCAGGCGCCTGCGTAGGGGTCCTCCCCGCCGAAGGGGTCGTAGTCGCCCTCATCGAGGTCCTCCCAGGCGTCGACCCGGGAGGTGGGACCGGCGGGCGCCTCCGCAGGGTCCTTGGCCGGGACGTCCGGGGCCGGTTTCGACGGGGCCTCCGCCGGCGGGGTCTGGGGGCTGCGGCCGAAGGCCGCGACCAGCATGGGCTCCGCCGAGTCGTTGGCACGGACGTGCTCGGCGACGTCCTTCAGGGAGACCCCCGTCCGGGCCCGCTCCACCACCTTGCCCGAACCGTCCATGAGGGCGAGGTTCAGGGTGGCCCCGGCACGGCCGCCGGAGAAATAGGGCTGGTCGCTCATGACCTCGAGGGACAGCCGCGTGGGACAGAGAAGGAACCGCCCCTGGCCGAGGAGCTCGGGGGTGACCACCGACACGATGGCCCCGGTCTCCACGTCCGCCTGGAGCGACCCCCAGACGGTGTCGTTGCTGGAGGCGCGGCCCTTGAAACCCATGGCCTCCGCGTCGCACTCGATGACGAGGTAGCGCCTCTCCCCCTCGGGGGAGGACGTCGTCAGGGCGGGCTCCTCGTCCATGGTCTCGCAGACGACGGCCACGTTGCTCTCGGGCAGGTAGTAGGCGAGGTCGTCCCGACCGGCCTTCCTACCGCGCTTCTTACCAAAGGCCATGGAAAGGCCCCCTTTCGTGTCTCGGGCGCACCGCCCGACGGACGCATCTGACACGAATGCTAGGGGGCTCCACGGGAACCGTTTCGGTCACGGATTTCTATCAGGCCGTCTACCTGCGGTTATATGGGACAGCCCGCAAATTCGGTGACGAACAGGACGACCCCTCAGCCCAAGGGGGTGATGGTGAGCTCCTCCACACGCCCCTCGGAGGCTGTCCCGGTGACCCTGGCCTCGACGGCCACGGCGGCTTCGGCCGTGCCGGTCACCATGGCCCGGTTCCTGAAGCGCAGGTGGGCCACGGCGACGATCCGCTCCGGGTCGCCCTCGACCTCGCCCATCTCCACGGACCCGAGGGAGAGGGTCCCGCCTTGGTAGCCGGCCCCCTCCCCCGTCCCCTCGGGCATGAACTCGGTCAGGGCCTGGGAGTCGGCGGGCACGCCGTAGCGTTCCTGGAGGTCCTGCCTCACCCGAGCCACGTCGCCGTAGTCGGAGGTGGAGAAGCAGGTCTCGAGGCACTCTTTCAGCAGGTCCCGGCGCCAGGAGCCGTCCCCGTCCCCCTCGGGGACGGCGGCGGCGGTCCCGGCGCCCTCCTCCGCTCCGGCCGCGGCCGAGGCTGCGGTCGGCGCCTCCGCGGGACCCCCGTCGTCCGACGGAGCAGCGGTGAGGACCGCGCCCCAGAGCAGGGCCGCGCACAGGCAGACGGCCCCTGCGGCCACCATGGCCGCGGCCCTGCCCCTCCCCATGGTCGGGACCCTCATGTCACTCACCGCTCCCCTCATCGTCGTCCCCCTTCCCGAGGATCCGGTCGTAGACGCCGGCATCCTCCATCATCCGGGCCCTGGCCGCCCCATTCTGCTCCCGGGCCTCGTCGGTGACGCGGTCCAGGTCCCTCCTGGACTGCTCGTCGTACCCGTCGGGCTCGCCGAGGCCGGGGTAGGCGTCCCGCACCGGGTCGTAGTCGCCGTCGAGCATGTCGTCGGTGGCCTGGGCCCAGAAAAGATCCGCCTCGGTGAAGCCCTCCCGCTCGGCGTCGTAGACGGCCACGACCGTGGAGTGGGCCCTCCCCGTCGCCGCCTTGCGGGCGAAGAAGACCACGCCCACCTCCCCGTCCCCGGCGCCTTCCGGGGCGAAGAGGGCGAACGGGACCTCGAGCCCGCCTTCGACGCCGTCGGAAGCCCCCCAGTTGACGCGGAGCTGCGAGGCGGCGGCGTCGGCCACGAGCCTGTCGACGGCCTCCATCCTCTCGGCCTCGCCCATGGTGGTCTGGGCGAGGACCACGGCGCGGGCGGCCTCTGCGGCCCGGTCGCGGTCCCAGTCCCCCATGGCGCCTTCCTCTCCCTGGGGCGTCTCGCCCTGGACCGTCCCGGCCTGGGCTCCCTCCGCCCGGGCCGCCTGGCCGCCCGCGGCGGGCCGTCCCAGGCAGAGGACGAGGACCGCCACGGCGGACGCGACCATGGCCGCCGTGGCGACGACGCACGCGACGGTCGCGGCCGGCCCCAGCCGCCCGGACCCCTCCTTCGGATTCCTGCTCATCTCGGTGCCTCCCCTCAGTACTTCACGGAACACGAGAAACCGGCGCCGCGCTCCCAGACCACCTCGAAGGAGACCCGGGACCCATCCGAGGCCTCGCCCGAGAACGACCAGACCCACGGGCCGTCGGCGCCCTCCTCCGGGCGGTCCACGAGGGAGCCGTCGACAGGGTCGATGGCGGGCACCGACGACGCCTCGGCCCAGAGCCTCACGGCCTCCCTGAGGTCGTCGGCCGAGGTCCCCTCGGGGAGCTCGTCGCCGACGGGGAGCCCGTCTGCGGAGAACGGCTCCCCCGTCGGGTCGGGGAGCTCCTCGACCGGGGCCGCCCCCGCCACCGGGCGCACGTCGGCCGCCCGCTCCAGGGCGGACGCCTCGACGTACCTGAGGGCGGCCAGGGCCAGACAGACCGCCCCGATGACGAACAGGGCCGCAGCGGCCGAGCGCCGGCGCCCCGCCGCGTCCTGCCGCGCCCCCGGGCCGGTCGGGCCCACTCCCAATCTGTCCATGGGTCTCCCCTTCCTCAACCTATGGAGCGGGTGGTGGCGAAGCCCCACCTCGGGGTCTGGGTCGCCCCGTAGTAACCCACCCACTGCAGGATGTTCGTGGTGTCGATGGTCCCGGTGTTGTGCATGACGAGGCCGTCCCCGACATAGACCCCCACGTGGCCGTAGACCGACCCGGCGGCGGTGTGGGGGTGGCTCGGCACGGCCACGATCATGCCCACCTTGAGCTCGTCGAGGTTCGTGCTCGTGCACCACCGGGCGTACTGGTCGCAGGCGTTGCCCGAGACATAGCCGAGGCCGGCGGCCTGGTAGACCTGGGAGACCCACATGGCGCAGTAGCCGGCCCCGGGGGACGGGACCGAGCGGGCCGCGTCCACGATGCGCCTCTGGGCCTGGCTCGCCCCGGCCAGGGCCTGCCCGTCGGTGCCCCCCGAGACATCCTCCCCCGCACCCCCGTTGTCCGGGGCTACGCAGCGGTAGGCCTCGTATGAGCGCGCGTCGGACAGCAGGGACGCCGTGGACGCGGCGGCCGGCGAGTAGGTGTTGAGCGACGCCTGGACCATATCGAAGGCCGGGTCGACCCCGTCGATGGAGGACAGCAGGCCGCCGCCGGTGAACACGGCGGTGTGGCCGCAGCCCATGTCGTGGCCGTCGGCGGCCGTCTTGTCGGCGATGAGCACGTCCCCCGGCCTCAGGAGACCCACCTTGTCGGCCCCGTCGAAGTCGCAGACCTTCTCCCACTTGGAGGAGGAGCGCAGGTACGGGAGCTGGTTGGCCGTGGTGTCGGCCAGGGGGTAGTCGAGGTCGGCGCCGCTCGTGCGGACGGCGGTAGCCACGGCTATGCCGCAGTCCTTGTAATTCGCGCCTGGGCCATGCACCTCGTCGTGGGCCCGCCTGTAGGCCTCGGTGCCGTCGTTGTATGCCCGCTCCTTCGAGGGCCACGCCCAGGAGGCCGCGGCCCGGGCGATGGAGGCCGCCCCCTTGCCGAGGTCCTTCCCCTGGGGGGTGCAGCGCTCCACGGCGGGGTTGTCACGCACGGCGGACGCGACGCTCGACGCGGCCGCGTCCTGGCCCATGGAGGAGACGATGGAGGTGTAGAAGCCCTGGGCCTCCGTGGACATGGACCTGGGCTGGGCGCCGGCGATGGCGGGCAGCCAGCGGTCGGCTGCCTCGAGGCGAACGTCGCCGCGGTTGCCCATGGTCTGGCCGTGGAAGACGTCGACGTAACGGGATACGCACTCGGCCACGGTCTTGCCCTCGCACCAGGAGGCGTAGTCGGCCAGGAACTCGGTGCCGTTGGCGAACCCTCCCCTGCCCGTGGTCTCGTTGTTGCCGTAGGCGAGCCAGTAGGCGATCTGGAAGTCCCTGTCCCACCAATCGGCGCCTGCGGCCTGGGCGCGGCTGTAGAGGCGGTAGGCCTGACCCCCGGTCCAGCTGCAGAACCCCAGGGCCGGCCAGTAGTTGCCGTCGGCCTCGCTCAGGTAGGCGTCCCGGTTGATGGACAGGCCCGACGACGCGTAGCTGGCGAAAAGCCCGCGGGTGTAGACATCGATGTCGGACAGGGCCCCCGTCTTCTTGGGGCCGGGCGCACCCCACTCGTCGTAGATGCCCTCGACCTGGGAGAAGTCGAACCCACACTCCGCCGCCACATTGCCGACGATGCCGGCGATGGCGTTGTCCGAGAGCCCCTGGCCCTTGAGGATGCCCGCCAGCTCGTCGACGATCTCGCGGTAGGCCTCCTCGCCCTCGACCACGACGTCCTCGTCCCCGGTGACGCTGTCCTGGGCGGCCCTGTTCGCCGCGACGTCGGCCACGAGGGCGCACGGGTCCCCGTCGTCTGCCTGCTGGGGGGAGAAAACCGCCACGGAGCCGACCACCGCGACGCAGGCGACGGTGGCCCCGACCACGGCCCCCGAGGCGCCGAGGCCGGAGAGGAACGCCCCGATGGAGGTGAACAGTCCGACCACGGCGCCGGCGACCGACTGCACGAGGCCCACGACGCCGCCCGAGACGAGGTTCTGGACCGCCACCACCGCCGTGGACAGGAGCGACACGAAGGTCTTCTTCACCGTGGACGCCACCTGCATGAGGACGAGGGTCGGCGCGGCGGCCCCGACACCGCCCTCGGCAGCCTTTCCCGCGACCTTCCTGGCGACGTCCCTGACGCGGCCCTCGACGCCCCCCTCGGCAGGGGCCCCTTCGGGGCCGTCGTGGGATGTCCCCAAGGCGGCCTCGGCCCGCCCGTTTCCGGAGACGCCCTCGTCGGACGTCCCGTCGGGCGTCCCCTCGCCATGGGCGCCATGGGCGTCCGGGACGTCCCCGTCCGCAGGGGTCCTGCCGGCGTCGGCCGCCAAGGCCTGCGCCGGGGCCTCCCCCCTAGGGTCCCCGGGGAGGTCCCCGGGAGTCCCTGCGTGCCCCTCTGTCGCAGGGCCCGGAACGGTGCGCCCGTCGTCGGCGACCCCAGGGCCTGCCATGGGCATATCGACGGGACGCCCTGCAGGTTCCGCCCCATTGCCGACCTTCAGGGACCCGCCCAAGGGGGCCTCTGCCTGGGGCCCTTGGACAGGGGGAGCCGCCACACGGCCCCGGCCGTGGCCCGGCGCCATGTCCTGGAATGCCCGCTGAGCAGGCGGCGGGCAGCACGCCTCGCCCGAGGGTCCCCCGGGCACGGGCCGGGTGCCTTCCGGGACGGCCGCCACGGACCCCACCCGGAAAGGCCTGGCCGCGGGCTTTGCCGGCTCCTTCGCAGGGACCGGCTCCGGGGCGGCCCTCCTCACCTGCCCCTGGGACCTCTCGGGGCGGCCCTGCACGGGACCCCGGTCGTCTACGCGACCCATAGCTGGTCCTCGGTGGACGACACCTTGAAGGCGCAGGCGACGTCGGCCTCCGCCTCGAGGTCGACGAGGTTCGCCAGGGAGTCCAGGTAGGTCTTCCTGACCCCGACGTAGTTCGCCCAGGCTTGCTCCAGGTCGGCCTTGGCCTGCTCGGCCCTCTGGGCGGCGGTGCGGGCGAGGCCGGCCGTGTCGAAGGGCTTCCCGTCGAGGGTCCACGAGACGTCGGCGAACGTCGCCGCCAGGGCGTCCTTCTCGGAGGCCTCGATGGCGGCCGCCAGGGCCTCGGCCCCCGACGACCCCGCCTTGCAGGTGGCGGCGTAGGACCCACCTTGGGAGATCGCGGTGTCCGCCCAGGCGATGTCCGTGCCGCCGTCGTCGTCGGCGCGGGAGAGCGTCTGGGCGTCGAGGTCGACGGAGTCGGACTCGACGACCGCGACGGTAGATCCCCCGGTGTGGCCGACGCCGGCGTTGGCGGCGCGGGTCTCATACTCGTCGATGCGGGCCCTGGCCTGGGCGAGGTCGGCCAAGGCGCGGCCGCAGTCGCCCCTCAGGGCCTCCTCGTCGGCCGACGCCGCCTGGCCGCGGTAGAGGGCGTCGACGTCGACCGTCTCCCCCTCCATGTAGCGGGTCAGGTCGACGGCGCCCGCGGCCACGGGGTTCACGTCGACACGCAGCACGTTGCCGCCGTCGAAGCCCGCCTCCGGGTCGGCGGCCACGGTGGGGGCCACCTCTTCCGCCTGGCCGGAGCCCCCGGTGATCCGGGCCTTCGACTCGAGGCGGACCGCCAGCACCTCGTTGGGGAACGGGGTGTCGTCCACGGAGTCCATGACAACGAGGCAGTAGCCCGTGTCGGAGAAGAACGTGATCCTGCCCACGGGCACGCAGAGCGGCTCGTCGCTGTTGCCGGGGACGTCGGACCGGCCGAGCACGATGCGCCACTGGGCCGGGTCGAGGGAGACCTGGCCCGGGGAGTCGAAACGCAGGAGGACGAAGGCATGGCGGCCGGTCCGGTCTGAGCCGCACGAGACGACGCTGCCCGAGGCCCCCGACCCGCTCATGACGAAGGTCGGGGTGTAGACGGCCTGCTCGGCGAGGACCACCTTCTGGGAGTCCACGTAGTAGAAGGCCGAGACGACGACGATGGCCGCCATGGCGACGGCGAGCACCGAGGTCTCGAGGATGAAGCGCTCCATGCGGGCGTGGGGGCCGAGGATGCCGGTGACCGCCCTCGCCACCCGCTCGACGGGGGCCGGCACGGGGCGTCTGGCCGCTGACTTCGTGGTCACTGTGTCTCTCCTTGGTGGGTGTGCGGAAGGTGGCGCCCCCGCCGTGGCGGGGGCGCCGTTGGCCGGGCCCTAGGCGAACATCACCCAGGCCCAGGTGCGGACGGCCTCGGCCTGGGCGGCGAGGTCGACGGCACCGGACCCGGCGAGGCCGGTCGAGCCCTTGAGGTTGGGGTTGATGGAGATGCCGGAGGAGGTGGAGTTGCCCCACTTGACGAGGGTGTCCTGGCCGCCGCGGGAGATCTCCGCGAACATCACGTAGCCTCCGAAGAGGCACACGCCGGCGAAGATGCCGCCGGCGACGACCATCGACCACTTGACCGGCGGCGGGCCGCCGTGGCCGTGGGAGCTGGCCCAGACGTTGCGGGAGATGGAGACGATGGCCCAGAGCAGGATGACCGCACCGACGAGCAGGACGGCCCTCTGGGCGTTTTCGGTGAACCAGTTGAGGCCGGACTCCAGCATGCTGCCGAGGTCCCAAGCACAGAGGTTGCTCATGGCCCCCCCTTTCATAGACGGATGACTTGCCGATCGCGGACGGCCCGGCGGCCCTCGGCCCGCGGCGCCCATCAGGAGCCCCCTTCCCTCGAGGCGGCGGATGCGGCCGCCCCCAGACGCGACTCGCCGATGGCCTGGGCCACGGAAAGCGCCCGCTCCATGGCCTCGGGATGGGCGAAGAGGTAGGCCTTGGCCGCCCGGGAGCCGGCGTCGTCGGCGGCGACCGCGCCGGCGGCGTAGTCGTCGTGCAGGTCCCTCACCACGGAGGGCAGGTCGAGGAGCGCCTGACGGGTGGCGGGGTCGGCCGCCGCCGCGGCGGCGGCGGCCCCCTGGCCGCCGGCCCTCAGGGACGAGGCGACCGACTGGACCAGGCCGTCGGTCTCCTGGAGCGAGCGGGCGGCCCTGGCGAGACGGCAGGCCCCGTCCGGGTCGCAGGAGCGCAGCATGCGCTCGAGCCTCTCCTTGGACCCCTTGGTCCTGGTCCCGGCGGGACCGCTGAGGTCGCGCCTCAGCCTCACCGCGGCGTCCCGCGCCTCCCTGTGGGCGGTGGCCGCCTGGAGGTGGCGCCCGTAGGCGGCACGGTCCCTGGCGTCGGTGCCGGCCTCGGCGGCCGCCCTGGCGACGCCTCCCGCCGCGGCCGCGAGGCCGGAGCCGGCACCGGTGCCGGTGCGGGGGCCTGCCCCGTACTGGTCGCTGTGGAGCCTCGGGACCCGCGCGGGCTCGCCCGTGGACTGGGAGACGAGGGCGGCCTTCTGGAGCCTGATGAGGTCGTCGACCTGCTCCCTCTGGGTGACCTGGTCGACCTGGGCCCGGTTCCCGAGGTGGTGGCCGAGCCTCTCGGCGCCGCCGACCGCCTTGGCGGCCGCATCCGCCAAGGGGGCCATCCTGCGGGCCGCCGCGGTGGGGGGCTCGGAGAGCGAGCCCTTGTGCCTCTGGTCGTAGGCGCCGTCGATGCGGTCGTCCACGGCGGACCAGGGCTTGGACGGGGCGGCGGCCCCCGGCGCGGCGTCTTCGGCACCCGGGGCCTCGGGGGCGCCGATAGCGTCCGCGAGGGCGCGGTCCCGTGCCGATGCGGCCCTCGACGCCTCGCGGGCGGCGACCATGGAGGAGAGGCCCGGTCCGTCCGATGGGGCCGACGCGGCATCCTCGATGCCGTCGACCGCGGCGGAGGCGGCGGTCGCAGACCCGTGGCGGTCCCGGTCGTCGCCGACGAGACCGGCGGCGGCCCCGGGGACGGGTGCCCCGCCCGACGCCGTGACCCCGTCCGGGGAGGTGCCGGCCGTCCCGGGAGCACCGGGCACACCCGGCGCGTCTGCGGGTCGGCCCGCGGCCACCGCGGCCGCGGACGTCCCGTCGGCGGCACCGTCGACCCGGACACCATCGGCGGGCGCCTCCCCGATGCCTTCCGAGGGTGCAGAGCCGTCGGCGCCGGACAGCTCGCCGTCGCCGCCCTCGTAGGCGTCCGGGGGGAGGTAGTCGTCCGGGGCGTCGTCAAAGGACCCCCCGTCGGGGTCTCCGCCGCCGTAGACGGCTTCCACGGCGTCGTCGCAGGTCTCGGCCCCGGCGGCGTCCGCCGCCCGGGCGATGTCGGCATCGGTCGGCTCGCCGCCGCGGTCCTGGGGCCCCTCGGCGGAGCTCCCGGGGGCGTCGGCCGGTCCCCCCTCGCTGCCGTCCTGGACGTCTCCGGCGGGACCGCCTTCGGCGGTGTCCGTGTCGCGGTCGGCGTCCCAGGCACCCGGGGGCGCCTGCTCGCCCTGGGGCCCCTTGTCGTGGGCCCCCTTCCCACCCAAGGCGTCCATGGCCGAGGAGAGGGCCCCGGCGCCGAGGGGGGCCGCCTTGTTGATGGCGTCGCCCATCTCGTGGCCGGCGCCCTGGCCGTCCTTGCCCTCGGACGCGGTGTCGAAGACGCGGTCCACCGTACGGCCGACCATCTCATCGAAGGCGCCCACAAGGCCCTTCCGGGCCTTGACGACGACGACCACGACCAAGATGTTAACGGCGACCATCAGCAGGTTGAACACGGACCCGAACACCGACGCGGTGCCGGCGATGGGGGTGCGGGAGACGACGTTGCCGACGACCTGGGGCACGGCCGTGGAGATGGAGACGACCATGTCCACCAAGACCGTGTAGACGGCCACCGAGAGAAGGATCTCCACGACCACGAGGAAGACGCCGGTCACGAGCTTGGCGGCGCCGGCCAGGGAGCCCATGACCGCCACGGGGACCTGGACGACCGTCATGAAGAGGCGCTTCAGCGCGGTGAAGATCATGGAGATGCCGTAGAACCACCCCACGACCCCCATGGCCACGAGGAGCGACACCGCCTTGGCCCAGTTGACCGCCTTCACAAGGAAGTTCCCGCCGGCGAGGTTGGCGCTGTTGTGGCTCTTGACGGTCATCGAGCTCAGGAGCTTGCCGGAGCCGTAGGTCTTGATATCGGATTCCTCGAAGGACGTGGTGAGGTAGTTGTAGGTGGAGAGGCTCGAGAGTCCGCGCGACCCCTCCGGGCAGGAGCCGCCGGAAAAGACGATCATCGCCCCGCGGTAGCCGACCCGCCCGTACTCCTCGTCGGGGGCGGTCTGCCCGGAGAGCGCCGCCCTGAGGGCGGTGGGACTGCCGTCGTGCATGGCGGACAGGGCGGAGTAGCCCGAGTCCGCGCCGTCACCGATCTCGGCGTCGAACTCGTCGGCGTCCTCGTCGGGGTGGAAGTAGCTGTTCCCGGTGGTCTTGACCAGGTTGGACACCTGGGCGACGTCGTTGATCTTCTCGTAGAGCTCGGTTCGGGCCGCCGCCGAGAGGCGGGCCTTGTACGAGCTCTCGAAGCTAGATGCCGCGTAGAGGGAGTTGTTGGTGTAGCGGTCCAGGAGGTCGGCCGCATAGGCGCTCTTGGTGACCGAGCCCGAGGCGTCGGTGAGGCCGGCGTTGACGCCCTGGTCGGCGTCGCCCGACACCTCCTGGACCCGGCGGCCCCACTTGTCGTTGATCGCCTTGACGATGCCGTCATAGACCACCTCGGCGTTCCCGGAGGGGCCCGAGACCCGGGTGACCTGCCCGGGGCCCTTGTCGGAGCACGAGACCTCGACCGAGTAGCCCTCGGGCAGGGCCAGCCCGCCGTTGGACGACCATCCCTCGAAGTCGACGAGGGTCTGCATGACGACGTTGTCCTGTTGGGTCGAGCCGCCCGCCCCGCTCTCGCCGAGGTTGTCGGCGATGCCGTCGAGGATCCCCGTGTAGGCGAAGGCGAGGAGGGGGACGCCCAGGAGGATGAAGGCGACCCTCCTCACCCAGCGGCCGGCCCTCGGGCGGTCGAACCTCCGGCGCATGATCGACGAGGCCCCGAGGAAGACCAGGCCGAGGACGAGGAGGGCGAAGCCGTAGCGGTAGGCGATGTCGTAGTAGCCGGAGACGACGAAGCGAACCGGCTGCAGGATGCCACCGACCTCCTCGCTGCCGATCGATGCGGCGAGGTCGGCCTTCGAGGCCGAGGTCCCCCGCACCGGGCCGACCATGTCGCCCGTCGAGGAACCTGCGGTCTGCCCCATGAAGGCGCTCATGTAGTCGGAGTCGGTGAAGAGGGTGAACGGGTTCAGGAAGCGGAGGAACTCGACGGCGGCCCCCATGACCGAGTCCGCGGAGTCGGCGAAGAAGTAGGCGAAACGCATCAGGTTGCCCGAAACGGCCCGGACGGCGGTGCCGATGGGGTCGGCGGAGCCCTTCACCTCGTCGAGGCCGAGGGAGGAGAGGGCGTGGCCGTAGGCGGTGTAGGCGTAGAGGGCCTGGGACCCGTCGTTCTGGAAGGTCTCGTAATGGATCTGCTGCTCGCCCGTGGAGACCTTCGCGATGATGCCGACGATGCCCTCGGCCTCGTCGGAGAAGCCCACGAGGCCGCCCGCCTGGACCATGTTGGAGGCGTCGTCCATGGCCTCGTCGTCCACGAACTGACTCACGGTCTTGCCGTCGGAGTCGCTCGTGGTCTGGCTGAGGGAGTAGTAGGAGGAGGTGGCGCTCGCCAGGCGGTAGAAGGAGAGGTCCTTCTCGTCGTCCGCCAAGGCCAGGCCGGCCCCCGCCAGCAACAGGCACATCGCGGCCACGGCCATGACCGCTCCCAGGCGGCGCAGGGCGCCCGGCCGTCCCCTACCGTTTCGCTTCCCGTGGCCCATGACGTGTGCCACCCCCAAAGACTGTCTCGCGTTTTTCACGAGTCCATCGTCTTGAAGGCGGCGTCCGCCGTTTGAGTCATCGTTTTAGGGTGTTGGTGTCTAGCTGGCGTCTCTCAAAATGGCCCCACAAAGTCGGTGACGAACGGGACGACCCGGGCCCCGTCAAGGGCGCACGGGGACGTCGAGCTTGAAGACGACGTTCTCGAAGTCCCTGTGGAGGTAGGCGAGGTCCGGGGACCGGCTCGTCACGAGGTCGGCGAGGTCCTTCGGGACCTGCCCGTCCACGATCTTCTGGTAACGGCCGGCCTCCTCCTTCGTCATGGTCCCGAACACGGTGTAGTCGGCCGCGTGGAACCGGTTCTCCTTGTATGAGTCGAACATGGCATCGAAGGACCCATAGGCGAGGGCGGTGCGCCCCCCGCGCTCGTGGAGCGAGCCCAGGCAGGTGTCGAGGTACTCCCAGACGGGCGGCGAGAGCCTCTCGGCACCGGTGACGATGCAGAGGTCCCCCGAGCCCAGGGACTGGATGGCATAGGAGACGACGTTGACGAACTGCGCCAAGGCGACGCCCCGGCCCCTGGTGAGGAGGCTCGAGAAGTCGTAGACCACCCGGCTAGCCTGCCTGACGCTGTCGATGGCGTCAGAGGTGGGGGTGTCGAAGAGGTCGCCGTTGTATTGGACGAGGTTCGTGAAGGTGAGCCTGATCTGGTTGAGGGCGCTCAGGAGCTCGGGGTCGATGCCGCGGGACTCCTTCTCGCTCTCGTAGGCGTCGGTGATGTAGCTGATGAACTCGCGGAGGAGCGGCGCCTGGTCGTGGGCGACGCCCAGGACCCTGACCTTGCCTCCGCGGTCGGCCCACATGCCGCGGTGGATGTAGAACTTGTTGAGCATCTTTCCGAGCTGCTCCCGGATGATGACCGACGACTCGTCGGCCTTGTCCGAGTAGGCCAGGTCCGCCATGAGGCAGACCTTCTGGCGGTGAGCAGCGAACGACGCCCTGTCGGTTCCCGGGGCCCCGAACACCTCGAACATGTTCACATCGCCGCGGTTCATGTCGATGCGCGTCTCCGAGAGACCCTCCGGGTGGAGGCCCGAGTCGTCGATGGAGTCCAGCTTCAGGTGCACGACCCGGTGCCCGTTGGACAGGCACGCGTGCACCATGGCGGCCGACCAGACCGCATAGACCGGGGCGCCGTAACGTTGGGCCTCGCGGGTGTCGGAGCAGACCACCACGTTGCGGCCGAACCGGTCGATGTCGCACAGGACGGCGGAGTCGTTGACGTCCCCCATCATGTAGCCGACGTACTCGCCCGCAGGGTCCTCGAGGCCGTGGGTCACCAAGGGGTAGGAGCCGGCGAACTCGGTGGAGGTGAAGTGGTGGCCCCTGCCCATCTTGTCCTTGTTCCAGGATAGGAGCCCCTGGAGCTCGGAGCGCTGGCAGCCCATGTAGCTTCCGAGGTAGACGCCGGAGAAGGCCTCGGTGTAGTAGCGGTTGAGCCGCTCGCAGGCCCTGTCGAGGGTCTCCAGGTCCGGGGCGCACACGATCATCCGCATCTTGTCCTGGAGGTACGAGGAGCCGTTGTTGACCTCGACGGCGATCTGGGCGAGCTGCCGCTGGCGGACCGACGCCCTGTGGCGCGAGGTCACGGTGCCGGCCTCCGCCTGGGCTCCGGCGTCCATGTTGCCGAGGCCCTCGGCACGGGACAGGGCGTCGGTGACCCACGACTCCGGCATGCGCTCCACCGAGTCGAGGACCGTGACGCTGACCCCTTGCTCCAGCCCCCGGGGGATCCGCGCGAGGCCCCAGAAGAACCCGAGGCCGTCCGTCACCCCCTGATTGGCGGCGAACTCGAGGATGCAGGCCACCCTGTCGTCGACATTGAAGTGGTCGCTGTGGAAGCGGTAGCCCCAGGCGGGCTTCACCGCCATGAGCAGACCGTCGTCCCGGATGGCGTCGGCCTCGGGGCGGTCCCGGGTCCTGTCCCGACGGAACCCGAGGCCCCTGCGGACGGCCTTCTCCCTCTTTCCCTTGAACATCGGTAACCCCTAACAGGTGAAGATCGACTTGACCACGGCCTCGGCCTCGCGAGCCCCGAGGCGCTCGACGCGCTTGAAGACGAGGGACGAGTTCTCCGCCTCCCCCTGCACGTGGCTGCAGCAGCGACGGAGGGACTCCGGGTTCTCGGCCCGGACAAGGAGGTACTGGTGGGTGCTGCGGAACTCGTCGCCGACGTAGCCCTTCAAGACCTTGTACTTCGCGTTGATGAGGGACCTCAGGGCGTCATCCGTGCACCCGTGGCATCGCCTGACCATGGCCCCGCATTGCGAGTCGACGCGCATGGGGGCCTTGGTGGACACGAGGATGTACTGGCAGGCGACATCGAGCTTCCGGAAGAAGCTGTCGTAGCGCGACACGATCCTCGCCCGGTCCTCCTCGAAGAGCAGCCGGCTGCCGTTGCCGACCACCTCGTAGATATAGCCGCAGGACCCGTCGGTGAAGCCCAACCTCCCGTCCGAGCGCCCCCCGTCCTCGACCGACGCGATTCCCACCATGGCCCTGAAGGGCCTGGCGGGCTCGGTGCGACGGGTCGGCAGGGACCTGGAACGGCTCCGGAGGTACTCGATGGCGGGCACGACATAGACCCACATCTGCTGCCCGAGCCTGTCCCGGCGAAGCAGCAGCCAGGTGGCCAGCAGCCAGACCAGCGAGAAGCATCCTCTGAGCCAGAGCGGTCCTGCGGCGATGAAGGTGCCCGTCACGGCCCACATGAGGCCGAGGGCAGAGGCCATCCACACCAGGAGGAAGCCGAGGGGTATGGGCCTCGGCCCGACGCCGCTCTTCCCCGTGATGGCGATCTCGACATCCAGGGGGCTCTCCCCGAGGGAGACCGGGATACGATAGTTCTCCTTGATTGCCATAGGTCCTCAGCGGCCGCGGGCCGCATCCCCCTTCCATCCGGTGCCGTCACTTTGGATCGTGGGCCTTCGGGCCCCGACGCGCGGCGTCGGTGCGCCTCGGACCCGTGGTTTGGGAAAAGCCGCGGACAGACGGGACGCTCAGGAGGCCTTCCTACCCCTGCGCGTCGACCCCTTCCGTCCCTTGGCGCCGGTCGTCCCCTTCCCCTTCCGGGGGACGAACTCGACCTTGCCGGCCTCGGCGTCCCAGTACAGCTCCCTCGAGTAGGTGCACCCGTCCTTCCTGACGAGGTTCTCCACCATGACGCGCTTTCCCGCGAGAAGCGCCTCGACCTCGGTATCGGTGAAGGTGTGGCCGGAGAAGCGGGTGGGGCGGTCCGCCCTGCTGGACGAGACGAACACGATCTTCCTCGCGTCGGGGTCCCATGCGATGTCGGCCACGTAGGTGCTCCCGTCCGCCGTGCGCCTGAGCTGCATGTCGGAAAGCACCTCGCCGGCCGACAGCCTCCCCATCTCCTCGTCGGTGAAGGTGTGGCCCGAGAAGCGCCTCCACACTCCGCCGGCACCGAGCTCCCGCTTACAGAACGTGATCCTGCCGTCCTTCCACTCCACCTCGCGGCGGTAGGTCCGGCCGTCCCGGGTGACGAGGCCCTCGAGCATCACGGTCTCCCCGGCCTGGAGGCGGTCCCTCTCGTCCTGGGTGAGGATGCGCCCGGAGAACGAGTCCGGCACCCCCCAGCCCCTGCGGTCGACGGCCACGTAGAGGCGCCCGTCTTCGGTACGGGAGAGCTTGGCGGGGGCGTCGAAGACGCGGACGCGCCCGCTGACTCGGTCCTTGGCCCTGAGGCCCTCGATGAAGACCTCGGAGCCCCTGAGAAGGGCCTCAACCTCGGAGTCATCGAGCCTGTGACCGAGGACGGTCCGCGGGAAGTCCACCAGCACCCCGCCGAAGACACCGCTCGCCCGCTCGGTCACGGGGCCGTCCGGCACCTCGCCGCCCGATCTTCTGACGTTTGCCGCCATCACCTCTATGTCGTGCACGACGAGGGCCGTCACGTCGGCCGCAGCGTCGTCGACGGAGAGGGTGCCGGCCGCGGCGGCGCGCATCGCCTCCTGGACCCGTTCGGTCGTGGCCAGGTCCGCGATGGAGGTGCCGCGGGTGACGTCGTACACCGTCCTTCCGAGATCGGTGAGCGAGATCTTGCCGGTCTTGGTCTGCTCCATGAGGCGCCGGCGCCTCGGCTTGGCCGCTCCGGGACGTCCCTTGGGGTCCGCCCTGCAGACGTCTGCCAATGTCGACACCCTGGTGGAGCCCGTGCCGACGTCGTGCTTCTCCAGCCGCTTGCGGATCCAGTCGACCGACGGTTCCTCCGGGCGCTTGTTCACGTGCTCGTGCACGAAGGCCGTGGCCTTGCCGCCGGGGACCGGCTGCTCCTTGGCCCCTCCGTCGTCGAGGACGTCCCTCCAACCGGGACGCAGGGTCCTTCGGCTGGACCCCTTGAAGGAGGGGTGCCCCTTGATGTGGGCCTCGGTGAGCTCGTAGACGTAGTCCTCCGCGAATATCCGAAGGGCACCGAGGGCCACCTGGCGCCAGATCTCCGAAGCACCCTCGCCGTAACGGTCGAGCTCGGACAGGTCCTGGGGTACCTTGGACCCGGGGCGAATGGCGCCGTGGGCGAGCCCCTCACCCACATGGCGCTTCCTGGGCTCGGTGTGGGTGAGCAGCTCGAGGCCCACGCCGCAGACGGCGGCGATTCGGAGCCGGTCGCCCTTCAAGGCCTCGAACTGCTCCTGGGTGACCTTCTTGTCCTCGGTCCTTGGATAGGACACGTAACCCGCCTCGTACAGGGCCTGGTATGTGGAGAGGAAGGTGTCCGCCGCCATACCCCGCTTGGCGAAGACGGCGGCGATGGCCATGAGGTCGGGGAGGTCCGGCGGCGTGTTCCCGCGGCGGCGGATGCCGTCGACCTCCACCACGTCGTCGCCCAGGCGGCCCAGGTCCACCTTGTCCGGGCTCTCCTCGTAGGGCTCGTCCTCGTCGGTGAACACGCACCCCGTCTCGTCCTTGTAGCGTGCCTGGTAGGTGGGGCGCCTCACCCAGGTCCTGCGGGCCTCCTCCTGGTCGCCGACCAGGGTGACCATGGCGCTCTTGAGCCTTCCCACGCGGCAGATGGAGTCAGACCCTCCCGCCATGCGGGTGGCGGCCCGGGTGAGCTGCATCGAGAGGTAGTCCCAACGGCAGCGGTAGGTCGCCTTGCGGCAGTCGGGGTCCGACTCCGAGTCGATGAGGGTGTCCCTCTCCTCGAAGGCCTCGACGAGGGACGCCGGCTCCTCATCGGCGAAGCGCATCCGGGTGACGAGTCGGTCCTCTCCCACCCCGAGCTGGTCGATGATCTCCCATGCGAGGAGGCTTCCCTCGCCGGTGGGGTCGTCGTCGGTGGCGATGACGATCTCGTCGGCCTCGGTGAGGTCCCTCTTGAGGCGGTCCCAGGCGTCCGAGGCCGACCGGGTCGGCACCGCCTGGCGCCTCCAGGAGAGCCTGGCAGCGTCCCATGGCAGGAGGCCGAGGTCCCACCGCCGGTAGCGCCAGGCCAGCGAGGGGTCGACCTGGAGGTGTGGCGGCGCGTACTCGAGGATGTGGCCCGACGCCCAACTCACACAGATGTCCTCCCCCTCCCTCTGGAAGCGGTTCGGCCCGTCCGTGCCGGAGAGGGCAAGGATCATGTGGTTTGCCGCAGAGGCCTTCTCAGCCATGATGCAGATCATTGGGCCACCTTCCTGGGGCGGTCGTGGTTTCCCGTGCCGGAAAGGGCCCTGTCTGCGGCCCTTTCCGCCCGCTCGTTCACAGCTACGCTCCGTACAGACGACCGTACGGCCGGCCCCGGGATCATCCGGTCGAGGGCCCTGGCGACAAACGGGTCCCTCTCCGGGTCTGCCATGGTCGAGCTCGAGTTCCATCCCCGCAGGGCCTCTTCCAAGGGACGGTCCCTGACACCGCCTGCGAGGGAGGCGAGGGAGCAGAGCGCCGCCACGGCACCCATGGAGGCGGCGGCACGACATGCTTCGACAGGGTCTGTCGGTCCCATCTCGGCGATCCTGTCGGCGGCCCTGATGGCGAGGGAGCCCGGGCAGAACCGACCGATGGCCTCGGAGAACGCACGGTCGACGTCGCTGTCGGAGGCCTTGGAAACCGTGTTCCACGTCCTCAATGCCTCTTCCAAGGGGCGGTCGCGGACCTCTCCCGAGAGCAGCGCCATCGAGACGACGGCCCCCACGAGGGAGGCGGCCGCGGCCCTTCTTGCCTCCTCGGCGGCGGACTCCAGAGCCGTGTCGGAAGACAGCCGGCGGGCCCTCGCCGACACCTTCCCGGCCACGAAGATGGAGTCGTCGGGAAGGCCGTCGGGGTCCCCGTGCTGGGCGACCCAGCAGAGCGCCCCCGCGACGAGGGCGCGGTCGGAAACGTCCTCGCTCAGACCGAGCACCGACCGTGCCTCTTCCATGACCTTGGACGGGACCCTCACCCGGCGGGCGTCGGCGGCACGCTCAGCCATGGCTCTCCCCCACCACCTGCTCGTAGGCCCGCACGGCCTCGTCGAATCCGGCAGCGCCCACGCCTAGGGCGTGGGCCAGGAACCGCCCGACGGAAAGGTTCGCGTCGGTGGCAGCCAGCGCAGTCTTCTGAAGGGCCTCCATGGATGCGGTCCAGTCGGCCAGCGAGGCCTCCATGGAGGCCACCGCGAGGGCCATGGGGGCCTCGACCTCCCGACCGTGGCTGACCTCGTCATAGAGGTAGAGGGACCGCTCGACGTACTCCGAGCGGGAGACCCCATCCCTTCTGGCCCCGAGCTCCAACAGGCGGGCCGTCTCGGGGCTCAGCCGCAGCTGCACGCGGACGTTCTTCTCCTTTACGGCCTGGGCGGCCACGGTCACTGCCCCACGGCGCAGGTGGCGGGCAGCCTGTCGCCCCGCCAGTCGTACAGCACGAGATCCCCGAGGCGGATCGAGCGGAGGCCGCACCCGCCGTAGCGGGGCTCCTCGACGGCCTTGGAGATCAGGTCGTCGATGTCGTCGAACTCGTCGAGGGACCCGGTGGCCACAAGGCACTGGCCGAGGGTCACGTCCCCGTCCGCGGCCTTGCTCACCACCTCGATGGCGATGTCGGACATGGGCAGGGACACCATTTTCAGGCCGACCCCGCAGCCCTCGGGCACATCGAAGGTCTCGAAGGAAGTGCTCGTCTCAATGGTTACTCTCATTGGCTCTCCTCGATTTCTCGCCGGGTCCAAAGCCGGCTGTCGTTGACGCTCTCGACCCAAGAATCGCCGAACGGGGCCCCGGGGGTCTGGATGCGGCACCACCCACCTGCGGCTATCCGCAAAGTCCGTGACGAACGGGACGAGGGTGACGAGAGAATGGGGCCTTGGATCGACCCCTACCGCCCGTCCCGGCGGCGCCCGTGAAGGCGGGCGGCAACCGAGCACCCGAGGGCCGAGAGCCCCCAAAGCCCCCAGACGATGCCCGGGCCGCCTGTCTCGGGCAGGACCACCGCCAGGAGCCCCACGGGGACCTCCACCCGCACCGTCCCGGAAGAGACCGTCGTGTCGGGGTCCCAGGGGCAGGCGGCCGTGGCCGAGACGTCTGTCGTCGCCCTGCATGTCCTGCAGGGCGCCTACTACACTCTTGGCGTTGTGTACATGGTGGTGAGGATTCGCCGCCTCGTGCGCGAGGACGCTATCCGCAACAAAAAAGAGAACCGGTAGTCTAGGCTACCGGTTCTCAGCTCAACAATCACGGGTGGCGCCCACTTCCCAAGGCGGACGTTCCCGTCGCGTGCCCACATTGTACAACAGATGCCGACGGCCGTGGCCGGAGACGGACAGTGTCCCACAGAGCCTCGACCCCGGGCGCGGGGCGCCCCTGCGGTACGGGAGGGGGTGCCCCTCCGGCCAGAGGGTGTGCAGCCAGGATTCAACGCGAACGTTGCCGTCTCCTTATTTTCCCGGTTCTATCAGCTGTTTCCCTTGGTTCGTGCTATACTGTTTTCAACAGTATGCCACGACCGAAGGGAAGTTCTCTATGGCCGACCACCAGCCCCTGCAAGAGCTCCGCGAGGCCTCCAGACGGGTCCTCGTCTCCATAAAGGCCGTCCCGGGTCGCCTGAGGGAGGCCCTGACGGCGTCGCCGAACAAGGTCCGCAACCGCATCCTGGCCGCCGGCTGCTGCGCCGCCGCGGCCCTGCTGGTCGGCGCCGGGGCCTGGGCGGCGGCCGCCCCCGTCGCCCTGCCGGTGCCGGGGGAGCCGCCCGCCGCGGCCGACCAGGCCGCCGACGACGGGGCGGCGGGGCCCGTGGCCGTGGCCCTGGAGGTGAGCGCCGAGGGCTACACGGAGCAGTCCAGCCCGCTCGTGGCCGTGGTGGAGCCCGTGGCCGACGCCGGGGGCGACGGGGCCGACGGCCAGGGATCCGACGACGGCCCTGCGTCCCCCACCGAGGCCTTCGCCCACGCCGTGAGCGCGGAGGAGGTGTCCTCCGGCACGGCGTCGGTGGAGCTCAAGCCCGGCACCTACACCGTCTCCTTCGTCTCCCCCGTCAACCAGGACGGCTCCGTCTACAAGGTGCCCGAGCCCCAGGAGGTGACCGTGGCCGCACCGGAGGGCGAGGCCGACGACGGCGGTACGGCGCCCGAGTCCCCCAAGGTCGACGTAAAGCTCGACCCGGTGCCCGCCGACCAGGTGACCAAGGAGGACCTGGACAAGATCAAGTCCGACCTCGCCGACGCCGTGGCCAAGGGCGACGGCACCCTCTCCGGCGACGCCGGGTCCCAGGCCACGGACAAGGCGGAGGAGAACGCCTCCAAGGCGCCGGCGTCCAAGCCGGCCGAGGGGGGGCAGAAGCCCGAGGAGAAACCCGCGGAGGAGAAGCCGTCAGACGGCGGTCAGACGTCCGGGTCGTCCGGCAGCGGATCCTCCGGCGGCGGGCAGTCGTCCGGCGGCGGCAGCTCCTCCGGGGGCCAGTCCTCGAGCTCCGTCGGCTCCTCCGGTGGCGGCCAGTCTTCCGGCGGCAGCGGCTCCTCGGGCGGCGGCTCCACCGCCCCGGCCAAGAAGTGGGTCCCCGAGCAGGGCCACTACGAGCCCGTCTACGAGAACGTGTGGGTGCCGAACGTGCAGTACATCCGTCACCCGAAGTTCGTGTGCAACGGGTGCGGGGCGTCGTTCAGCTCCGTGGACGCCTGGGGCGATCACGACTTCGCCTACTGCGAGAAGGGAGACTTCTCCCACGGCACCTACCTCGACGACTCCTACACCGAAACCGTCGACAACGGCCGCTACGAGAAGAAGCAGACCGGCCAGAAGTGGGTCGTGGACGTCCCCGGCCACTGGGAGTGAGGCCGGGACCGCGAAGGGGGCACCCGTCGCGAACCTCGACTCGTAACCAAGGAGGGGCCCCATACGGGGCCCCTCCTTTTTCCTGCCACTGACCGCCTCAAGGCCCTCCTCCCCCGCCGGGGCCATGACCGGCAGACGCCGTCGGCGCGCCGCCCTCTTGTTCGGGCATGGGGAAGCCCCTGTGGCCGCCTATTCCTCACCGGCCTCGTCGGACGCGTCCCAGAGGTCGTCGGCTTGAAGCGTCGAATCCAGACCCTGCTCCACCTCGGCCACCCCCGCGAGGGCCACGGCCACCCCCGCCCGGGCATCCCGCAGCCTCTTCGCTATCTCCCTCTGCTCCTCGATGGGTGGGAGGTAGACCAGCACCTTGCCGAAGTCGTCCTCCTGGGTCCTCCTACGGTTGCTGTGACCGGTGTTGATGGCCTGGAAGGCCTTCTGGAACCTCTTGCTCCGGCCGAGAGGTCGACGGCGACGTTGTTGACGTGGGACACGCGGTACGGGACCTCCACCACGTCGCCGGCCCTGACCGAGAAGGTCATGGACTCCCTGTCCATGCGGGGCGTCCACCTCTCCAGGCGGGCCAGGTCGATCGAGACCGACACCTCCCGGGGCTCCTTGCCCTCGGCCGACAGCGTGACGGTCCCCGTCCACACCCCTGCGTCCACCTGCTCCTGGGTCGGGGCGATGTACAGGGGGACGTACGTGGAGAACTGGATGGTGCTCGTGTATCCCGGCGACACGTCTCCCTCGAGGTGCCACGGGGTGCCGTCGACCATGACGAAGTCGTCGGACGAGGCCGTGACCTTGCAGGCCCCCGTGTTGGCGACCACGAGGTCGACCTGGGCCCGCTCGCCCGCGAACATCGCGCCGGTGCCCCAGGTCCAGCTGTCGAAGGTGTCCCAGCGGAGGGCCACGTCGGCCTCCATGGGGGCGGGGTCGTAGTCGAGCGCGACGCCGGACGCCTCGACGGTCTGGGCGTGGCAGTCGCGCTCGTCCCGGGTGTAGAGGTTCACGATGCCGTCGGAGGGGCCCGCGTGGCCGTCGGACGCTGCGAAGGAGACGTAGATGGAGCGGGTCTCGCCGGGGGCGACCACGTCGTCGCACCAGGTCACCGAGAACGGGTCGTCGTCGGTGCCGTAGCCGACCTGGTACCCCGACATGGCGACGTTGAAGGACGGGGACGGGACCTTGAAGCCGACGGTGTCCTCCCCGGGCACCGAGAAGTCCAGGGCGAAGGTCACGGTGTCGCCGTCGAGCACCGGCTTGGAGGTGTCGCCGACCCTCCTCACGGCCACGGTCGGCGCCTCCGCCCTGTGGGGGATCATGTTGCGGTAGATTCCGACGCTCCCGTCGGCGGCGAGCAGGTCCGTGCCGTCCCCGTCGGTCGACCGGCGGCCGACGAAGACGGTGACCCCGGTCTGCTCGTAGGAGGGGTCCCAGACCACGGTCGCCGTCACGACGGCGGTGCCGTCCGGGGCCACGTCGACGCCCAGGGGAGTGACGCCGCCGGGGACCCGGTACAGCCCTTGGTCGGACCCGTCGGGGTAGACGGTGTCGGGCCAGGTGCCGGAGACGAAGTAGCCCGCGTCCGTGAGGGCGACGTTGCCGGTGACCTCGACCTCCAGCTCCACCGGCACCTCCTGGCCCGCCTCGAAGATCGGGAGCACGTCCGGCCATGCCTCCCCCTCGGAGGGGGCGACCCCGGCGATGGAGCGGAAGCAGACCCGGAGCCCGGGTGAGCGGAGCATGGAGACGGGGAAGGACCCGCCGCCGACGGTGGCGGAGTCGAGCATCTCCTGGGTGACGGTGAGGCGCACCTCGACGGCGTCGGTGGTGTGGTTGTAGAGGAGGCCGGAGTTCCAGTTGAGCGATCTGGTGGTGCCCGACGTGGAGGTCTGGCGCCCGTTGTCGAGGAACCTCAGGGTCCCCCACCCCTCGCCGTCGTCGAGGCCGAGCGACCCCAGGATGGCCCTGACGCCCGTGTCCGCCTGGTTCCTGCTGAGGGGGTTCGGGTGGGTGTTGGCTACGGTCAGGGTGCATAGGGCCCTGTCCCCCACCCGCGGGGCCCTGAGGTCGCTCTCCCCCTCGGGGGTCACGACGTCGTTGGTGACCCTCAAGGCCCTCAGCTCGACGTTGCCCGAGGACGGGCACCCCTCGGCGACCGCGGCCGGGAGGCCGAGGGGGAGGGGGGTGACGACGACCGCCGCCGCGAGGAGCAGGGTCGTCAGGAGCCTGGCGGGTGTCGGCCATTTTGACATGGGAACCTCCTGGTATGGGTCTGCACGGGCCCTCGCCTCCCTGAAAGGCCCGGCCCCTCAGGGAGGCGGCCCCGGATATACCGGGGCCGCCCGCGGGGGACGTCCGGGGCCTAGCGGCCGCGGCGCCCCGTGAGGGAACGGACGAGCGGGACGAGGCCCGCGAGGCCGGCGGCCAGGAGGCCCGCGGCGGCGCCGACGGGGGCGCCGAGGGCCGGGACGGACCCCGTGCGGGCACCGTCGGGACGCGGCGCGGCGGCCGTGGCCGCACCTTGGCCGATACCGTCTGCGCCGTCGGCAGGGACGGCGGCGGTTCCGCCGGTCACGCCCCGGCCGTCACCGGTGCCATCGGGGCCGGAGGGGGTGCCGTCACCGGGGTCCGCGACTGGGTCGTCGGCCGGGTCGTCGCCGGGGGCGTCGGGAGCGTCGCCCGGGTCCTCCCCGGTAGCGTCGTCCGGGTCGTCGGCCGGGTCGTCGCCGGGGGTGTCGGGGCCGTCGTCGCCGGGCAGGTCGCCGGGACCCTCGGCGTCACCGTCACCCGGGCCACCGGTCTCGCCGTCGGAGGGGCCCTCCGGGACCTCGGCGAACAGGTCGCCGAGGTCCTCGTGGGAGAGCATGCGGGCGACGGTGCCCAAGGGCCCCTCGAGGGAGCAGGGCACCGAGAAGCTCAGCCTCCCGGTGGAGGGGTCGACAGCCGAGGGGGGAAGGACGACGGGGACGACGCCGGCGGCGCCAGACTCGAGGGAGAGTGTCCGGCCGCGGACCTCGATGGAGAGGGGCGCGGCACCGACGTTTCTCACGGCCACGGGGACCGTCACGGTGCCGTCGTCGGCCACGGGGAGGGCGGAGGGGTCGGCCCCGTCGGCCAGGGCGAACGAGGCCCTCGGGGCGAGGGCGGCCTCGCGGCACCCGTCGGAGACGGCGGCGCGGCAGGAGGCGGAGACGGAGGGGCCGCCGTCCCACGAGGCCGAGGCGCCCACGTCGAGGGCGCCGGCCACGATGTCGTCGACGGTCAGGGGCACGTCCACCGCGACGGTGCGGGTGGCGCCGGCGTCGAGCCCCACGGTGCGGGCGGTGCCGGCCACCTCGACCGTGACGGGGCCGGACGCGCCGCCGACGGAGGCCACCTCGACCGCCACGGGCACCGTCCAGACGCCGTCGTCGGAGAGGCGGGCGTCGCCGGCCTGGAAGACGGTCAGCCCGAGGGAGGGATCCGGCTGCGGGATCTCGACGTCGACCGGGGCATGGACGGCGTTCTTCTGCACGTACGCCACCAGGTCGCGCGAGATCCTACCGGTGGTGACGTCCCAGGAGAGCACGGTATAGGGGACGTCGACCAGGCGGGTCTCGCCGGGGGCGAGGTCGTCCCCGATCTCCACGGTGGGGCCGTTGAGGCCGATCCTCACCGGTCCCCGCAAGGCGGAGCCGGTGCGGTTGGTGACGGAGACGCGGAACGTCGCCACGTCGCCCTCCGACGCCCCCTTGGGCACCGAGGCCGACACGAGCTCGAGACCCACGGGGCACGTCTCGTCGTCGGCCCTGTAGTAGCGGTCGGGAAGGTGGGACTGGAGCCGGAGGGTGTGGGTCTCCCCGTGGAGGGTCACCTCCACGGAGACGTCGACGTAGTCGTCTGCCCACTCCTCCTCGGTCGGGTAGTAGGCGGCCGAGATGTAGCGGCGCTCGCCGGCGGCGAGGGGGCCGTGGTCCTCGGTGGCGACCCTCTCGCCGGAGACCCGGAGGGTGTCGGCGGAGGCGACCGGTCCGTTGGAGACCGCTATGGCGATCGGCAGGAGCCAGCGGCCCTCGTCGTCGCGCTGGGCGCCGTAGGCGTAGGACTCCGGGTCGAGGCGGGCCCTCCACTCCCCCCTCGGCACCTCGCACCTCACGGGCGCCACCATGTCGCTCGTGATGGAGGCCGGCGTGAGGGCGCCGGCGACGTCGTCGGTGGAGGTGTAGCCGCGGTAGGGCAGCTCCCAGGTCAGGGTGCCGTCGGAGGCGATGGAGGTGACCTTGACTGGCCAGGACACGGTGCGGGTGGCCCCGGGCGTGAAGTAGGGGCTCCCCACGCCGTCGATGAACAGGCAGGCCCAGAGCCGCGTCCCGTCGGCGGCGACGCTCGCGTTGGTGACGGTGAGGTCGATGACGGCCGTCATGGCGTCGCGGTCCACCTCGACGTGGTCGGCGTCGAAGCCCTCGGCGAGGGACACCTGGAAGGTCGGCGCGGGCATGTCCTCCTTGGCGAGGGCGCGCCGGAGGGCCGGGGCGGCCTCGGCCGGGCCCTGGGTCGGGACGGGGGCCGGGGCGGGCTCCGGGGAGACCTCGGCGTCCCCGGCGAAGACTCCGATCGACGCGGGGGGCTCCGCTGCCGGCTCCTCCCCCGCGGGCCCGTCCGCGACGGTCTCGGCCGCTGTCGGCTCGGCCGCTGTCGGCTCGACGGCGGGCTCCTCGGCGGCGGGGCCGCCGTCGCCTTCCGTCGGGTCCTCCCCGGCGCCCTCCGGGGGCGCCTCCTGCGGCCCCGCGGGGGCGCCGTCCTCGACGCCCCCGGCCAGGACGTCTCCCGCGACGTCGGCGGAGGGATCCTGGGCCTGGACGGCGGTCGCGGCGACGGCCAGGGTCGGCTGGGCGGCCAGGGTGGCGGCCATGGCGATGGACAGGATGGTGCGCTTGGGGTCCGCGCAGCGGGTACGACGTGACATCTCGAGATCCCTTTCCTCTACCTACCGGCACTCCCCTACTCGGGGTCCTCGGAGTCCTTCTTGGCGCGGGCGAGCTTGACGCCGGACACGGCGATGAGCACGCCGCCGGCCAGGATGCCGCCCGCGATGCCGGCCATACCGGTGACGGGCATCTGGGGGCCGGACAGGTTGACGACGGTGGCGACCACGGTGGCGTCGTCGACGGTGAAGGTGGCGGCGTTGGAGGGGTCGGCCGTCTCGGTGGCCGAGATGGCCGTGATCTCGTCACCCTCGGCGGAGACGGTGGCGGCGATCTTGAACTTGATCGGGTCGATGGCCTTGTGGCCGGCGGGGACGGTGGTCTCGGTCAGGGTGTACTCCACGCCCGAGTCGAGGCCGGTGAAGGTGAAGGTGCCGTCGTCGGCCGCGGTGATGTCCTTGCCGATGACGGTGCCGTCGGCCTCGGTCAGGGTGAACTTGGCGCCCTTCAGGGCCTCGGCGTCCCCATCCACCTTGTCGACCTTGAGGCTGTAGCTGTAGAGCTTGGCCTGGTCCTCGGCGGTCTTGTTGGTCTCCCCGCCCATGAAGCCGTAGGTGTAGGGCTTGTAGGTGGCGTAGGCGGTGCTGACGAGCGGGTCGGCCAGGGAGGTGCGGGAGCCGAGGAGGGCGTCGAGGTTGCCCTCGGCGCCGTCGATGATGCGGGAGCCGTTGTAGACGTACTCGATGTGGTAGCCGCCCATCTCGGAGGGGGTGACGCCGGCGTCGGCGAGGACCTTCCTCACGTCGCCGAAGTCGAGGACCATCTCGTCGCCGACCCCGTCGACGGCGTTGAGGATGCTGATGTTGTCACTCGAGAACTGGATCGGGACGGTCTTGGACCCGTCCTCGTTGACGAGCGTGGCGCTGACCCAGCTCTCCTTGGCGTTGGGGCCGAACTTGAGCCCCGAGCCCAGGGTGCTGTGGACGGTGACCGGGTAGGAGTCCATGTCGCCCATGATGTCGGGGAGGGACACCTCGACCTTGTAGCGGACGTCCTTGACGTTGGCGATGTCGCCCGCGTTGTGGATGTCGAAGTCGGAGACCTTGGTGAACTCCTTGTCCCAGTCCTCGCGGCCGTCGGGGTCGTGGGCGAAGTTGTCGGCCACGGTCTTGACGAGGACGGGGACCTCGGTCTTGGTGGCAACGGTGGTGTCGCCGGCGACGGGGGTCAGCACGGCCTGGGTGCCGGACTCGCCCACCTTGCCCCACACGCTGCTGGGGTCGGAGACGATCAGGTAGTAGCCGTCGGAGGGGGCGGTCAGGGTCGCGGTGCCGGACTGGCCGGCCGCGGTGCCCACCACGTAGGAACCCGTGGAGGAGGCGAGCGGGGTGTAGTTCTCCCCGCCGACGTTGCCGGCGGCGACGGAGTTGGCGAACGCCTGCATCTCGTCCTCGGAGAGGGAGGCGATGCCGTCCGCGAGCTGCTGGTCCGTGGCGGTCTCCCACTTCGGGTCGTGGGCGTAGGTGTTGAGCGTGTTGCGCAGGACCTTAGCCACGGCCTCGTCGGAGACCTTGGCGTCGCCCATGTGGAGCCTGCCCTCGGCGTCGGTGGTGAAGGTGCCGTCGAAGAGCTTGATCAGCTTGTAGGTGTGGGTCTGGGCGGAGGTGACGGTCACGGTGTGGTCGCCCTCGGCCGCGAGGGCCTGGACGGCCGGGGCGCAGACGCCGCCGACGAGGGACAGGGACAGGCCCGCGACGCAGGCGGCACGGGCGATCTTGGACTTGGGGCTGAACATGTGTCTCTCCTTCTCTCTGCCCCGGGTCTCCCGGGGCCTCTGTCTTCCTGGGGCTCCCCGGCCCCGTTCACGAGGGCGGCTCTAGGTCATAGGCCCTCCCCTCCCCTCGCAGCCGCCGCCCCGCCCCTTGCGGAGCGCCTTCGAGACCCTCCTCCCGGCGAAGACGCCGAGGAGGACGAGGATCGCCAGGAGCAGGACCCAGACGCGCGTGTCGTGGGCCATGGACTCCACGACGCCCACGGAGCCGTCGAAGCCCGCGGGGACCTCGCAGCGCTCGCCATGGACCAAAAGGCGGTGGGAGTTGATGCCGTAGGGGGTGCAGGTGACGAGGGTCGCCCTGTCGGCGCCGGGCTCGATGGAGAGGCTCGAGAGGTCGTCGGGCTCCACCACCTCCGAGGAGGTGACCCGGTAGCACACCGTGCGGCCGAGGACCTTGAAGCCGAAGACGTCGCCTTCCTCGAGGCGGCGCAGGTCGTCGAAGGCGCGCATGCCCTCCATGCCGGAGTGGCCGGTGACCACGGCGTGGGTGGAGGGGCCGCCGACGGGCAGGGACGTGCCCTCCATGTGGCCGGCGCCGGCGGACAGCGACGCGTCGGAGGTGCCCCGGTACATCGGCATGACGAGGCCGATCGCGGGGACCTTGACGTAGCCGAAGGCCGTGTCGTGGCCGTCCCTGGAGAGCTGGAGCCCGTAGGGGAGCACCTCTACGCCGTCTGCGCCCTTCCCCGCCAGCCGTGCGTTGTAGGCCTCGGCGTTGGCGAGGAGGGCCTCGTCGGCGCTGCAGTCGGCCTCCCTGTCGGCGAGGTCCATGGAGGCGGCCACGTCGGCCCTGCGGGCGGCGTCGACGGCCTCGACCAGGGGGAAGTAGGCCATGAGGGCGAGGCCGAGCGCCATGCCCAGGACGGGCATGATGCGGCCGAGGCGACGGCGCTTGTCGGATCCCCTAGCCACGGCGACCCTTGGAGGCGAACTTGGCGAAGAGGGCGACAAGGAGCGCGGTCAGAGCGACCGACGAGACGGCCGGGGCCCAAGTGATGTCGTCGTCACCGGTCTTGAGAATGTTGCCGAGCCTGATCGCACTAAGACTCTTGGTCTTGGGCATCTCGGGGTCAGCGAAATCGACCGAGACCGCGCTCTCCTTGGTCCTCGATGTCGCAACGTCTTCGGGATTCTCGGGATAGAAGGCGCATACGCAGTTCTCATAAGACCCGGGCCTCTCCCCCACCGCCGAATACGAGATGGAGATCTCACCGTTTGACTCGACTCCGAACGCCTTGACGTCGTCGATGAGAACCGTCACGGACCCGTCGCTTCCGACGACCTCGAATCCGCTCTCGACCTGCTTGCCGGACACCGAGACCTGGACCGAGGAGACATCGATCGCCAAGCCTGCATCAGGTTGGTCCAAGAGAGTCAACGGGTAGCGCTCAAAGGCATCGAGATTGCTAGGTGCGGTCACGCACACGGAGAAACGGACGGCCTCACCGGCGGTGGCGTACTCTCGGTCCACAGTTTTCACGACGGTCGGAACGACGACCTTCTCCGCAGTCGCAGCGGACGAGACCGCAGGACAGCCGATCGCCGTCGCGACGAGAAGGAGGAGACCGACGAGAAGGTGCCTGGTGCGAGGACGGGCCGCCATGGGACTCCAAACATGCAGCCGGTCAACCCATTCGGATGACTGACCGGTGATTTCAGGTCCCATTCACGATATTGACTAAGACTGCGCCAATCGGCGATGCCTGCTGTGCAAACGTGCCTCTACCTGCTGTTTTATGGTCGGTCATCCCAGGGTTGCAGACAGACGGGACGAGGGGTGTCCATCTAGACCAGATGGACACCCCTCGTAGGAGAGCCTGAATGTGGTTCACCCCGCGACCGAAACCATAGGCAACCTTGCCTTGCCCTTGGAAACCGGTCCCTCCCCTATTCCGTACGGGAGGTCTCATCGACCTCATAGGTGGGGTTCTCATCCAAGACCTTCTGCTTGGAGCTCTCGATCAAGGCATGGAACCGAGCAGGGAGAAGCCTGGTGGTAAGAGGGGCAGCCCCAATATCATCCACCACACTCTTTATCTGACCGAAGCAGATGGCATAGCGCTCGATGCGATCGTGGAGGTACCGGACCTCATTCTGGGAGAATCGGAGGTTCTCCTCTCCCCTCTTCCTCTCATCACCGAGCTCCTGCTTCAGAGAGGCGATTTCGTCGTCCTTCTCCTTGATCCTGTCCCTGAGCTCCTGGATCAACTCGGGAAGATAATCCCGGGCGGGCTGAGAGGAGAACGCTCGCCCCCCGTCCTGTGCCCCCGGCTGCCCCGTATCCCCAAGGTCACCGCCCGTAGGACCCGCCTCCTTGGCAGGCTCTGCCCCATCGCCGTCCAGACCTGAGGAGACGGAGACGAAGTCGACGTCCTCGGCCTCGTCGTCGGGACCGAAATGCCCGATCAGGCTGTCCCTGGCGACGGCATCGAGGTAGATGGACTCCCGACCGAAGCTCATGAAGCTCCATTTGACCCAGTGGCCGTTGTTGATGGGCCTTTTGATGAACTGCAGAGCGGTGGTGTATTTGAGGTCAAGTTGCTCCTGGACGAGCTTGAAGGGATATGGGAAGCGGTGGATCTTCTTAATCTCGGCGGCGCCATCGGCCGTAAGGAAGTAGTCTCCGTCCCTCTGGAGGCTGTTCAGCTCCACAAGCCGCGTCTTCTCGGTGCCGATCGTCGAGAAGAACTCGTCGACGGTCTCGCCATAGGAATCTATGAGCAGATTCTTCAGAGAGACTATGTACTGGTCCTTGCTCACGACGACCCCTTTACGTTCATAGCGACCCAGCAGGTTCCTAGTTACTGCCATTATGGACTATGAACTTGTGAGTTCAAGTGGTAGTGCATATGTACCAGCATGTGAACTCAACTTGAGTCCACCTTGCAGTTCCAACTACACATGCTGTCACGGAGACTACTCGACCAGATACCATCATGGGTTAGGTATTACGTGAGCTCAGAGTTGGTTTTACTGTCATCTTGCCATCCATCTGCACTCAATGTGAACTCATAGGTGCATCGATGTATGAATCCATGAGTTCACAGTCCATGGACTATTCGATGCTGTGAGTTCAGAATGCACTTTGAGGTCAATACACCGTCACTTCTTGAGTTCAGAATGAACTCCCAGAATCACCCCATAATGTGACAATCAGAACCCGTGAGTTCAGATGCACTCTTCCCTTTTGACAACGCAAAGCGTCTACTATACGTTTTCCCAGCTACATATCGATAGGCTGGATGCATGCTTCATTATGGTTCTCTCAGTTCATGCGCCTGTGAGCTCAAAGTGAACTCACAGGCGCATGAACCCTGGTCCCTTGTGCAACGGAAAAGCAAACCCAAAAACTCAGATTGAGCTCATAGCCAGACAACCAGCGAAACCCTGTGAGTTCATATCGAGTGCAAACTGCACTCGTGAGAGTGAACCGTATGCTGGAGCTACCCGGACAAGATCGCCATAGACAGCCATCTAGCAGGCGCTACTTCAAGGACGGGTGCTTAAGCATGGACTTTTGAAATTCGACTCGGGAAAAACGGAGGGCTAGTTCCTTGAACTCAGAGAAACGCCTTTCTATGTGGGAGTGAGTTGACAGTGAACTCCCAAGTTCGTAGATAGTGCATCGCGAACTCTTGGCTTCATCGTCGTCGGAGTCTGCGAACTCAGGGGCCCCGAGCGAAAGACCGACAACCTGGACACAGCGGCCGACCCGTCGCAGGCAGGCGCCTCGGACGGGCCGCGGGCAGAGAAAGCTGTCTTCCCATGGCACCCGACGGAGGGGTGGGGGAGTGGTCGAGGAGCCCCAGGCTCCGAAGCCTTGGCCCGGTGATCTCCAGGACCCGTACCCCGGCAGGAAGACCTATCCACCGAAGCCAACGCACTGGACACCCCGAGACACACCCGAAATCGCCTCGAACAGGCCCCCTCGCAACCTGGACTTTGGGCGAGACCCCACCACAGGCCTAGGTGAGGCGCCTCAGGTCGACCGGGGGAGGGCTCGACGGGCCTACAGGGCCACTGCCAAGGCCCTTCGAGCCACCGAAGAGGACAGGACGGCAGGGAAGGGCCCCACCAATCTACGGCTTGACATAACGACTGGTAGCAGAGATCCCCATCATGGCGGACCCCACCTCGATGGAGACGCAAGGTGCGAAGCGACCAAAGACGCTCGAACGGTATAGGAGACAGAGCCAGGCCTTCGAAGGCCGGAGAAGGCGGGTGAGAGCGATCCGCACGGCTCCAAACGAATCCGGTGGCCGAAGGAAGAGGTCGACGGACCATCAACGATCCCTCCCGTGGCACCAGCCACGGGAGGGTAAGGGAGTGGGGAGGGTGAGGACAGTCTTCCCGAAGCCTCTTCCTCACCCTCACCCTCCAGCACTGCCGTGAGTGGTGAGAAGGCCGGGTCCACCCCAGGCATACAGTCCAGGCTGATTCCCGCCCTTAGGTTGGCTCCTGTTCCTGTTAGCCTGTTGGCCTATTTGGCTGTCAGGATAACAGGCTTACAGGATTTGTGGCCTTGGAACGAGTCGTAGGGGAGTGCGGCACCCGAAGAGATCCGCTGCATCGACTTCCGCCACTTTCACTGCATCATTTTGCTGTTTTTACCGGATTCAGTATTTTACATCTGTGTTTCTACAGCTTCATAGCTGCCGTCACACCATCTGTTTCTCCGAGTTCATCTTGAACTCGGAGAAACGTCCGTCGAAGTTCGTCGATTCGCCTGGATTAGCTTCTGTTAGTCTATTAGCCTATCAGTCTGATAGACTAGTCAGGGAGTTTTCATTCAGCCTGGCTTTGCAGATCGGGAGGGGAGGTGACCATGGCCACAATCACCATTTGGGTCCCGGAGGGCGAGCAGGAGGACACGACCTGGGAGTGGATCGAGAACCAAAGGAACCTCTCCCAGTCGATCAGGCTCCTCATCTCGGACCGGATAGAGGAGTCCGGCACGGCCGACATCTCTCCCGCCCCCCAGCGGAACACGCGAAGGCACCGCAGGGGAAGCACGAAGAGCGGCGGAGAAGGGGAGGGGAGCGCCCCCGCAAGCCCCACCGAGAGCAACCCGACCCACGGAACCCCGGGCAGCAACGCTGCAGAGACGACCGAGAAGGCGGCTGCCAAACCCGCGCAAACCGGCATCTCGGACCTCTTGGGAGACATGGGCTTCTCATCGGCCCTGAGCTAGACCAACTCGACATCAAAGGCAGAGAGGACATACTTTGGCGACCAGTAAGAAGCAGGGAAACACCTATTCCGTGACCGCCGGCCTCGACATCGGCAACGGCTATACCAAGGGCCGCGTCGACGTCGGCGGCACCGTCTACCCCGTGGACATCCCGAGTGCGATGGCCTACACCTCGGCCGCGCGCCTCGCTCAGCCGGTCTCCGAGGAGTCCCTCAGCGACCTTGCGAACTCCCTGGATGCGACGGTCCTTTCCCCGGCCATCCCCTCCGTCGACCGGGGCCGGGTCCTGTTCGGCAAGCGTGCCATCACGAGCAAGTGGGACGAGATCCAGTTCCAAATCGACAGCCCCGTACCCAAGAGCCGCGAGTCCCTCTCGGTGATGCTCATCCTCGACGCGATCGTCAGCCAGGTCATCGCCGTCGCCGGCTTCAAGGGAACGCTTCCGACCGACATCGAGGTCGACGCCAAGCTGGCCCTCGCCCTGCCCATCGACGACTACCTCGGGCACCACACCGAGTACCGCGAGTCGCTGATGCGTGAGCCCCACCGCGTCATCGTCCATAACTTCGGCACCGACGTGGAGGTAAAGACCACCTTCTCCGACGTGGTCGTCGTCGCGGAGGGCGTGGCGGCCCTCGCGGCGCTGAAGAACCGTGGCGAGGACTTCCTGGACAAGGTCGTCTCGTTCGAGAGGGCCTCTGGGGCCACGTTCGACGCGGCCTACACGGGGGAGGCCCTCGCCGCGGCACAGAACATCGTCGGTATCGACATCGGCGAGGGGACGACCAACTTCGCCGTCTTCACCAACGGAACCATCGACACGGACAACTCCAAATCCATCAACCGAGGGTTCGGAACGATCCTCGACGAGGTCCTCGACCTGCTTCGTCAGACGGACAGCGGTATTCCCGCAGATTCCCGCGGCGCGCTAGAGAAGATCCTTCTCAGCGAGCCCACGCTCCCGAAGCAGCAGAGAATCAAGGCCCGCGTGGAGAAAGAGCTTCAAAAGGTGATCCCGACCTTCGTCAACCGGGTCACCAAGACCTTCTCCAACGTCTGGCGCAGCGTCGGTGCCCAGGTGGAGGTGGTCTACATCTACGGCGGGGGAGCGAGCTTCGTCCGGGACGCCTTGGTCCCGAGGATCTCCCAGGCGACCGAGTCCGACGGGATGGAGACCCCGGTCATCTGCCTCGACTCCTCCTACTCACGCGTCCTGAACGCGGACGGCCTCTTCCGAGCCGCAAAGAACCTCTAGCCCCGAGGCAGCTCTTAGGCGAAAGGCCCCCGGACTTCGGTCCGGGGGCCTTTTCTTACGGCGCTCGAAGGTTCATGGATGCAATCGGATCAATGAGTCTGCGAGTTCATATTCATTTTCATGTTGATGCACTTCAACGGCCCTTCTTGAACTCATTTTGGACTCAGGGGGTCAAAGCCGTCGTCGTTGCCAACTTACACCGTCGTTTACCTGCGCGTTTTTGGAAACTCACTTGGGGTCGGCCGGAGTCTCTGAGTCCACGGCCACAGCAAAGCCGGTTACATGCGTTGCGCTTGAAGGCCATCTGGCACTCACTGCCTCTGGGGAAGGGTTCGAGACGGCGCCGTCGATCCGAAGTCACAGGACCACGGACCAAGGAGGACCGCCGGCCCATGTCGGGATCTTCAAGCCCCCGCCTCGACCCATGTCGGGATTCATTCCGGGCCATGTCGGGAAAAGGGGCCAGCACGAAGGGGGTCACACGGATCCGAAGGGGGATAACCGCTGGTAGAACCTTGTCGGGAAACACCCGAGGGACCTAGTCGGGATTCACCCGAAACAGAGGGGCCGACCTAGTCGGGAAGTAAGAGCCCGAGAGCGGAGGAGATGGCCCAGGTCTCCAGCCCCCCAGGTGAGACCTAGTCGGGAAATAGCCGTGAACAGGGAGCGCCACGCCCCGGGGAGCCACCGGCGGAAGAGGCGGCCGTCACCCGGAGGGGAAGGGAAACCAGTCGGCAACAAAGGGGAAAGGCAACCTATAGGCGCAATTCCCGACATAGATACTGATAAGAAGATAGGGATAAGAGATTTGGATGGGCGCCCACCGGTTCGAGTCAGGGAAGGGGGGGGGGCGGGTGAGGGAAGCCGTCTGCCGACGTGGTGAATCTTCCGATGGGAACAGGTCTTAGGCCGCATGGATAACCGCTGGTAGAAGGCCGCTTTCCTCATCATCATGTAAGATAAACCGAACCTGCGAATCAGCATTTCAATCACAACGAGAATAACGTGTCGATATTCTCGTCCATGAGTGCACGGATTTGATATACGATATGGGCAGGGCAGGCAGGGGTGTCGGATCGTCCCTCCCGTTGCCTGCCAGGCGCCCAGGTCCTTCGGGACACAGCGTCGATCCATAAGAAAAAACCCGGAGTTGGCTCTCCGGGTTTTCGAGGGGTGACGACCCAATTTGTGTGACAGCAAACTTCGTCAGCCCCAGAAAGAAAAACTATGGCTATTATCACCTCTCCCTCAACGAAATGCAAGACCCACAACCCCGCAACCGGGTGCCCATCTCGCCGCACCCATGGGAGGAAGTCGCCCCGCCGCGGTCTGGTGGCAGACCAGGGGCTTGAGGTCGGGATGCGTGTCGTGGCACCGGAGGTCTCGGTCTACAGGCCGAACCTGGCCATCAACCACCACAACAGGATCGACGCATCCCTCGTCGCCGTCGTTGCCGAGGAGGCCCGGGAGCACCCGGAGACCCCCATCCTGTCGCTGCCCTCCATGCCCCGATGCGCCGTCAAGGCCCTCGACGCCATATCCCGCAGGGCCTGGGCCCTCTGGGCGGCGAAGGGGGAGTCCTGCGGCGGGGCCGACGCGTCCTTCACCGCTTCCCGGGCCGAGCTCATGGACGCCTGCGGCCTCAGCAAGGACCTCTACTACTCGGCCATCGCCTTCTTGGTCCTCTGCGGGTACATCGCGCTCTACAACACCGGCTACAGCGGGGGGCGCTGGACGTGCGGCAGGGTCGTCTGCCTCGTCGCCCCCGAGGTGGCCGGCGTCTCCTCCGACGACTACTCGTCGGCCGCCGCCTCCGCCATGGGCGCCGTCGATCTCGGCCGCGAGCCTGTGGCCGTGGACCCCGCCTCCACGGCCCGCAAGGCCCTCACCGACGCCGCCGGCGCCCTGTGGCGGGCCCGCGAGAGGCGCTGTGGCGCCCAGGCCATGGCGGGTCTCGGCGCCGACGCCCCCAAGAAGGTGGCGGACGCCATCGAGGCCCTGATCGGCGACGGCCTCATCCGCACCCCCGAGGATGCCGTGACCGCCTGGGAGCTCTACTGCGCCGACCAGGACCGTCAGGGGGTGGCCGTCGCCAAGACGGCCCATCTGATGAAATTCCTCGACATTTCCTGGCCCTTGGGCATCGTGCACTACCTCTCCGTCGTCTGTCCCCCGGACATCTCCCCCGACTCCGACCGGGTGCTCGAGAGGGCGCGGGAGAGGGCGCGGGGGCTCGCGGCAGCCCAGCCGCGCCGGGACGACGCTGGTGGGACCGATGGCGACGGGGTCAAGGAACCGGCAAGCCCGTTCGCTGCGCCGCTGCCCGGGGAGGGGCCCTGCCCGGAGCACCCCCTCGACCCGTCGCTCGTCATCGACGGACGCGCCTCCGGGCCGATCTCCTACGAGGAGGTCCTCGCGGCCTCCTACTGGGTCTGCGGTTGCGGGGCCGTTGTCGCCAAAGACTTCTTCGGGTGGATGGAGAAGGATGGGTGGACCCGGAGGAACGGCACCGTCAAGGTGAGCCGGGCGAACCTCGTCGAGTCCGTTCACGAGTGCGCCCGCAGGGACCACGGGGTCCACAGCTTCTCACTCGAGCCCAAGGAGATGCTCGTCGTCCAGTACCCCGACCAGCAGGCCTACGAGGCCATGACCCCCAGGGACGGGCCCGCCGACTACGAGTCCTACAACCTCGACCTCAGGTCGAGGGTCGCCAGGAAGGCCATGGAGGCCGGTGTCTGGCCCGTCTTCGTTTCCGTCGCCCCGGATGCCTACCGCTCCGTGGACCCATGGTCCGCGTCCATGACCCCCGAGCAACAGGTCTCACAGCGCCATGCGATGGAGGCGGGGATCCTCTGAGGCTGCGGGTTCCTCCCGCGCGGCAACGCGCGGGAGGCCGCACCCGTGGGCAGGCCGACGGTCCGCCTGCGGCGCCCGTCCGGTGGGGGTCGCCCGATGCGGCCGCCTTCGGGCGGACAGAAAGGCCGTGATCGCCATGTTCGCAGTGATCAGCGTCATCGACGAGGACTGCACCGAGCGCGTGTGCCTGTGTGACTCCGAGTGCCGCGCCTACGACATCGCCCACCATATGAGCGTCCTCGAGGGGGTCCCCTGCAAGGTTGTCCGCACACCCTCCCCCTGGGGTGCCGCGAGGAAGGCCAAGGAGGCCATCCGCGGGCACCTCGACCGGGGCGTCTCCGGCGGAGGCGCCGTCGGGGGCCTCGCATGAGCGCCCAGGACAACCCCTGGGGGCTCGTCGCCGGGCACACCGAGGAGACCGAGGTGTGGCTCGGCTTCTGGCACTCCGACACGCTCCACCCAGACCACCTGCTCTGCGTCTGTTCCTCCCGCAGCCTCGCCGGGGGGTCCCGCACGACGGTGGCCCTCGAATGCGACGGCGACGGGGCCCTCATCGGCCCCATCGGTCCCCGGTCCTTCCTGGAGGACCGCGACGAGGCCGTCGGCCAGGTGCTCCGCGACGTCTCCCTGCTCCCAGGGGTCTGAGGGGAGGTGCCGCGGAGACCCCCCTATGGAAGCGCACCCATGGGCCGCGGCGGGCGGCGTCGGCGGGTTCCGCGGAATCGGGACGGACGGGACGAGTTTCGAGGCCCCTTTCGGGACGACACCCGCCCTACCTGCGGTCTTCCTGCCGCCGTCCCCTTCGACCTCTGAAAAGATTCCAAAAGACGAATGAGCGGGCCTCCCGGGGTGAGGAAATTGGGCTGTCTGAAGACGCCGCGACCACCCGGGAGGCACCATGCTCACATTCGCCAGGACCGATGAGTACCGGGGCTCCGAAAGAAGCATCTGCTATCTCCTGACCAGGACCCACGGGGCCCCGGCCGGTGCCCTGTCGCCGAAAGGGGTCGTGCCCGGCCCCTCGGTCACCGACGGCGTGTCCTACGCGCGCCAGCTGGCCGCGGACGATGAGGGAGAGCGCTGGCTCGCCGGGCTGGCCGGGGCCGCCACATCGCCGGAGGCCGACGTGTGGGTGCTCTCCGGAGGGGAGGCTCACCTCGACACGCCCCGGGGCGTCGTGGCCGGCATCCTCCAGGCGCGCGGACTTCCCACCCCGGGCATCGACTCCGACATGAGGTACTTCGGCCAGGTCTACGACAGCGAGCGCGCCCGGGTCCACTCCATCGGCGAGGTCTTCGGCCATGGGGTACCGCAGGACCGGGGGCCCGCGGCGGCGCCGAAGGTCCGAGCCCGGACTGCCCCCGAGCCCACACCGGCCCCGCCGTCGACGTCCGCGACCCCCTCGGCCACCCCCGAGTCGGAGGCGGTCTCCCGGACCGCTGAGGCCGCGGTCAAGGCGCCCCGCCGGTCCCGCGACGACTACGACCCGAGGTCCACCATCCACTCGTCCCCCGTGGCCGTGGAGGTCCCCGGCCACGGGACCATGAGCTTCCCGACCGTGGGCCATGCCTACATGGCGGTCATGCACCCGACGGCGGCACCCCAGATCTTCGCCATCGCCTGCGACGGCGGGTCGCCGGAGGTGCTCTACGGGGACCGGGAACTCGTCCGGCGGCACCCCACCCCCGAAGGGATGGACCCCGCGGCGGTCATGGGCAACATCCTCTGCCTCCACGTGGAGCAGCACCCCGGCGAGGGGGAGCGCCTCCTCGCCGCCATGGACGCCGAGTTCCCCGAGAAGGGGTGGCTCTCGGTGCCGGGCCTCGACGAGGAGTCCTATCTGTCCGGCCCCGTGGCCCGGGCCCTCGCCCTTGCCTGCGGGACACCCCTCGACGGGTGCCTGGCGGAGGTGACCGTCGACGGGTCCCCCTGGACGGGCAGGCCGGACGGGCCGGCCTCCCAGGGGAGGTCTCCCGAAGAGGGGTTCCGCGCCATGGCGGACACCTGCGACGGGCCCTCAGTGTGCCTCGCCGCCCCCGAGGGGCGCGGCATGGTCCACAGCCTCTGCAGGGCCCTGTCGCCGGCAGCGGGGACCGACCTCTCCCAGGACCGGACCTGGGGGTCCGTCTTCCGGGCGGCCTACGGGATGGTGGACGAGCTCGTCTCCTCCGGTGCCCGGCGAATCGTGGTCCCCTTCGGCCTCGGGGCGCCCCAGGCGGTGCTTGCCGCCGCCACCCAGCGCGTCCGGGATGGCCGTGCCCGCCAGGAGCCCCTGTGGGACTCCGTGGAGGTGGTCGCTGCGGCCCGGTCCCTGGACTCGGTGGAGTTCCTCGACTCGGCGGAGTCGGCTTTTTCCACCCAGGCTGCCGCGGGTTTCGCCAAAGACCAGCTCATGGCGGCGGATGCCGTGGTCTGGACGGCTCCTGCCCAGGCCTCGTGCAGGGACGCCACCCGGATGCTGAGGCGGGCCGTGACGTCCCTGTGCGACTGCGCCGTCATCATGGCCCCTCCGGGCTCCCTGTTCGGCGAGTCCGACCTCTGGCGGGACTCGGCCGGGGCGAAAGAGGGGGTGGCGGCCGACACGAAAGCCGGCATCGGCACCCGCTGGTCCCTCGACGACATGGCCCGGCTCGCCCGGGTCATGAGCCACGGGGGCAGGGAGGTGGCCGTCGTGCCCAGCACCCTGGACGCCTCCGGGGCCCCGGTCGTCGACCCTTCCCGGGTCCGGGTTGTGGAGCCGGACGGCAAGGGGGCCGAGACCTCTGCCCGCGAAGCCGCCCAGGAGCGCTGGGACCGGGAGTTCCGGACGACGAGGTCCATCGAGATGGAGCGCTCCGAGCCCCGGGCCGCGTCATATGGCCGCATCCCCGCCGTGTCGGCGTCGAAGGGCGCGGACGTCGGCCTCGGGTGACGTAGAAGCGCGTGAAGGAGGCCCATGACCGAAGAGACCAGCCAGAACGTAGGCACCGGGAAGGACCCGGTCGCGGCAGAGCTCGAGGCCTGCGCCCGGACGGCCCCGGGCCGAAAGTGCCTGCGCCAGGTCCTCCGCGCCTGCCCGACCCTGGCGGAGTCCCTGGCATCCCGCCACGGCTTCGCGATGGGCACCGCGGGGAGCTGTTGGACCGCGGAGGAGGACGAGCTCCTCCTTGCCGCCGCGGCCCTCGGGATGACCTACAGGCAGATGTCGTGCATGACCGGCAGGAGCGCCCAGGCGGTGAGGCAGCGGATCAAACGACTTTCGAAGACCCGCCCCTTGCAGGCGCCCTTGGTCGGCGCCTAGGAACCGTTCGGAGAGAGAGGAGAGAGAATGGCCGAGACGATCATGAGGAAGCGGGGTACGCGCGGCCTCTGGATCACCCCTAGGGAGGCAAGGTCCCTCCTTGTCCCCGTCATCATCGGAGACGTCGACGCCGCGGCGGTATGGACGGGGACCGAGAGGGTCCACATCCTGTCCGCCGTCATCGACGGCAACGACGACGCCCACTCCATGGGGGCTCTGCGAAGCCTCTGCAGGGCCTACGGCCTGCCCCTCCCCGTCGCAGACGGGGCCCCGTCTGCCAGGGCGTGCCTGTTCGCCGAGCGCCTCGCGTTCTGCATGGACGCCCTGTCCCTGGACAAGAGCGAGGTCGTGCAGAGGACGGGCTTCACCCCCCAGGCGGTGGACAGCTGGCTTACCGCCTCCAGGCAGAGCCCCTGGACCTCCTCCATGAACCGCATGGCCAAGACCCTGGGGGTCCCCCCGAAGGACCTCTACGAGAGCAAGACCCCCTCCCAGCGCCTCGTGAAGGACATCGTGAAGAGGGCCATGAGGGCATCGGGCCACACCGTCATGTCCCTGGCGGACCGCTGCGGCACCGCCCCGGCCACCATGAATGCCCTGATCGACGGCCGCTGCCCGGTCCCCTTGGGCACCCTCGATTCGATCTCCGGGGTTCTCGGTGTCGCACCCTCGGCCATGTGCGAGGGCATGAGGGACGTCTCCGGCGAGATCGAGCAGGCCGTCGCCGTCCTGTCCTCCCACGCCAGGCACCTCACGGGCTCCCAGGCCAACCGCCTGGCCGACGCCATGGATACCTGGTACCGCGTGAACGACGTGTCGGTCGTCTCGCTCGTCGGCACGGGTCTGTGAGAGAGGGTTCGTCATGAAGATCATCAAGCGAGACGGCACCGAGCAGGCCTTTGACCGTTCCAAGATAGAGGCCGCCATCCGCGGGGCCAACGGCGACGTGGCCGAGGCCGACCGCATCAGCGACCTTCAGGTCCGGATCACCTGCGACGCGGTGTGCGCCGTGGTGCAGAACCGCTTCGAGATGGAGGGGCGCGTCCCGGAGGTGGAGGAGGTCCAGGACCTCATCGAGGACCAGTTCATGCTCCTCAACCGCTTCGAGCTTGCCCGGGCCTTCGAGCGCTACCGCCACAGGCGCGAGCTCGCCCGCCGCGCCAACACCACCGACGACGCGGTCCTGTCGCTTCTGGCCCTGGCCAACGAGGAGGCCAAGGGGGAGAACGCCAACAAGGACCCCGTGCTCATCTCCACACAGCGCGACTACATGGCAGGGGAGGTCTCCCGCGACATCACGAGGCGTATCCTGCTCCCCGAGGAGGTCTCCAGGGCCCACGACGAGGGCGTCATCCACTTCCACGACGCCGATTACTTCGCTCAAAACTCATATAATTGCGAGCTTGTTAACCTCGAGGACATGCTGCAGAACGGCACCGTCATCTCCGAGACCCGCATCGAGAAGCCCCACTCCTTCTCCACGGCCTGCAACATCGCCACCCAGATCATCGCCCAGGTGGCCTCCAACACCTACGGGGGCCAGACCCTGTCTTTGGCCCACCTCTCGCCCTTCGTGGAGGTGTCGCGCCGCCGCATCCGCGAGAGGGTGCGCTCCGAGCTCTCCGACGCCGGCGTCCGCGCCTCCGACGACCAGGTGGCCTCCATCGTCTCCGAGCGCCTGGCCGACGAGGTGACCCGCGGCGTCCAGACCATCCAGTACCAGATCCTGACCCTGCTCACCACCAACGGCCAGACCCCCTTCGTCTCGCTCAACCTCGACCTCGGGGAGGTGCCCGAGGGGCCCGAGCGAGACGACCTGGCCATGGTCGTGGCCGAGGTGCTGCGCCAGCGCATCCAGGGGGTGCAGAACGAGGCGGGGGCCTGGATCACCCCGGCCTTCCCGAAGCTCCTCTACGTCCTCGACGACCACAACGTCGGCGAGGGCGCCCCCTACGGGTGGCTGACGAGGCTCGCCGCCGAGTGCACCGCGAGGCGCATGGTGCCCGACTACATCAGCGCCAAGGTCATGCGCCGGGAGAAGGGCGACGTGTACCCCTGCATGGGCTGCCGCTCCTTCCTCACCCCCGACCGCTTCAGCGAGACTACCGGGGACCCCTCCGGGGCACTCACGGCGTCTGCCCACCCCCGCAAGTATTACGGGCGCTTCAACCAGGGTGTGGTCACCGTCAACCTGCCCGACGTGGCCCTCTCCGCCGCGGGCGACGAGGGGCGCTTCTGGGAGATCCTCGACGAGCGCCTGGAGCTCTGCCACAGGGCCCTGCGCATCCGCCACGAGCACCTCCTGGGCACACCCTCCGACGTCGCCCCGATCCTCTGGCAGCACGGCGCCATCGCCCGCCTGCCACGCCACGCCGTCATCGACCCGCTGCTCTACGGGGGCTACTCCACGATCTCCCTGGGCTACGCCGGGCTCCACGAGTGCTGCGTGGCCATGTTCGGCCGCGGCCACACCGACCCCGCCGTCACGCCGTTCGCCCTGGCCGTCATGGAGCGCCTGAACGACAGGTGCGCCCAGTGGAAGGCCGCCGAGGACATCGACTACTCGGTCTACGGCACGCCCCTGGAGTCCACCACCTACAAGTTCGCCAGGTGCCTCAGACGCCGCTTCGGCGTCGTGGAAGGCGTCACCGACCACGATTACATCACCAACAGCTACCACGTGAACGTCAGGGAGCAGATCGACGCCTTCGCCAAGCTTGCCTTCGAGAGCGACTTCCAGCGCCTGTCCCCGGGAGGGGCCATCTCCTACGTGGAGGTGCCCGACATGAAGGGCAACGTCGAGGCCGTCATGGCCCTTATCTCCTTCATCCACGACCACATCATGTACGCCGAGCTCAACACCAAGAGTGACTACTGCCAGGAGTGCGGCTACGACGGCGAGGTGGCGGTCGTGGAGGAGGACGGCAGGCTCCTGTGGGAGTGCCCCCGCTGCGGCAACCGCGACCAGTCGACCCTGAACGTCGCGAGGCGCACCTGTGGCTACATCGGGACCCAGTTCTGGAACCAGGGCCGCACCGAGGAGATCCGCGACCGCGTCCTGCACCTTTGAGAGGAAGGGGAGAGCCATGGCCGGAACCGACGGGAAGGGCCCGGCGCAGCGCTGGTACGCCCTCTGGCACAGCGGGGGCCTCCGGCACGACCCCACCGCGGCGGTCCTGCATATCTTCCCCACGAGGTCCTTGAGGGACCTCTGGGTGGAGGGGTCGGCCGACGACCCGCCGGGGCCCTCCTGGCGGTCGGTGTGCCGGGCCCAGGAGGCCCGCATCCTGCTCAACAACCAGACGAACACGATCTTCCACGGGGCCCTGTGAGGCCCAGGGGAGGGGAGGTGACCGTGGGACAGACGGAGCGAAGGCCCTGGGACGGGCGCGAGGACTCCCTGATCAGGGAGCACTACCCCGTCCACGGCAAGGGCTGGGACGGCTGGGGGGAGCTCCTGCCGGGCCGGAGCCTCGAGGCCATCTCCTTCCGGGCCAGCCGCATCGGGGCCACCCGCAGGCCCCGCTGGACGGCCGGGGAGGACAGGGCCCTGAGGGAGCTCGCCGCCTCCGGGGCCGACGACTGGGCCTCCCGCCTCGAGGGGCGCAGCCCCGAGGCATGCCTCGCTAGGGCCAAGGCCCTGGGCATCGTCCCCAAGAGGTCGAGGGCGCCCCGGTGGACCCCCGAGGAGACCCGCACCCTCCTGGTGCTCTCCCTCGTCCACGGCCAGTCCTGGGAGGGGTGGGCCGAGGCGCTGCCCGGAAGGAACCCGAGCGCCCGCAGGAACCGCCTCGCGAGGGTCGCCTCCACGGGGTGGTCCGTCGAGGAAGACCACTGCCTCATCCTCCACTACGGGACCTGGGGCCCGAGGTGGACCGGCTGGGCCAAGCGCCTCCCGGGGCGCAGCGAGACCTCGATCCGCGCCCGGGCGGCCTTCCTCGGGATCTGTCACATCGTTCGCAGGAAGGGAGCCGCGGCATGACCGGAACCGAAACCCAAGAAAGGCCCTGGGCGGCCCGGGAGGACGCCGTCGTCCGCTGCTGCGCGGGGCCCCACGACGCCGCCTGGGAGGGCTGGGGCCGCCTGCTCCCCGGCAGGACGGAACTTGCCATCCGCGCCCGGGCGAAACGCCTCGGCCCCAAGGCCGGGGGCGGCCGTCCCCGGCCTTGGGGCCGAGGGGGAGATCGGGCGCCTCAAGGAGCGCTACCCGGCCCACGGCCCGTCCTGGGACGGGTGGGCAAGGGTTCTCCCCGGCAGGGCGCCCGCCGCCATCGCGGCCATGGCGCGCCGCCTGCGGGTCCTGCCGCCAGGAGGCCCCGCGACCGCCCACGGGGCCTCCTGATGGCCCTTCTGGCGGCCGCAGGCTGCGCCCTCGTGGTGTCGACCCTCTGGGGGCTTGGTCGGCGGCGTCCTGCTGCTGCCCCCGGTCGTGGCCCCCGTGGCCATGGGCGGCGTCGCTCGCGGCGTTCGCGGTGGCGGCCCTCTTCGACACGCTGCGGAAAGACACCCCCCACCTGGGGGCGACCCTGGGGTTCATCGGGGCGGCGGCGTCCTGCTGCCTGGCCGTTCTGGCCCACCTGATCTGCACCGCGGCCTGACGGGGCCGCACCGACAAGACATCCATAGGAGAGCGAGGGAGGAGACATGGACCAAGACATCATCCGCGGCTACTGGCCGCTCTACGAGGACGGCGCTCCCGTCCGCATCGGGGACCGTATCATGGGGACCTTCGACCCGATGACGGTCGAGAGCGTCACGGTGTATCCCAACACCACCAACGTCAGGAGCACCCCAGACGTCGCGGGCACCCGCGACCACCTGCACCTCTCTCCCGGCGAGCGAGTCAAACGCGTGGGCGACGCCCCGGAAGGCGTGCCGTGCCTGGGCACGGGCCCCGACGGCGACATCGGGACATGCATCCTTGAGGAGGACCACCAAACCTGGCACATCGTCATCGACGGCGTGCGTTACGGCGTGGGCAACTACGCCCGCCGCGCCATCGCCGAGGCGCTGGACCTCACCACGAGCCGGAAAACGCTCCCGTCCGGCATCGCGTGGCCCGAGGTGGACGGAGAGCCGGTGGTGCCGGGCGACACGCTGTGGGACGACGAGGGGTTCATGATCAATGTGACGGGGGTGGAGTTCAAAGGCGATGGCTACTGCGTCCTTCACGTGTTCAACGAGCACATCAGGAACGTGGCTTGCACCGTCGACACCACGTCCAAGTGCTTCCCCACCCTCACTCGCACCGAACCCGAGACCGTGCTCGACCGCGACGGGGTGCCCATCGAGGTGGGCGACACGGTGTGGCACGAGGCCGATGGCACAGAACTTCACGTTATCGGGTTTCAGCATGAAGAGGACGGCGAGCGTATCGTCACCGTCGAGCGCGTGCGCGGTCCGATCGACTGGGATGGGTGCCGATGCCTTTCGCTCTCCCACGTGCGCCCTGACAGCTGGGAGCGGCTGGCGGAGGACGCGCGGAATGGCCTGTGCGACTACTGGTCGTGTCATGACGCCCGCTGCGTCGACTGCCCGGCGACGGTCGACGGCAAGGACCCAGCTCAGCGGTACGGCACGGACAGCTGTGCCCATGCGATGGCTGTCGACATCGTGGCCCGCGCCAAGGCCCTCGCTGGGGTGGTCGGCGATGAGTGACACCACGGAGGTGCTCGTGCTGCTGAGCACGTCCCTCTCCATGACCAAGGGCGTGCAGGGGCTACTCGGATGGGCCTACGAGTACGGCGACCTGGACTTCCGCGAGATCGAAGCCAGCGATGAGGTCGATAAAGCGGTGAAGCACCTAGCGAAAGCGATGACCCTCATCGGTGAGGGGAAGAGCTGCGACGGGGGTGAGCGGCTGCTATGAGTGAGCGGACCCACGTGAGCGACACCGGGCTCACCTGCACCTTCGACCCCGAAGAGTACGCCACCCGCTGGGACGAGGACGACGTGGAGCACGAGACCGGTGGGACGGGATGCCGAGAGAGGAGCGAGACGATGGGTGACCGACTGAGGCCCTACGCGCTGGTCGTCCTCGACGAGTGCGACGAGTACGACGGCGAACGTGGGTGGTGCATGGCCGAGTACGACTCCGAGGATGAGCTGGGCCGGTGGATGTCCATCGTCGGCAGGTGCGGGTACCGCATGGCCCACAAGACGTGGGCCAGGGACCGTGACGGGCGCCCCACCGGCGCCACCGTGGTCATGGTCAGGGAGGGGAAGCGATGAGTGACGAGGAGCTGGCAGACGACGGCCTCATGTACATCGCCGCCCCCGGGGTGGATAAGGTGCCCCTGGACGGGTCCGAGCACATCACCACCATCGACGACCCGCAGGTGTGCGAATTCTACGGCCCGTGGGACTGTCCGCAGGTGCCCGCGGTCATCGTGCCCGAGGACACCGTCAGGGGCGGAGACCGCCTGCACGTGACAGTGGAGCTGGTGAGAGGGGGAGACGATGGGTGACCTCACCGCCGAGGACCGCGCCGCCCTGCTGGCGGCGTCCATGGCCTGCGAGAACGCGAAGGCAGCGCTGTGGCGGGCGTACGCCAAGCTCTTGGATGTCGAGGACAGGCTCGGCAAGAGAGCCAAGGACGACGAGGGCAACCTGCTCACGGACCGACTGGTCGACACCTGGTGCGGCGCGGCCCACTGCTACGTGCTCATGGACATGGCGATGACGGACAGGAGGTGCGTCGAATGGGAGTGAGCAAGCCCTGCCCGTTCTGCGGGTCCCACGACACGACGGCGGTCTGGGACCGCGCCGGCGACGACCCCTTCTTCGTCCGTCTCCCCGGCGCCTGCGAGGTCCTGGTCCGGGTCCGGTGCCTGCGCTGCGGCGCGGAGGGCTCCACGTTCTCCGTGGAGATCGAACCCCCGCTCCGGGACGGCGAGACCTACTACCACCCCAGCGCCTTCGGCGAGGCCGCGAGGCTCTGGGACGAGAGAAAGGAAGGCTAGATGAGCGTCAACCGAGTCATCATCACCGGCAACCTCACCCGTGACGGCGAGCTCGCCGCCACCCAGTCGGGCTCCAGCGTCCTGCGCCTGGGCGTGGCGGTCAACGACCGCTGGCGCAACCCCCAGACCGACCAGTGGGAGGACCGCCCCAACTACATCGATTGCGTCATGTTCGGCAACCGCGCCCAGTCCATCTCCCGTTTCCTCACCAAGGGGACCAAGGTCGCCGTCGAGGGGCGCCTGCGCTGGAGCCAGTGGGTCGACCGCGACACCCAGAAGAACCGCTCCAAGGTGGAGGTCGTCGTGGACGACATCGAGTTCATGGGCCCCCGCCGCGAGGCCTCCGGCGGCGGTGCCCCCGGCACCCCCGCCCCGCAGGCCCCTCAGGCCCCGACCTTCCAGACCCCTCCGGCCCCGGTGCCCCCGCAAGCCCCCGCGGGACCTGCCTTCCAGGTGCCCCCGGCGCCCCCGGTGGTGCCCCCCGGGGCGCCCCAGGGGGTCTACGACGACGTGGTGCCCTTCTGATGGCCCCGGGCAAGGACCCGGCGAGGCCTCCGCGGCTTTCCGCGGAGGGGCTCTTCGAGGCTGTGTTCGGCGGCGCCCGCGAGGATCCCCGCAAGGTGTCGGGCGGGGCGCGTCCGGGCAGACCGGACGCCCCTCCCGCCGGCGGCCCCGGCGGGCGTCCGGGGGTCGGTGCCGTCCGGGGGTGCCGGCGGTGAGCCGGGCCGGGGCCTGCCGGGGGAGGGCCTGCCGCACCGTCCGCTGCGCCTCATGCGGGCAGGTGCTCGCGGTCGCCGGCGGCGTGACGTCGGCCCTGGGCCACTCCTCCGGAAGGTGCCGCACGAAGGCCTGCTGCCTCGCCTGCGGCACCGCCGCAGCCGTCTCCCACAGGGCCGGGGAGGGCCCCTCTGCCGCAGCCAAGGCGAGGGCCCTTTCCGAGGCCCGCCCACAGGACCCACCCCCGGTCGGGGGCCCTCGACGATCGGATAGGAGAACCCATGAACAAAGATAACGAACCGCGCAGGAGCGTCCTCAACGTCGTCCTCGACCACCTGGGACGGTCCGCCGCGGTCGTCGCGGCCCTGTCGGGGGTGGCCACAGCCGCGGTGGCCTCGCTTGTGGGGTGCGGGACCGACATGGTCGTGCCGAAGGTGTTCTGCCTGTTCCTCGTCGCGAACCTGTGCGTCTGGACAGTCATATGCGAGGCGCTCCTCGTCAGCATCCACCGCGGCCGGCACCGGCCGGACTCCATCAGGCGCTACGGCAACACGTCCCTGGCCATGGTGCTCTGCGGCGTGGCGGTGGGGGTCTGCGTCGCCTGCGCCGTCTTCACCGCCGTCCCGGGCTGGGACGCCCTCGACTCCATTTGGGACTCGGTCCGCTCCGCCTCCGTCGCCCTCGTCGCATGCTCCGCCGGCGCCCTGGCCGTCCCGGTCATCGTCCTCGCCCTGATGCACGTCGCCGGAAGCGACGACGGGGGCGCCTAGGGGCCCCGTCCGCCGCACCCCCCGCGTCCGAGAGAAGGGACGAACCCATGATCGTATCCGTGGCACCCGACGCCCTGGCCGCCGCCGTGGCCTCGGTGTCCAAGGTCACCGCCACCGTGGCCGAGACCCCGGTGCTCGCCGGCGTGCTCCTCGTCGCCGACGCCTCCGGGACCCTTTCCGTGACCGGCACCGACGGCCTTCGCTCGGCCAGGCTCTCCGTGCCCGCCCAGGTGGAGGAGCCTGGGGCTGCCGTGGTGTCCGCCAGGACCCTGGCGAGGGTGGCCAAGAGCCTTCCCGGCGGCGTCTGCTCCCTGGAGGGCTCGGGGGCCTTCTTGAAGGTCTCCTCCGGGCGCTCCCGGTTCAGCCTCCAGGCCCTACCCCCGAAGGACTTCCCGGCGTTTCCCGAGGTGTCCCCGGACTCGTCGGCGGAGCTTCCCGCGGAGGTCCTGGCAGACCTCGTCGGCCGGGTCCGCCGGTTCGCCTCCAAGGACCTGTCCCGGCCGATCCTGTGCTCGGTGGCCGTGGAGGTGGCCTCGGGGCGCCTCACCCTGAAGGCCACCGACGGCTACCGCCTGGCGGTGGCCTCGGCGGGGCTCGCAGACGATGGCGCCTCCTTCTCGGCCCTGCTTCCGGCCGACGCCCTGGCCGAGGCCGTGGCCATGGCCTCCGGGGCCGAGGGCCTGTCCGTGGGCCGCGGGGGAGGCCAGTGGGTGGTCTCCTGGCGGGGCGGCTCCTACGTGTGCCGCCTCGTGGAGGGGTGCTACCCCGAGGCGGAGAGCCTCTTCCCCACGACGACCTCCTGCACCCTGGGGCTCCCTTTGGGCCCCTTCCTCGACGCCCTGTCCCGGGTGGCCCTGGTGGCCAAGGAGAACCCCCGGGTGCGCCTGGACGTCCGCGCCTCAGAGGGGGAGGTGGCGGTCTCGGCCGCCAGCGGCGAGGTGGGGGACGCCTCGGACTCGGTGGGGTGCTCCGTGGAGGGCACGCCGGTGGCCGTGGGTCTCAACTATCGCTTCCTCGCCGACGCCCTGGCGGCCTTCGACGGCCGGGAGGCGGTGTCCCTGGGGATGTCCGGCGAGATGGCCCCGGCGGTGCTCTCCTCCCCGGGGTCCCCTGAGGTGCGCTGCCTCGTCATGCCTACCCGGCTCTGAGGGGGCGGGGCGGTATGGACGGGGAGGGGCCCCTTAGGTCCCCTCCCCCTTGGAACGCGACTCGGAAGGAGCGGACCATGGAACAGATACTTGCAGGTGCGGGCCCCCTCGGCGGCGGGGACGAAGGGGCCCGGGCGCCGGTCGGCGCCCTGAGGGGCCGGCTTCCCGGGCGCCCTCGTGGCAACCGAAAGGCCGCGCTACAGGAGCGCGTGGCGGCCCTGGTGAGCACCGTGGGGGCCCTGGAAGAGGCATTGGCGGAGGAGAGGCGGCGCCTGGAGGAGTCCGAGGATGACCGCCGCAGGGCCAAGGCCCGCCTCATGGCCCTCTTGAAGGATGCCCGGGCCGATTCCGCGGCCGCCCGCAAGGAGGCTGCGGACCTCAAGGAGAGGCTCAAGGAGGCCGAGGCCGCGGCGCCGGGCGTGGCCGGCGAGGGGCGGGGGACCGACGAGGAGCGGGCCCGCTCGGAGGCCCTGGAGGCCGTCGTGGGGCGCCTGGAGGGGGAGGTCTCGGGGCGAGATGACGAGATCCGCAGGCTCAAGGCCCGCCTCGCCGCCCTCGAGGCCTCCCGGGCCCGGGAGCAGGAGGCGGCCCGGGGCGAGACCTCCATGGTGGTCTCGGAGATGGCCTCGGTGCCGAGGACCCTGGACGACGTCCTGACCCTGGCGGAGCGGGCGTGGCCGGAGCGGCTCCTCGTGCTCGAGAGCGCCCACGACGCGGCCCGGGCGTGGTCGGGCAGGGACCTGGACAGGCCCTGGACAGGCCCTGGAGGGCCCTCTGCGCCGTGGCGGAGTGCCTCTGGCCCCTGCACTTCGTGGAGGCATCGGCCGACCCCGTGAGGGAGTTCGCCTCCCGCACGGGGTTCAGGTTCACCCCGACCGAGTCCTTCACGGTCTCCACCATGCCCAGGCTCCGCGAGGCCCGCACCTTCCCCTGGGAGGGGAGGCGCACCTACATGCCTGCCCACGTGGCCGTCACCGGGGGCTCCGGCGACAGCAACATCCGCATGCACCTCTGCTTCGACGAGGAGGGGCGCCGCATCGTCGTCGGGCACCTGGGAAGGCACCTGGACAACACCCTCACCTAGAAGGCGCACCGGTCCGGCCGTCGGGTCCCCGACCTCGAGGAAGAGGTCGGGGACCCCTTCTTTTCCCACTTCGGTACGGAGGAGGGGGCCTTCCTCCGAGGCCTCCGAGGCGCTACACTGTAGAACGGATGTTCGGTAACGGGGTCTTCAGGGGGTGTGCCATGGGGGAGGCGGCCAGGGTCTGCCTGTGCATCGACCTTCGGAGCTTCTACGCCACGGTGGAGGCGGTTGACCGCGGCCTGGACCCCATGGAGGCCCGGCTCGTGGTGGCCGACCCCGACCGCTCCGCCAACACCATCTGCCTGGCCGTCTCCCCGCGCCTGAAGGCCGAGGGCGTCAGGAACCGCTGCCGGATGCGCGAGGTGCCGAAGGACCGTGGCATCGTCGTCGCGAGGCCCCGCATGGCCCGGTACCTGGAGGCCTCCTGCGAGGTGGTGGCGTGCCTTCTGGAGCACGTCTCGGCCGACGACGTCCACGTCTACTCCGTGGACGAGTCCTTCATAGAGATCGGTCCCTACCTGCCCTACTACGGCCTCACACCGAGGGCCATGGCCAAGCGCCTCCAGGAGGCGGTGGCGGAGCGGCTCGGATACCCCGCCACCTGCGGGCTGGGGCCGAACCTGTTCGTGGCCAAGGTGGCCCTGGACGTGCTCGCCAAGCACGACACCGAGGGCATCTGCGAGCTGGACCTGCCCGCCTTCTACCGTGACATCTGGTTCCACCGCCCCATCACCGACATCTGGCAGGTGGGGCCGGGCACGGCCCGGAGGCTCGCCTCCGCGGGGATCGTCGACCTCGCGGGGGTGGCCGCGGCAGACCCCAAGGAGATCTCCCGCCTCCTGGGACCTGCCCGGGCCCGGCTCCTCGTGGACCACGCCTGGGGCCTGGAGCCTGCGACCGTTTCCGAGGTCTCGGCCTGGGAGCCCAAGGGCAAGAGCCTCACCCGGGGCCAGGTGCTCATGAGGGACTACACCACGGCCGAGGCCGCCACGGTGGTCCGGGAGATGGCCGACGAGCTGGCGCTTTCCGCCGAGGCCGACGGCTGGGACGCCCAAGGGGTGTCGCTTTACGTGGGCTACTCCGGCGACACGTGGCCGGCCACGGGAGGGTCCCGTCCCCTGGAGGGCCGCCTCACCGCCCACGGGGTCGCCGAGGCGGCGGTTGCGGTGTTTGCCGCCACGGCCTATCCCGGGGTGCCCATAAGGAGGGTCAACGTGACCCTCACGGGGCTTACCCGCGAGGGCCAGCCGCGGCTCTTCGACCCGGCCTCCGCCGACCCCCGCCGACAGCGCCTGGACGAGGCCCGAAGGGCCGTGGCGGCCCGCTTCGGGAAGGCCTCGGTGCTCCTCGCCTCGAGCCTCCTTCCCGAGGGCACCGCCAGGGACCTCGCCGGGCGCATCGGGGGCCACCGTGCGTGAGCAGGCCCCGGAGCTCACGGCGGGGCTCCTGGCCCGGGTGCTCGCGGGGGCGCCCACGGTGGCCGAGGCGGAGCGCCGTCGGAAGATGCTGGGGAGGATCCGGGAGAGGCAGGCCGCGGACGGGTGCCGGGAGGCCGTGGCGGATCTATCCCGGTGCGCCCAGTTCGCCCCCTTCGACGCCCTGGAGGGGTTCCGGGAGATGGTGGGGGAGGTCCGCGAGAGGTCCCGCGGCGGTCCGCGGACGTGATCTCTAAGGGGGTGCCATGGGGAGGGTCAAAGACAGGCGCGTGTTCGTCGACGTCGAGTCCTCCTGCGACCGACGCGGGCGGGTGACGCCCTCCTGCATCGTCTGGGAGGACGGGCGGAGGCTGCCTGTCCGGGTGGTACGGCGGAGCCCCGCCAGGACCGAGCGGCCGGACTGCGCCCGGGGGGTGCGCTACACCGTGGAGGTGGGGCCCGGGAGGGCGCGGAGGACCCTCTGGCTGGACCCGCCGGGGCTCTGGCACGTGCTAGCCGGCGGGGGACCTGAGGGGGTGCGTCCTGAAGGGTCTCGGGGTCGGACGTTTTGACCCGAGGCCCACCCGGGAGAGGGCGGACGCCTAAATGTAGGCCAAGGCAGACACTGTGGCCTGCGCTTCTGTCTCAAACGGGTTTCTCGGCTCGGCCAGCCTCAGGGTGTCGCCCCCAGCACGCTTGCAGCCTTCTCCACGGCGGCCTCCCTCATGAAGGCCGACTTCTTCACACCCAGGGCTTCCGCGGCCCGCGCTATGAGCTCGGCGGACGATTCCGGGCACTTGAACGAGAGGTTGGCATTGGGCTCGTCAGACAGGCGAGGTCTCCCGGCACGGACCACCTCGAGGTGGCCGTCCCAGGTGCCGTCCTCCCACTCCCTTGCCCGGCGCTCGATCTCGTCGTCGGTGAGGACATATCCGTTGTCAAGCAGGTACTCGGCCATCAGAGCTCCCTTCCGCATCTCTTCAACTCGTCTCGCGTCCTCTTGGACAAGGGTGTGTTCGCGTGGTAGATGATCCAACCCCCTTTGTAGGGGGCGGCGACCATCTCGACCTCGCGCCCTTTGTCGTCGAAGCCGACTCGCAGATACTCGGGCCAGTTCGGGCTTCCGACCCTTGCAGCCTCGACGAAGGCTGTGTCCCATGCCCTCCTCACGTCCTCCTCGGTAAGCTGCGGATGTCGCTCGAGAACTCTCGGGTGTACCTCCACGTACTCCAAGCAATCCTCCAAGCACGACCGCGGAATCCTGTCTTTGGACAATATTCTACTACTAAATCGATGTCAAACTCTCGACATGACTCTGGGTGCACCCCCGACCCTCACCCCATGGAGAACCCCCCGAAGCCCTGCCCCGGCGCGATGCCCGGGCAGGGCTTTGGGCAGGAACCCGTGGAGGGGGCCCTCGGGCAGGGCCTTGGCCGAACTCCGGGGAAGGGGCCCGCTATGGGCGAGGACATGTTGTATAGGGGCGCCGTGAGGGCCTGGGCGGAAGGGCTCGGCCGGAGGGCCGCCGGGATGGGGCCCGCAAAGGCCCGGGAGCTGATCTTGGGGGAGGTCCTCGAGAACCCCGCTGTGGCCTCCGAGGAGGAGGCCGTGTGGGCCGCCATGGTGGCTCTGGAGGTGGCCTTGAAGGACCGTTGAGGGGGCTTCGGTACGGAGGTAGTAGCTCCTCTCCTTCGGCCTCCGTTCCCCTTTGCAGGATCGAGGCTGTCAGAGGGTATGGCGGAGGTCCGGCGGCGTACGGTCGATGACATCCTGTTCGGTGAGGGGTTTCCAGAGGCGCACAGCGTTCCCATACCTCCTCGCACTGGCCTCCTTGGCCTTGATCTGGAGCCTCCTGAGGCCCTTCCCATCGACCATCTCCACGCCGGCGTCCCTAGCGAATTTCTTCGCCTCTGGTGTGAAGTAGCTCGTGGTGATGAACACCATGTGCTCGGCCCCTTCTGTGAAGTTGGCGCCTACGAGCTTCTGCACATCGGGGCGACCTACGGTGGTGTTCTTGCCGTAGAGCTTGCACTCCCCGATGGTCTTCTCCCCGTCCTTCTCCACCAGGAAGTCGAACCCGCCGTCGCCGGACCTACGCGTGGCCTCGCCGGTGTATCCGAGCTTACGGTAGAGGTAGACGCAGAATTGCTCGAACCGGTAGGGTTCTGACCGGTAGTGCGCGAAGACCTCGTCGGCCGACATGATGGGGAAGCCGTAGCTCGCGACGGAGCTATCCGAGCATGCCTTCTCCGACTCCCATCGGTGCGGGGTCACCTCTACACCGCCCACCCTCATCCTCTGGACGAACCTCACCGCCTCCCGCGGGGAGTCGAACGTCACGCGCCAAGGGCCGGAGACGAACTCGGAACCGCCGTAGTAGTAGGAGGTGGAGCTGTAGCGAGCGTCCCTCGTCCCGTCGTTTCGCGGGTGCTCCCAGTGGGGGAGCACGAGTTCATAGGCCGTGATGGCGTCGTTGTCGGGGTCGTAGTTGATCTCCTTGAACTCGTTGGGGTAGGGGACGGCGGGGAAGGACTCCTCCCACCGTTCGTGGAGGAACGCCTGGGTCTTGGCGCGCTCCTTCTCGGCGGCGGCCTCGCGCGAGGTCTCGACGACAGCCTTCACGATGGTGACGACGAGCCATATGACGAGGCCGACGACGATGAAGACGACGAGCAGGAAGCCGATGAAGGTGTTGAACGCCAGGGCGAGCAGGGGAATGAAGGGCAACTCGGGCCTTTCTCTCGTGTCTCGGGAAGGTCAGCGGGCCTTGGAGCCGCCGCGGGTGCGGTTGTAGGAGCTCGTCGCGTCAAAGGCGGCGATGAGGGAGCGCTCGGTGGCGTTGAGGTCCGAAGGTGCGCAGCGGACCATGCGGACCTCCACGGGCTTTCCCGCACGAACGTCGGCATAGACGTCGCCGTTTCCGTGGCCGGTGAGGTGCGCCCTCACCCTCTGGGCCACATGGATGGACTGGCCTACGTAGACAGCCTCATAGGACACCTTGCCGGCCTCGTCGTAGACGGGATCCGTCATGATCACGTAGCAGCCCGCCTCGTCGGTTGCCCCGTAGCCGAGGCCGGACCCCCGCCTCCCGATCCTCCAGTTCTCGAGGAACTCCTCCGCAGACACCGGGGCCGCCTCCATGAGGGTGCGCCGGACCTCGTCCTGGCGGCGCCTGTTGGACACCTCCTGCCAGACGAGGATAGCGATGGTGAGGGCGAAGAGGACAAGAAGGACGGTGTTGATGGCCTGCTCGGTGGGCGTCGGGTGGGCCGGGAAGAACGCCTCCCAGATGTTTCGAAGCGTGCCCGTCAGTGTGCTCATCGTTCCCCCTCTCTCACGGCTTCAGCGTAGAGCCCGAAAAGGTGGTTCACAATCCTCTCCTCGTCGCCGCCGAAGTCGACGCCGTAGGCCGCCTCGACGGCGGCGTCGAGGGAGTCATGGGCGGCCTTGAGGTCGGAGAACACGAAGCGGTCGAACTTCCTGGCCTGGGCGCCCGTCGCCCCCTCGGGCACAGGGGAGATGCCGTCGTACATCTCGGCGAGGGAGGAGTCGGGGTGCGCTGCCCTGGCGTCGAGCACCGCTTGGGCGCACCGCTCGACCTCGGACTTCTTGGATTCGTTTGGTGTTGGGAAGACGAAGGTGTTGTAGACGATGGTGTTGCTGTAGCTATAGTCGCTTTTGAGACGACCGCACGTCATGCGCATCCAGGCGTTGTGGAACCGGGACATGAGGACACCGAATAGGAAGAGGCTGCCGGTGGGGATGAAGTACAGCTTGTCCCCCGGGACCATGCCGTCGGTGACGAAGCCCATGGGGATGTAGGTGCGGTTCGCGGAAGTAACCTTGGGCACGCCGATGTAGGTGCCCTCGGGGTCCCTGACCTCGTCGAACAGCCACGGCGTGGCGGCCTTCTTCCTCGTGGCGGCCTTGGGGCTTGCCAGGCGGAAGTCCCGGACCTCCTTCACCCGCTCCTCGACCAGGGGCATGGAGGCGATGTCGTTAAGGGTCGCGTCCTTGAGCCAGAGGCATCGTCTCGCCTCGCCGTCGACGAAGTCCTTGCCCATGGAGAACGGCCTGATCCACCGGGCTGCCTCCGGCTCCGCATCCACGAGGCCGCGGGCCTCGTCATCGGTCATGATGAGGGACTTGCCCGTCGGCTGACACCCCCTCGACATCTCCGGCATCCCGCTGGCCTGCCTGGTGCTCTTGGTGACGAACCAGTCGGGGGCGGCCATGAGGTAGCCGTTGATGTTGTCGCAGAGGACGGCCTCGCCCTCCCGGGTCCGGTGGAGCACCCGGGGCTTTTCCCCCGTCTTGGAGAACCCGACGATGACGACGTGGACGTGGGCCGGGTCGTCGGCCTCGCTGGACCAGAAGAACGTGGTCCAGGCGAAGTCGATGTGGAACCCTAAGGAGAAGAGGCGCCGCCACAGGGGCTCGACCTGCTGACCCTGGCAGATGGAGTTGGTGCTGACAAAGGCGGCCTTTATCGGTCCGTCACCCATGTACTCGGCCGCCTTCAAATACCAGCAGGCGACATAGTCCAGCACGCCGCCACCGGCGCCGAACAGGTCCTTGCGGTCCGCCTTCTGGATCGCGTCGAGGCGGTAGGACCCGAGGAAGGGAGGGTTGCCGCAGATGTGGGTGACCTTGTCAGACGAGACGACGTCGTTCCAGTCGATGCGCAGGGCGTTGGCGCAGACGATGCCCTCGTAGTCGTTGAGGGGGAGCGCCGGCCTCGTCACCGTGAGCACCTTCGAGGTGTCGCGGTCCGCCTGAATCTCCGCGATCCAGAGTGCGGTGCGTGCGACGCAACAGGCGTAGTCCTCCAGCTCGATGCCGTGGAAGTTGGCGAGCGAGACCTTCGGCTGCAGGTCCATGGCGTCCGAGAAGAGGCCGCCGGAGAACGCCGTCTGGTCTCCGGCACCTTTGCCCGTGTAGCTCAGTTCGAACAGGACCCTGTTCTCGAGGCGGCGCAGGCTCAGGTAGCTTTCGGTGAGGAAGTTGCCCGACCCGGCCGCCGGGTCGAGGACCGAAACGGCGGCGATCTCGTCCTGGAGGCTCAGGAGGGCCTTGGTCCTTGCACCGCCGGCCGTGTCCCTGTTGCAGGCGTCGACGAACTTCTCCTTGAGGTCATCCAGGAAAAGGGGGTCGATGACCCTGTGGATGGCTTCGGGCGTCGTGAAGTGCTGGCCGTTCCTTCGCCTGTGGTCGGGGGAGAGCGCTCCCTCGAAGATCGACCCGAACACGGTGGGGGAGACGCCGGACCAGTCGAACTCCTGGCATCCGTCGACGATCAGGGTGTGCCGGAAGTCCTCGTCCAGGGTGGGGATGGGGATCTTCTCGCGGAACAGGCCCCCGTTGACGTAGGGGAAGGCCCTGAGCTTCTCGGACGCATAGGGGTCCCTGTCCTCGGGCTTGGTGTCGAGCCAATCGAACAGCACCTTGAGGCCTGTCGAGAGGTTCTCGGGGCTCCACGACCTCACGTAGTCGCGGAAGGCGAGGTTATCCCGGACACCGTCCTTCTTGGCGGAGAGGAGGAGCCCCGCGTCCTCGGCGAACATCAGGAACATGAGCCTGGTCAGGAGCACCGACACGGCGTGTTGCACGGACGGTTTGGAGGTGTCTCCGTAGGCCCTCTCGGCGTGCTCGTGGAGTCGGCCCATGATGCGTCCGGCCTCGACCGACACCTCGCGGGCGAGGACCTCGGGCGGCTTGGCCTCCCCGGAGAGGAATCGGAGCACGTCGACCTGACGGGGCAGGTCCTCCAAGGGGATTCTGTAAAGGGGCTTGTCCGCCAGGGGGTTTCTCGCGGTGTCGTAGACCCACATCTCCTCGAAGTTGCATGCGATGAGGTAGCGGGGCCTCAGGGAGTAGGGGAACCCGTTGGCGTAGTCGCGAGCCTGTTCGGCTGGGGTCACCATGCGCCCCTGGCGCATCTCCTTCTTGGCCAGGTCGACGCCCGACGATTTCATCTCGACGATGGTGGATGCGCTCGGGATGTGGACGTCGATGAAGCCCGAGCTGTCGGAGGCCAGGGTCTTGATGGGCACCTCGAACTGGAGGCGCTCGATGGCGTCGTCCAGGCCGAGCACGGTCTGGAACAGGTCGATCCAGAACGACGACGCCTCGCCCTTCTCGTACCCGCGTCCGCTCCAGCGTCTCACGAACGCCTCGGCGTCCTTCCTCCTGTCCGTCCTGTCTGCCCTAGCCATGGTCGCGACCCTCCCTGCGTGCCCTCTCCCGGGCCATCATGTCGCGGAACACCTCGGCCTTCGTCGAGGAGTCCTCCTCGGCCCACCGGGCAAGGTCCCGGTAGTCCGTCTCCAGCATGTTGATGAGACAGGCCTTGCGGGGCACGGCCTTCGGCCCCCGCCTGCCATCTGCCTTGGAATCCAAGACACACCCCCTAATTCTCATATAACTATTATATAGGAATTGCCCTCTCGATGAAAGCAAACTGACAATCCAACGGCCCTCCCCACGCCCCTTCCGCGCGGTGACGCGCGGACGGAAGCCCCCGCGAGATCCGGGCGGAAGGCCCCGGACGCCCGACCCGCGAGGAGGCCCTGATGGAATCCGTCAAAAACCCCGACACCGAGAACGCCACCTCCGACGCCGTCTCCAAGGTCTGCGACGAGGGCGCCGCCTGCGTGGACGCCCTTCTGGCCCGCATCGGCGGCCACCTGGAAAGCGCCTGGTACTACCGCACCTGGATGCGCCGCGACGTGCCCTTCGAGGATGTCGGCGGCTGGTACCTCTACGACTCCCTCTATGCCACCTACGCCGTCGCCGACGTGGACCCTGTGGAGCCCACCCACGCGCTCCCGGCGGAGCCCGTCGGCGACATGGACTGGGAGGGCGTCGGCGCCTGGAACTCCTACGTGCCGCTCCTGAACGAGCTGGAGGACGCCCTGGAGGCGGTCTCAGACGGGATCTGGGAGAGCGAAGGCTGGGAGCTCTGGGACGACCTCATGACCGCCTACAACGGCCTCTACCAGCGCGCCCTGGAGCGCTCCGTCAAAGAGATCGTCCGTTGGTGCGACTGCGAGTGCGAAGAGGTAGCCTCCGGCGAGACCCTGGCGGCTTGACGGCGGGCCCGAGGACGCCCTGGGGTGGGTCGTGGGCCACATCCAGGCATCGGCCAAGGACGAGAGGGTCTGGGCCGCAGAGGTCGTCGACGGCAATACCGGAGAGGTCGTCTGGGAGCTTCCGGAGGATTCCGACAGCGGCGGCCGGTAGGGCCTGATGGACGAGGAGGGGCTGAGGGGGTTCAGGGACGGGCCCGTGTGGATCTCGGGCAACCGCTACGGGCCGCGGGAGGCCGACTTCGTGCCCCAGGCTACCGATAGGGTCCCCGCCCACGTCGACGACCTCGAGGTCGCCGCCGCAAGGGGTGACCTCGATCCCTCGGTCAAAGCCTTCGTCCTCCACGCCCAGTATCAGTGATCTGGCGCCCGGCACCCAATAGGGCCGGGCCTGGGAAAGGGTTCGCGCCCACCGGGACGCGGCCCCTTTCTTGTGCCGAAGGATGCGTTCCTCGGTTTGAGTGCCCCTGCCACGTACCTTCCACGGCGCTTCGCCCCGGGCTGTTGCGACACCGTAGACAGTGGTGTATACAATATGTAGACACTACAGTAGACGCAGGGAAGGAAGGAATCATGGCCAGTGTTGTCGTCTCAGCGAGGGTGGATGAGGGCACCCGCCGCAAGGCCGAGGCTGCCGCCCGTCGTGCCGGCATGTCGCTCGGATCGCTGATCTCCGGGTTCGTGTCCGACCTGGCCACGACCGGGAAGGTCCCGGACTCCTACACGACCGACAGGGAGCTGCTGCGCAGGAGGCGCGCCCTCGACACCCTCGAGGAGATCTCGAGGTCCTTCCCGGTCGGGACGCCCCTGGACACCATGACCAGGGACGAGTTCATGGAGGAGGCGTACGGTGACCGAGACTAAGGTGATGCTCGACACGAACATCCTGATCGACGCCGTGGTGAGCAGTCGTCCCGAACACCATGCGGCGATAGACCTCTTCAGCCTCTGCGTCGACCGTCGCGTCCGAGGATGTGTCCTGGCCTCGAGCCTGAAGGACTTCTACTACATTTGCCGTCGCTATATTCCAGAGCCGGACCCGCGGGGCGCGGCCATACGGGTCTTCCTAGAGATCCTCGACGTCGTCCCCTTGGACAGGGACGCCTGCGAGCTGGCCCTCGACCTTCCGGAGCCGGACCTGGAGGACGCTATGGTGCTCGCGGCGGCCCGATTGAGCGACGTGGACATCATCTGCTCCCGCGACCGCAGGGCCTTCGGGGAGGGGGGCATCCCGTCCATGACCGCGGCGCAGGTCCTTTCCGCGATGGGGTGTTGAGGGCACCGACGAGGGGGTGTCCGCGGGAAGGCCGGCGGGCCCTCTGGCAGGAAGGCACTCGGATGGCGCGTCCAGGGAGGAGGGCCATGGTCGATACCTAGCCGGGGCGCAGCGGCCGGGAACGGATTCTAGGGGCTTCCGAGGGGGCGATCGGAAGTCCCTGCGCGAACCCCGGCCGCCGGCGAGATTCCCGGAGGTTCGCGCTGGATTGTCCCGCAAGATGCGTCTTTGGTATGATTCGATATGGTTTTCCTTGGGGTCGGGCCACAGGATGTCGTGGGGCAGGTGGGCTCGGGCACGACCTTTGGGGTCGCACCCCGCAGGGGTGCGTGTATTGAAACTGCAGTGAGACCGCCCGCCACAAGGTCGTTGAAAGTCGCACCCCGCAGGGGTGCGTGTATTGAAACCTTTGCAACAACGGACGTTGAGAACAAAACGATCGGTCGCACCCCGCAGGGGTGCGTGTATTGAAACCGAAAGGGTGCCGTCGGCCCCGCGCAGGACCTCCGTCGCACCCCGCAGGGGTGCGTGTATTGAAACATCAGCACCGATTCCGGCGTCCTGCCCTGGTGGGTCGTCGCACCCCGCAGGGGTGCGTGTATTGAAACCGGAGTTGAGGTGCCGCCGAAAAGTCGAATGGACCTCAGTCGCACCCCACAGGGGTGCGTGTGTTGAAACACGCGGGGTAGTATGCGGCGAGGCCCACGGCGCCCCGTCTGTCGCACCCCGCAGGGGTGCGTGTGTTGAAACAGCAAATGGTCCTTAAGCGGTTGCCAAGCGGACGTCGCACCCCGCAGGGGTGCGTGGCCGTCCCGCCCTACAAACCCACAGGGACGGCCCGAAGGGCCCCACGAGCGTCTCTCGTGGGGCCCTTCCCCGTCTTCCCGGGGCCGGCGCCCGGAGGCGCCGGGGGCAGGTCCCGTGGAGGAGGGGTGCCGAGGCACTCCTCCCGGGTCTGCGTCCCGGTGGGCCCGGAACCAGTCCGAGACGACACCCGCGGGGCCCTGGGGGTCCCAGCGCTGTGCCCGGGTGCTCCGTCTTGTGGCGAGACCCATGGGATGCTACGGCCCGTGTCACTGACTAGACCCCGTGGACTCCACGTGAGGCGGGGACTGGAGGGGGACTGGCGCCTTTGCCGGTTCCCCTCCTACTTTTTCGGGGATGCCGATAGGGGGGGACCCGGGTCAACCCACCTCGAAGGTCCTCTGTGCGACCGCGGCGCCTTCGGGAGTGCTCACCTCGACGGTGACGGGGGATGTGTCCCTCAGCTCGAAGCAGTCGGAGACCTCGATGGACGCCCCCGGCTTGATATAGGTCCCCTTGTCCGAGTCCGTCTGCGGTATGCCGGAGGTCCACGACTCGGCATAGCCCCTGTCCAGCTCGACCCCGCCCTGGTAGGCCTTGACGGAGGCGACCCCCGTGAACGACGTCTCCTTGCCGGTGGTGTTCGTGAAGGTCATTGGCACGAGGACGACCTTGCCGTCCCCGAAGAAGTCGTTCTCGAACGCGGCGTCTCCGACCTCCACGGTATCGCTGCCCACCCGGTCGACGCCCTCTGTCTCGGCGTCGTCGGCCTTCGACCCCCCTTGGTCCTGCGCCGTCCCCTCCATGGCGTCCACACGCTCCTCAAGGGCGGCCACCCTGGCCTCGAGGTCGGCCGCGTTGCCGGCGCCCGAGCACCCGGCCAAGACCATGAGGGCGGATGCGGAAAGGGCCGTCAAAACGACCTTCGTGCGGATTCCCATGACTTCTCCTGACGGTTGTCTGACAATCAACCGCCAAAGATACCAAAGCGGCCCCTTTCCCGTGCCCCCTGAAAGCTCCTCCCGCCGCCACCCTCGGGAACGCCCGCCCTGGGTGCCTACCCGGCGCCTTTCCGATGTCCCGAAAGATGCGTCTTTGGTATGATTATCCATGGTTTCCCTTACGGCCGGGCCACGGGGTATCCTGAAGCAGATGGGCTCGGGCACGACCTTTGGGAGTCGCACCCCTCAGGGGTGCGTGTATTGAAACGATGACCGAAGCTCACGCAAGTACACTCGGTTTGTCGCACCTCGCAAGGGTGCGTGTGTTGAAACGTTGGTTCTGAGGACTCCGCCGCTGCCGTCAAGGTCGCACCCCGCGGGGGTGCGTGTGTTGAAACCAAAATAAAACATGTCAAGCGTAAACGGGGTCAGTCGCACCCCGCAGGGGTGCGTGTGTTGAAATTTGACCCGTCAGGCCGCCAACGACCTGATCATCCCGTCGCACACCTCAGGGGTGCGTGGCCGTCCCACCCCCGCACTCCCACAGGGACGGCCCGGAGGGTCCCCGCGAGTGTCTCTTGCGGGGACCCTCATCTGTCTTCCCGGGGCCGGCGCCCGGAGGCGCCGGGGGCAGGTCCCGTGGAGGAGGGGTGCCGAGGCGCTCCCCCCGACCCTGCGCCCGTAGCTCAGCAGGACAGAGCGCGGCCCTCCTAAGGCCGGCGTCGGCGGTTCGAATCCGTCCGGGCGCACCAGAAGACACCCGTCAGAGGGTCCCTTCCCGGATTTCCGGGGAGGGGCCCTCGCCCTATGGAGAGGGGATGCCCATGCACTACTGCGTAGCCGTGATCCGCCCAAAGGAGGGGCCGCTTTCCCTGGCAAGCATCCTCGCCCCCTTCTGCGGAGACCCCGACCTCGCCGCTCTGGGAGGGGCCGTCCCGGAGTTCCAGGAGGACGAGGACGCGAACTTCGACGACGAGGCCCAGGCGAAAGGCTACTGGTACAACCCCGACGCCCACTGGGACTGGTGGGAGGAGGGCGGCCGCTGGGAGGGTCTCTGGGGTTACGACCTCGCCCCCATACCTCTGGCGGACCTCCCGGACCCCGAGACCTACGAGCCCACGGAGGCCGAGGAGCGCGCCATCCGCCTCGACTACGAGAGCCTCCTAGCCAAGATCGAGCGCCACGGGGAGTCCCGCGAGCGCAAGCGCCCGAAGAGCTTCGACGATTTCCGCCGGACCCACATCAGGTTCCGCGAGTGCGCCGAACCCTACGCCTACGTGGATGCCGACGGCTCCTGGGTCGAGGGCGGGGTCCCCTTCTGGGACTACGTCCGGAGCCTCCCCAAGGACGACTTCACGGTCGACGTCGTCGACTGCCACTGCTGACAAGGAGGAGCCATGAGAGCACTGCCCCTGGAAGTCTTTCGCAACCCCCTGTTCGAGGGGTGCTCCCTCGGCGGCATCAGCGAGCGCTACGACAAGGTGCTCGTGGTCTGCCCCGAAGGCCACGTCGAGGTCGACCCGGACGACCCGCCGGAGAACCTCGTGCGTCTCGTCCAGAAAAGGGGCCCCTTCGGCGCCCATACCCCCCACCTGGAGCCCGTGGCGGAACCTTCCGAGGGCTGCGCCCCGTGGATGCCGGGCGGCACCGTCGCCGGCTCCGGCGACAGCCGCTGGGGGGACCTTCTCAAAACCGAGACGGACCTGGCCCACGGGGTGCCGCTCGAGATCTTCGACCGCTCGGAGACCTGGGACATGTTCCGCTCGCTCAGCCATTGAGATCCCTTAAGGAGGAGACCATGGCCATGAACCTCAAGATCCATTGCCGCGGCGCCGAGCCCCTCGTGATCTCGGCGGCCGAGGCCGAGATCGTCTGCGACCGCGTCGACGAGGAACGCTTTGCCGACGAGGTCCGCTACCGCCTCACGGCGCGCGTCGGCGATACCTACTGCTACGACGACGACCTCACCGCCGAGGTCCGCTTCCTCCTCGATGAGGGCTGCGGGTGCCCTGACGACATCGTCGAGGGCGCCATGGCGGCGTGGTACGACAGCGACTGGGAGGACTCCCGGGAGAGCGCCCTCAGGAGCGCCTTCGAGACCTTCCGCTGCTCCATGGCCCGGAAGCGATCCGAGCGCGTCCGTCGGGAGATGGCGGAGCTCGGAAGGTTCTAAGGCGCCGGCGGGGGGGGGGGGGGGGGAGACCCCGCGACCGCCCATACCGGCGAGGAGGGCTGACCGAAACACGCGGCGCAAGCCCCTGGCTTCAGCCATGGGGTCGAGCCGCGCCCACGGGTTGCGAGAATGATAGATAGCAGGCTGTGATATAATTAGGGCATGGAGTACAAGAGCAACAACAACGTCGTCTACAGCTGCAGGTACCACGTGGTCTTCTGCCCGAAGTACCGAAGGGCGGTGCTCGTGGACGGCGTGGACGTGCGCTTCAAGGAGATCGCGGCCCAGGTAGCCTCCGAGCTCTCCTTCGAGGTCGTCGAGATGGAGGTCATGCCCGACCACGTCCACCTGCTCCTCGACGTGGACCCGCAGCTCGGCGTCCACCGGGCGGTGAAGCGCATCAAGGGCAGGACGAGCCACGACCTGCGCTCCGAGTTCCCCTGGCTGAAGAGCCGCATCCCCTCCCTATGGACCAACAGCTACTTCGTCTCCACCGTGGGCGGGGCGCCCCTGGCCGCCGTCAAGCGCTACATCGAGGCCCAGAAGGAGGTGTGAGCGTGGAGCGAGCCTACGTGGTCCGCATCTACCCCAACAAGGCCCAGCGATCCCGAATCGAGCGCACCTTCGGGTGCCGGCGCTGGGTCTACAACCGCTGCCTCGAGGTGCGCAAGGCCGCCTACGAGGCCACGGGGAAGTCGCCCTCCCGCTGGGAGCTCGACCGGATGCTGCCGGCCTGGAAGGCCGAGCACCCGTGGCTGCGCGAGGCGGACTCCCACGCCCTCCAGCAGGCGGTGCGGGACCTCTGCTCTGCCTACGACCACTTCTTCCGCCGGGTGAGACAGGGCGGAAAGCCCGGCTACCCCCGCTTCAAGTCGAAGTCGGACCCCGGGCAGAGCTTCCGCACCAACTGGGGCGTGTCCGTGCCCGACGAGAGGCACCTGAGGCTCCCCAAGCTCGGGGCGGTCAGGGCCCGGGTGTCCAGGCCCGTGGAGGGCCGCATCGTCTCGGCCACGGTGAAGCGGGCCCCCTCCGGCAAGTACTTCTGCGTGCTCAGCTGCACGGGTTGCCCTGAGGCCCCCATGGCCGAGGGCGAGGTCCCCGTGCTCGGCATCGACGCCGGCGTCCGGGACCTCATGGTCCGCTCCGACGGCGTCAGGGTCGCCAGCCCCAGGGCGCTCGCCAAGGCCGAGAGGCGCCTCGCCAAAGAGCAGCGCCGCCTCTCCCGCAAGAGGAAGGGGTCCAGGAACAGGGCGAAGCAGAGGCTCAAGGTGGCCAGGGCTCACGAGGCCGTGGCCGACAGGCGCAAGGACGCCGTCCACAAGGCCACGACGCAGGCGATGCGCGAGAGCCAAGCCATCGCCGTCGAGGACCTGAACGTGGAGGGGATGAAGAGGAACCGCCGCCTGGCCAAGGCGGTCTCGGACGCCTCCATGGCCGAGGCGGCCCGCCAGCTCGAGTACAAGTGCGCCTGGCACGGCCGCCCGTTCGTCAAGGTGGACAGGTTCTACCCGTCCTCCAAGACGTGCTCGGCCTGCGGTCACGTGCTGCCCGGGCTGCCGCTGTCGGTGCGCGAGTGGCGCTGCCCGGAGTGCGGGGCGACCCACGATCGCGACCTCAACGCGGCCACAAACATCGCCCGGGAGGGCGAGAGGATCCTGAGGGAAGGTACCGCAGGGCATGCGGGAACCGCTGGGGTCTAAGATTCCAGCTACGCTTCTGGAGCGGGCGTAAGACCTACTTGCCACCCAGGTGGCAAGTAGGCAATCCGCGTCGAAGGAAGAATCCCCTTGCCTTAGCTATGGGGAGTGTCAAAAGAACTCAAGGGGCTCTTTCTCTAGAAGAATAGGTCGAGGGGTCTGTGCGGGGTCGCGCGAGAGCGCGGCCCCGCTCATTTTTGTTCGTACGCGACCGTGCCTGTCTCACGGCAGACGTTCGTGGCCGTGCCCGGGCACCTTTTCGACCATCCGGGAACATTTCCGGCTATTCGGGCACCTTTTCGACCATCCGGGAATATTTCCGGATATTCGGGCAGTTTTTTCGAACACCTGTCTGAACCCCTGTCGGAATGCCGCGGCCTAGGCCCCCTGGAGCACCCTCACGAGGGCCCTCTCCATGAGCCGCGCCCGGGCCTCTGCCGAAGGGTCCCTCCGGGGGGCCGGGTGGACCGTCCTTGCGGCCCCGGCGGCCCTGTCCGACAGGGTCAGGCCCCAGCCGCGGCCGCGGGCCCCCTCGAGGACCCCGGGGGTGTCCGCGGGCGCCATGAGCCACCGGAAGTCCGCCCCCTCCGGGGCCTGGGCGCCGGGACCATGGCAGCCTCGCATCCGGAACATCGACGCCATGGAGCGGGCCTTGGGCGAATACTATTCGCCCACATCCTCGGTCAGCCCGATTCCGTTGAATACGCGTGGCAATTCGCAGTAGAATACAAAACGAGGTCTGCAAAGGAGGACGAACGGAGTGAGAACCATGGCCACGATCGAGAACGGCGCACCTGTTGCCACCTCGACATCCCTCGAGGACCGGATCCCTGTGAGGAACGGGGAGCTTCTCTTCTCCAAGGACCAGATCGTCACCGCGACGGATGCCACGAGAAACTTCAAGCGCGTCCGGGAGCAGGCCAAGAACCGTCCCCAGTTCATCCAGGGCAGGACGGGGGAGATCGAGGTCGCCGTCCTGGACTTCTCCATGCTCCAGGACCTCATGGCCCAGATAGAGGAGCTGCGGATGGAACGCTTCTACGACGAGTGTGCCCAGCGCCTCGAGGATGTCGACGCAGGGCGCGACCAGGCCGTCCCCATCGAGGACGTTCTTGGCCGAGACTGGGAGCAAACCCTGACCATGGCCGGTGGCGCCTTGACCGACGAGGACCTTTTCGAATGAGCGGGCGTTTCGCGATCGAGTTCCTTCCAGGGGCTGCCAAGGACTACGGCAAGCTCGACAACTCCCAGCGCCTCATCGTCAACGCCGGGCTCGACAGGCTTCGCCACCGTGCCGACGAAGTGGGAAAGCCCCTGCGGGGTGGCCTGGCCCCATGTCGGGAGCTCAAATTCCGATCGGACAACCTGAGGCTCGTGTACAGAATCAGAAACGGCGTCGTAGAGGTGGTCGAGGTGGTGGCCATCGGCCCCAGGGACGGTGGCAGGGTGTTTCTCACGGCGGAGCGAAGGCTCAAGGGGCTATAGACCGCAAAACCCCTCCAGTACCTCTGCCCGTTCAAAGAGCGCCCCTCCGGTACCGCGCGACCAAGGCCCTCCCGGCGCAGCCCCGGGAGGGCCTTGGTCGCGCGGGGTCGTCCCCGCGCCGGAGGCGCGGGCGGCGGGGCCGCAGGGGAGAGGAGGACCAATGCCTGTCACCAAGACACCCCTGCGCTACCCCGACGGCAAGAGCCGGCTGTTCCCCCTCATGGCCCGCCTCCTCGCCGCCAACGGCCTCACGGGCGGCACCTGGGCGGAGCCCTTCTGCGGCGGGGCGGGCCTCTCCATGGCCCTCCTGCTCGAGGGCTGCGTGTCCCGGGTGGTGCTCGCCGACGCCGACCCGGCCGTGGCCGCCTTCTGGCAGGCCGTGAGGGAGCGCCCCGAGGACCTCTGCGCCTTCATCGGCCGGGTGGACCTGGACCTGGTCACGTGGCGAAGGTGCCACGACCTCTGGGCCGGGGCCGCAGAGCCCTCCTTCGGGCTGGCCTGCGCCTGCCTGTTCCTGTCCCGGACGAATCGGGCGGGAATCCTGGGCGCGAGGCCCATGGGGGGCATGGGCCAGACCGGTCCCTGGGCCCTGTCCGACCGCTTCAACCGGCAGGACCTCGAGGCGAAGGTGCGCTCCATCGCCGCCCTCGCCGACCGCATCGAGGTGCGGTGGTGCGACGCGATCGACTTCATGGCCAAGGTCGCACCGACCCTCGGTCCCGATGCGGTCTGCTACCTCGACCCGCCCTACGTGGCCGCCGGCCCCGGTCTCTACCGCCGGAGCCTCTCCGAGGGCGACCACAGGGCCCTCGCGGAGGCCCTGGGGCGCCACAGGGGCCCATGGGCGCTCTCCTACGACGCCTGCCCCCTGGTCGACGAGCTGTACGGGCCCTACGGGCCCATGAGCTTCCCTGCCACCTACACCGCCCAGAGGAAGAGGGCCGTCGAAGAGCGCCTCGTCCTCGCCGGCGGCCTCAGGGCCTTCAAGGACGGCCTCGGCAAGGCCTTCGTGGAGGACGCCGTCGCACCTCTCTGACAGCCCCCCTCACACCCTCCTGAGGCACCTCATGAGGGCCCCCTCGAGGAGGTCGGCACGCCCCCCGGCGTCGGCCCTCCGGCGGCGCCCCCGGGTGACCTCGGTCACGGTCCCGGCGGAGACATCGCAGACCGTGAGGCCCCATCCGGAGGGTCTCGCCGACGCCGCGTCGGGCGCTTCCGCGGCGTCTACGCAGAGCCACGCGAAATCCACCCCGGCAGGGGCCTTGGGCACCACCGCCGACGGGGACCCGGGGTCGGCCACGGCGGCGAACCACAGGAGGTCGATCCCCGCAGGGGTGCCGTCGAGGTCTTCCAGGGTGGCCTGTCTGAGGCAGTCTGTGGCCACGAGGGTTGACGCCGAGTGCCTGCCGGAGGTCTCCGGGAAGGCCTGCCAGAGGAACCTTCGGGAGGGGTCGGAAGACGTCGCGCCGAGGGCCTCCGGCGAGAGGGCCCAGAGCAGCTCCTCGGGCAGGTGCCCAGAAGGCGCCGAGGTGTCCGCCCGGGGGCGCCCGCGGTCCCTCAGGCCGGCCCCGGCGGCCGCCATCCGGCGGACCTCCGAAAGCGTCGTGTCGCCTGAGACGAGGGAGCCCATGAGGCGGTCGAAGGCCTCGGGGCGCCCGGCGGAGACCCTTCGGGCCTCCGCCACGGCGGTGGCCGAGACCGGGGCTGCCGAGAGCTCAGGGCAGGGCCTGCCGGCGGCCAGGGACCGCTCCCGGAAGGCCTCGTAGGAGCGCCCGGCGGCAAGGACCCGGTTGAGGTAGTTCACGGACACCCTCGACCTGTCCCCGAAGGACCTCATCCAGGAGGCGAGGGAGCGGTAGGAGTCGAGCCAGAGGCGCTCCTCGGCCACCTCCGACACCAGGCGGTAGACACGGGTCCACCCCATGGAGGCGTCCGACAGGCTCCCCTCGATCTCGCGCTCCACCTCGCGGAGCCTCTCCAACCGACCCATGGCACCTCCAGAAAATATCACCCGGGTGATATTTATCCCCACAGTGATCATACACCGGGATCGCCGAGGGACCCGCGCCGGGGAGGCGCGGGCGGCAGGGGGCGCGAGCGGTACGGGGTGAGGCCCCGGCACCGCGGCCAAGGAAGTAAAGAAACAACGTAGAGGAGACGCCATGGCGAACACCGATGAGACCCGCCCGATCCCCATCGTCATCGACTTCCTGGGTGAACCCACGGAGCTCTACCTGACGGTGGAGGAGTATTACTTCGGAGGAACCTACGTCGGTGCCGTGGAGGCGGATACCGGGGAGCCCTTCTGCGACGTCACCGTGAACCTCGGCGGGATGCCCGATGTGGACGGCGCCATGGCCTTCATCGACACCAACGGCTGTCCCAAAGCGCTCCGGGAGCGCCTCAGGGAGCTCGGGCTGTATCGCCCCACGGGCATCGAGGAGAAGAGCGGCTTCTGCACCTACCCCCTGGTCCGGCTGGACCTGAAGGCCATGGGGCCTTACGCCGTCCGTGAGGAGGTTCTCTGACATCAGAAACGCTAGGATTTCCCGGATGGGTTGAAAACCTGCACGTTCAGATCTCGAGAGGGGGTCCCATGAACGACATCGCCCCGGCAGACGGTCGTGCCTTCGCCGAGAGGCACCTCCCACCCGACGCCTACGAACACTCCCTGAGGGTCGCCGAAAGGGCAGAGAGGAAGATCTCCCTAGACTCCGCCGACAGGACCCCCGTCGCCATCGCCTTGCTCCACGACGTGGTGGAGGACGGGGACGTCACCCTAGGGGACGTGCGTGAGGCCTTCGGGGAACGGGTGGCCGACGCCGTGGGGTGCCTCACGAGGCGACCCGGCGAGCCCTACGACGCCTACATCGGGCGCGTCATGACGAACCCCGATGCCGCGGCCGTCAAGGCCTGCGACCTGGAGGATCACCTGGCGAGCCCCGCCACGGCACCCTCGGCCTCCTACCTGAGGCGCTGCGAGAGGGCCCTGGGAAGGCTCAGGAATACCGCCCTGGGGTTTTGAGACGCCATGACAGTGCCCGCAGCGCGCCCGGAAGGGACCGCCGGAGGCATCCGCAGTTGGGGCCGGAGGGGACCTTCCTTTCGGCCCCTTCGTTTAACCAACGAAGATGATTTGGAGGTACGCCCATGGGAACCGAACTCGTCGCCGTCGACTGCACCATCCTCGGCGAGACCCACCGCATCGTCGTCTGCCCGAGGGTCCAGGCGTCGCGCCTGGAGGGCCCCTTCGACTGCATCCTCATGACCGGCCCGGACTCCGACCCCATCGAGGTGCCCGCGGGCGCCGCCCGCCACCTGGAGCTCCTGTTCGACGACGTGGAGGACGGGGAGCGCGCCTCCTGGGGCCGTCCCCTGGAGCCCATGGGGAAGGACCAGGCGAGGGCCGTGGCCGACTTCGTCTGGGACGGTGCCTTGGCCATGGACCTCGCTGGCCTCATCGTCGTGGCCTGCGACGGCGGCATCAGCCGCAGCGCCGGGGTGGCCGCCGGCATCCTCGCGGCCACCGGCAACGACGACTCCGAGATCTTCCGAAGGAAGTGCCCGAACTCGACCTGCCGGCGTCTCGTCATGGGGGCCGTGGCGGAGCGCCTCGAGGACGACCGGAACCTGTGAAACACGGTCTCGGAGGCCATGGCCACGGCATCCCTTTCCGAGGGGGAGCTCGGGGAGCCCTGCGGGCCCCTCGACCAGGGTGTGGCCCGTCTCTACCGGCATTGCGCTGCCAAACCGCCAGGAATCTAGCGCCTCTGGTAGAATAATCCCAGATAAGTGCAACGCTACCGCTAAGAAACCAGCGATTCTGGAGCCCATGATGGCCACACCGCTCGAGATCATATCCGGAACGGCGACGCCCAGGAGGACCCTCGAGGCCCTCGGCTCCCGTGTCCGGGCACGGCGGTCCGCCCTCGGCCTCACCCAGGAGCAGCTGGCGGAGCGCAGCGGCGTCTCGGTGGCCACTCTGCGGAACCTCGAGCACCGCGGCAGGGCCACCCTGAAGACGGTCGTGGAGGTGGCCCGGGCCCTGGGCTGCGACAGCGACCTGGACGCCCTGTTCGCCAAGCCCGCGTACCGGACCATTGAGGAGGTGGTCGCCGATGGCACGGAGGGGAAACCCCGTCGCTGAGGCCCCGAAGACCGTTTCCGTCTCCCTGGAGGGGTCGCGGGTCGGTACGGCGGCCATGACACCCGACGGCCTCATGGCCTTCTCGTACGCCCCCTCCTGGATCGAGGAGGGGTTCTCGATCAGCCCCTTCAGCCTCCCGCTGGCCCCGGGGGTCCGGGTCGCCCCGCCGGACCCCCTGGAAGGCGTGTTCGGTGTCATCGACGACGCGATGCCGGACGGGTGGGGGAGGCTCCTGCTGGACAGGTCCCTGAGGATGCAGGGCGTGGACCCGAGGTCCGTCGGGGTGCTCGAGAGGCTCTGCCTCGTGGGCGACGGCGCCATGGGGGCCCTCTCGTTCGAACCGAGCCGGGAGTTGGCCGACACCATGGTCGCCGACATCGGCGACCTCGACCGCTTCCTGGGGGAGTGCCGCCGGATCCTCGACGACGAGCCCCTGGAGGACCCGGCCGACGTCGACAGGCTCAGGGCCCTCGCCGGCTCCTCCGGGGGCGCCCGACCCAAGGCCCTCGTCTCCATCGAAGGCGACCCGTGGATCGTCAAGTTCCCCACGGGGCAGGACGGACCGTCTGCGGGGGTCGAGGAGTATGCCTATATGGCCTGTGCCGCGGAATGTGGTCTGGACGTCCCCGAGACGCGCCTGCTCCCGTCGGAGGTGTGCCCCGGTTATTTCGCGGTCCGCCGTTTCGACCGCACGCCCGGTGGGGGACGGGTCCACATGGTGAGCGCCGGCGGCCTTCTCGAGGTCTCCCACCGGATCCCTGTCCTCGACTACGAGAACCTGTTCCAGCTGACCGACGCCCTCCGGTGCCCGGCGGGGGACCGCCTGCGGCTCTTCCGCCTGATGTGCTTCAACGTGTTCTCGGGAAACCTCGACGACCACGCGAAGAACTTCTCGTACCTGTGCCGCGAAGGTGCCTGGGAGCTGGCACCCGCCTACGACCTCACCCCCTCATGGAGGGCCTACGGCACCCAGGAGAGGGCCTGCACGGTGGCCGGGAAGGGCTCGGGAATCACCGTGTCCGACCTCGTGTCCGTGGCGGAGCCCTTCGACGTCCCTTGCGGCGACCTCGCTGCCGAGGCGGAGGCGATCCGGAGGGCGGTCCGGACGCTCAGGGGGACCGTCGGGTCCTAGACAGCGAAGCAGACGACGGGCGCTCCCCCGAAGGGCCCCGGGATTATCTCCCGGGGCCCTTCTTTCGCTGCAGGCCGCCGGCCCCTCCCTTGATGCCCCTCCCGATGTGCAATATCATGCCCATGGAGACTTGTGCATGATATTGCACATCCACCACGGACGGAGGTGTCCCATGGCCTTCAGATTGGCCCTGGCGATAGGGCTCGCCGTGAGGGAGGCCAGGGAGGAGCAGGGCCTCACCCAGGCCCGGCTGGCCGAGCTCGCCGGCGTCTCCCGTCGGCGCATCCTCGACCTCGAGGCGGGCCGGGCGGACGGGATGGCGATGGACAAGGCCGACCGCATCCTCAAGGCCCTGGGGCTCGCCGTGACCGTCGGGGCCGACGAAGGAGGACCTGCGGGCCCCTCCATCCAGGAGCTTCACGCCCGACGGCAGCAGGCACGCAGCGAGGCGATCGCCAGGATGCTCGAGGCGTCCGAGAAGGGGGCGCCATGGTAGCCAAGGCCCTCACTGCATGGCTCTACGGCACCCCCACGGCCGTCGTGGACCGCGACGGGCACGGCTTCATGAGACTCCGGTACGCCCCGGGATACGACGGCGTGCCGCTTTCGGTGCGTCTGCCCGTAAGGACGCCGCCTTACCTCGAGAAGGACCTAAAACCCTTCCTTGCCGGGCTCTTGCCGGACGACCGGGGGGGCAAGGGCGGCCACGGGCGAGGGCGAGGGGGTCGGCCCCGGAAACGTCATGGGGCTCCTGTCCCTCATGGGAAGGGACTGCCCGGAGGCCGTCTCCTTCCTCGGCGTGGGCGAGGACCCGGTTCCGAGGGCGTCCGACTACGTCGAGGTCGACGAGGGCGTTCTGGGACTCCGTCTCTCCGAGCTCATGGACAGGGGCGAGGCGTCCTGGCAGGCGAGGGCGGAGCACTGGTCCCTCGGGGGGGGGTTCCAGCCGAAAATCGCCCTCGCCTGCTTCGACGGACGCTGGTACTCCTGCGAGGGCGACGCGGCCACGACCCACATCCTTAAGCCGGGAATCAAGGGCAGGGCCTTCCAGTCCCTGGTCGAGCACGTGACCATGAGGGCATGCGCCCTCATGGGTGTCGAGGTCGCGAACACCGAGTACCTCGACGGGCTCGGTGCCGTCTGCATCGAGAGGTTCGACCGGGTCGTCCGGAGGCCCTTCGATGTCGTCCGGATCCACCAGGAGGACTTCTGCCAGGCGTGCGGGATCCTGCCGGAGAACAAGTACACGGAGAACCGGGGCCCCGTGGCCCCGGACATCGCTGCCGCCATAGACCGGTTCATTGATGACCCGGACACGGACAAGAAGGCCTTCTTCCTCATGGTCGTCGCGAACCACCTGCTGGGGGCACCCGACGGTCACGCCAAGAACTTCTCCCTCCTGGAGTATCCCGACGGAGGGGTTCGCCTGGCCCCGATGTACGACTGCGCGTCCGGGCTTCCCTACGACGGCCCGAGGGACCGCAGGGTCGCCATGGGCATAGGGGGCGTGAGCGCGGTGGGACGCCTGGGCATCGGGGCGGTGACGCGTATGGCCAAGGCGTGCGACCTGAACGGCGACTGGTGCGTCGCGAAGGTGTCCGACCTCTCGAAGGGGCTCCCCGATGCCGTCGCAACGGCCCTGAACGAGGTCTCCGGTGTGAGCGGGGCCGAGGAGCTTCGCATCCGCCTCTTGGACCCGGTCGCATTCGTGTGCGAGGCCACACTGGCGAGACTTCGCTAGGACCGGCTTCAATGTGCAACATCCTGCACAATCGTGTAAGTTACGCCGATAACTTACACGATTGCCGAGAAAGGTGGACGAAAGTCCCCCCCCCTTGCGGGCAGGGGAGGCGGGTCTGCCGCTCCGAGCTCGGCCCCCTGTCCGTGTCCCACCCGGCCGGGGGCCGTCCCTAGGCCGCCCCGCGGGACACCCGAACCAAGACATACGAAAAGGCACCCCGAGGGGCCCTGGGAAGAGAATCCCGGGGCCCCTCGCCGATGTCGCCTGCGGCCTCGGCCTCGACGGGGCCTGGATGGCCGGGCCGGTCGACGCCCCGGCCTCCCTGGCCCATCCTCGCCTCTCTCGCCCCGGCACCGGCAAGGGTCGCGCGCAAAGGCGCGCCCGGCAGTGCCCGCGGGGGCGGCCCACAGTGGGTGCGCCCGAGACGAGAGGGGGCATCCCATGGAAACGACCGTCGAGCGCACCGGCACCTTCGGCACCGTCACCGGCCGCACCGACCACGCAACCGACGTCCTGGCCGACATGGTCGCCGGCATCTGCGCCCGGGGGGACCGGGCGGTCCGCCGCCTCTGCGCCCACGTCGGGGCCCGCCTGGTGGACGGCTTCTGGGTCTACCTCGAGAACTTCGGCACCGGGCGCATCTGCACCCTGCCGTCCGTCGGTGGCTGGTACCTCTACGACTCGGTCCACGGCACCTACCTCGAGGTGGACCTGGACGGCGACGAGGTGCCGGTCCCCACTCCCCTTGACAGCTTCTGCGACCTGGACGCCGAGGGCTGCTCCGAGTGGAACCGCCTCGTCCCGACCCTCGCCTCCCTGGGGAGCGCCCTCGAGGCCGCCGAGGCCGACGCGTGGGGGCTCGACGAGGACGGCCTTCCCACCGACTCCTGGGACCGGTGGCTCGCCGACGTGGACGCCTACGGGTCCCTCTACCGCCTCGCCTGCGAGCGGGCCGTGAGGGCCGTGGTCGCCGCCTGCGACGGGGAGTGCGGCTTCTGGGACTCCGACGAGGGGGAGGCGGCCTGGGCCGAGGGCCTCGTCCCCGAGACCGCCTGAGGGGCCCTTCCCGAACGAGACACCCGCGACCGAACCTCAAGGAGGACATGATGGACCTTCTCGACCCCGCGGTGGGCTGGCCCGCCGGAAACCTCTCCTCGATCCTTGTGAAACCGCCCCAGCCGGGCCTCGTGGCGGGCCTCGTCGGGCGCGCCGCCGAGACACTCTCGGAGCGCATCGCCGAGGTGGCCGCGGAGGCCGCCTCCCTGGGCTTCACCGAGGATGGGGCCCTGCCCGCTCTCATGGAGGTGCCGGACTGGGACACGGCCTGCCACATGGCCGTAGTCGGCACCCTGGACCTCGACGACGGGCGCGCCCTTGCCTGCTGCGTGGTGGTCACCCCCGTGGACGACCCGAGCCGCGGCGCCTGCGTGCCCGTGGTGCTCGACGAGGACCGGAGCCGCATCCTGGGGCTTCCCGGCCCCTGGGTGGGCCCTGCCACGGAGGGGCCCGCGCGCTGGGGAGAGGGCCTCTCGGCCTTCGACTACGGCCTGGACGGGGGCGACGGCCTGCCGAGCGCGGCGGCCTATATCCGCTGCACCCAGGACGGCCCGGCGCTCGGCTGCGACGGGGAGGCCGGAGAGCTCATCGTCGCTGCGGCCGACCTGGCTCGGGCCCCGGGAGAGGTCGACCTGTCGGCGGGAGGCGAGCTCGGCCGTGAGGCGGTGCTCGCCCGCACGGCGGCCACGGCAAGGCTCTGGTCGGTGCTCGACGCCATGGTCTCAGACCTCCACACCCCGGCCCCCGAGGAGGGCACCCCCTGGGGCCCCCAGGCCTTCCTCGCAGAGCTCCCGGGAGAGATCCGCGAGGCCCTGGTCTGGGCGGCCACGGCCCGGTGGTGCTCCGAGGCGGGGGCCACAGAGGCGGAGGCTGTGGCTGCCGCTTTGGCCGCCCAGCGCCTCATGGTGGCCCACGACATCTCTGAGCGAGAACTTTGGGCAGAAGTGCCCGAGGTGATCGAAGAGATCTCTGTGGGCAGCGTCCGCATGGACTGGAAAAAGAGCCTTTTGAGCGTGGTCGCTCGCAGCTATCGCTGCTCATGCTATCTAAGCGGTGGCGGCAAGACCTTCCAGGGCATCTTTGTGGGTCGTTCCTCAGACGCCAGCGCGGCAAAGCTGGTTTTTGAGTCTCTGGCGAACCTTGGGCAGAAGCTTTCCAAGAAGGCAGGGGAGGCCCGCAAGCAGCAGGCTGCCCAGGCCCAGGCGAATCTCTATGTCCATGAGTCGCTGAAAGAGGACTATGTGAAGCGTTGGCTTAACCAAGAGGCAGCCAAAGCTCGCACGAGCTTTCTAGCGGGCTTTGTGTCGGGGGTTGCCAGTGTCCTGGACAAGCAGACCCGAGAGCTCCTTGTGCTGGTGCCCTCTGAGGTAGCCGACTATATGGACAACATGAATCTGACCTCTCACAAGCAACGCAAGAAGTCCTATAGCTGCGATGCCTACGAGCAAGGGCGCCTTGAGGGAGCCGCTGCGGTGGCTTCTGGGCGAGTGGAAGACGGACAAAACCCTTGCTTGGTAGCCTAGACACCGGTCGTGCCGCTGGACCGGAATCGGCTCTACAGCGGTGGATAGGGGTCCGGGCCGGCAGGCCCGGGCGGAAGGTCCTGTGGAACGCAACGAAAGTGCCGCACGGCCTTCGGCGTCATCGACGGCGAGATAGCCTCCGGCTAGGTCAGCGTCGACGTCCGCCGCTTCGGAACAGCCGAGGAACTTCTCGAGGCGGTCGACGTTCTGGATTGTTGGAGCTTTCGCAAGGTGACCGAGGAATGGATCCACACTGGCCCTGAGACCGGAGATGCGCCGGTCGGGGGGCACGGTCATCGTGGAGTTCGACGAAGGTCGCGTCCCCTGTGACCATGTAGACGTGACGCCGGACCACGAAACCCACCTGCAGACGGTGTGGCGCTGCTCGGCGTGTAGAAACGAGCACACCGAGCGTGCCGGCACCGAGGGTGTCGGTCGCGAATTCCGGTTCTGCCCGTGGTGCGGGCGTCCCATCGGGACCCGGGCGTCCGTGGTGAGAGACGGAGGTCCTCGCTCAGGCCCGGCCGAGGTCGTCGCCCGCGTCGAGGAGACTGTTCCCGTCTCCTGTGTTCAGCGCGGGTACCGGGGAAGCGGCCTGGTCCTCCTCGGCGACTTCGAGCTCATCGACGCCATCCCTGACCCGGGCACCTTCGACCCGTGGAACGACATCGACGACCTCGTGGCCGACGTCGCTGCCGTCGAGATTCCAGGGACGGACCCGGACCGTTCCTTCGAGGGGTGCGAGGTCCGCACCACCGTGGAGCTGATTGAAGGGGGTGACCATGGAACTGAGTGAGATCGTGTCAGCCGGCCTCTGGACCTACGACCCACTCCCAAAGGGGATCCTGTGGCTCTGCTTCAAGGACGGGGTCCCGGTGGCCACAGGCTCTGTGGCCTGCGACGAGTTCGGCCACCCCTTCAAGGTGGAGTGCGTCGAGTTCTTCGATGGCTGCATCACCCTGGTGGGCGACCGCAGCCACCGATGCCTCGAATACGGCGAGGCCGTCGAGCGGCCCCGCGGAAAGGAGCGGCCATGAGCGATCCCTTGGACCTTCGGGGGCTTACCGCAACGATGGTCCTCGGCAGCATCAAGGGGGCGGCCTCGGAGCTCGGCCGCGCCATGGCGCTCCTGCCGGAGCTCGGCCTTGAGCCGGAGGCGGAGGAGGCCGTCTCAGATACCCTGGCCAAGGCCATCGTCTACACCCTGAGTGCCAAGGCCAAGGTCGAGATGGACCCGTCCCTCGAAGACTGTCGGTGAGAGAGCCCATCGCAGACCTGCCCCACGGAACCCGGGCGAGTCCTCAGGACCCCGCTCGGGTTCCCCTTTTCTGCCTGCCCCGGCGGCCGGAGCCGCCGGCGGGATCCCCCGCGAGGGTCCGCGTCGGGCCCGTCCGGGCACTGACGCCCGCCTCAGGAAGACCGGAAGGGGATTGCGATGGCTGATGAGAAGCTCGACGCCATGAGGGAGGCCCTCGTGGCAAGGCTCCTGGAGGACATGGACGCCCTGGGGGCCAACTGGGTCAGGCCCTGGGTCTCCCAGGCGCCCCAGAACCCCTCCACGGGCACGGTCTACCAGGGCCGCAACGCCCTCATCCTCGGCTTCGTGATCCGCTCCGAGGGCTACGGGGACCCGCGCTTCATGACCTTCCGCCAGGCCCAGAAGATGGGCCTCAAGGTCGCCAAGGGATGCCACGGGTGGCCCGTGGAGCGCTGGGGCGAGGTGTTCTTCCACAAAGAGAAGACCGGCCGGATCCCCCAGCCCAGGAGCGTCACCGAGCGCGAGCGCTACCGCAGGGACCCCGAGATCGGCAGCAAGGTGCTCCCCATCGGCCACTACACCGTCTTTAACGGCGCGGACATCGTAGGGCTCGACCCCTTCTGCGCCCCGGACACCATGGCAGATACCGAGGCCAGAAGGACCCTCGTGGAGGGTTGCCCCTGCAAGCTCAGAATCCTTGCCACGGACAACGCCTGCTATTTGCCCAAGTTCGACCGCATCGAGATGCCACTCGCCGCCTCCTTCACCGATGAGGGCGCATTCCTTCGCTGCCTCCTCCACGAGGAGGTCCACGCCACTGGCGCCGAGGGGCGCCTGAATCGCCCCGGCGTCGTCTCCGGCGAGGGTATGGGGTCTGCGTCCTACGCCTTCGAGGAGCTCGTGGCGGAGTTCGGCAGCGTGTTTGCCGCGAGCCGTCTCGGCATCGGCCTTGGGGAGCTTGCCGCGGCCGACCTCCAGCGAGACGGCGCCTGGGAGAACCACGGTGCCTACCTCAAAGGCTGGCTCCAGGCGCTGTCGCCCGAGGAGCGCCCCCGCTCCCTCATGGCCGCCGCCACTCAGGCGGGACGGGCCGCCGACTGGCTTTGGGAACACTGCTTCTCCAAGGGCGAGGCAGGAAAATCGGCCTGAGGGAGATACGAGAGACATCTAAAACCAAGAAAAGGAGCCGACAAAGATGGTCCTCTTGACGACCAAGGTGAAGAACGCCTTCAAGCGCTTCCACCCGGAACTGGCCTGTGTGGACCTCAAGAACACATCCGTGAACGGGGCAAAAAGAGGCTGATCCGGCTTTGTCACCGACGGCAACGGTTGGGTTTATCTGAACGCGAATGTGTCGTCTTTCGACGGAAAGGACGAAGTGGCCCTGTACCGCGGCTGTGACGGCCCTTCGGATTTCCGCGGAAAGACAAACCTGTACTGTAAACGAGCCCCCGATGTCCTGGCTGAAGCGGTGGCCAAAGAACTGCGAAGGATGGCCGCCCGATGCAACCGCGTCTCTTCGCAGTCTTAGAGGTGCTTCGAAACGCCGACGACAGGAAAAGAGGGAACTTCGTCACGTTCCGCAGGGACGTGTGGATTGAAACCCCTACAAGAACGAGACCACTGTCTGCACCTGGGAGGAGCTCTCGGAACACGTCCGGGAGACCATGCTCCGGGACGACCTCGAGCCAAACTCCTGAACCGCAACTTTCAAAAACCTAAGGAAGAGGGAGGTGGCCATGGCCACCGTGCTCAGCCATGACCTCGCTCGCGCCATGGGGGAGATTCGCCCCGACATCGTGGCGGGAAACCTTGCCGACACCTACCGGGGCGACGATGCCCGGGGCTGCTCCGGGCTCCTCACCGACAGGGTGAGCTGGGTCTTCGTGGATACCGTGCCCGAGGACGCCCAAGGTGCCTTCGCCGACGCCTACGGCCCCGTCGCCGTGTGCCACCGGGTGGCGGGACCCGATGACCCGACCCCGAAGGGCCCGGACACCTTCTGCCGGGTGACGCCGGAGGCCATCGCCCGAGCCGCCTCGGACCTCATCGACGACGGGACCCGGGCCACGGCCGTGAACCTCGCCGTCTCCTACCTCGGGCGCCGTGGCTACCGCGTCCTGGAACGCGACTGGGTGTGTGCCGCCGGCACCGTCGACATCGTGGCCGTAGACCCCGACGGCGCCCTCGTCCTTATGTCGATACGCCACCGGGTGGCCCCGGGGGCCACAGACCATGAGCAGCTGGGGACCGTCGCCGTGGAGGCCGAGGAGCGCCGTGCCATGCGCAAGTGCTGCCTCCATCGCCTCGTGGAGGAGCGCGAAGGCGGCGACCAACCCTGGGAGTCCACCCGCTTCGACGTCCTGGGACTCACCTTCACGGGCGGCCCCGACGTGCGCCTGCGCCATCTCGTCGGCGCGGTGTCCTGGGACTCCGACTGACAAGACAAACCTCAAGGGATTGGAGCCACACCCATGATCCACGGAGAGCTTCGCGACGTGAACGTGCCCGTCGTGGTTTTCGACCCAACCCAGGGACTCGTCTACTTCGGGTGCCCGAGCGACCAGGCCGAGACCGAGACCGGCGACGAGCTCATCCTCGGCATGGCCGAGTACGGCCCCGAGGGCGTCATCGCAAACGACTGGGACAACCCAGCCTTCTGGGGCATGGGGGACGACCTGCTCGGTGCCATCGCCGCCGGAAGCCTCTACGACTTCCCCGATGGCGTTGACCTGAACCTGTGCCACGTCTTCCCAACGGACGACCCGCCTGTGGACTCCCGGGACCTCGCCGAGATGGCCGAGGTCGCCGACTGGATCGCCTGCGTGGAAGAGCAGGGAGCCTCCGCAGCGCCCCGGCGCGACGGCCTCGACGCCCCCCGCGTCGTCGCCACGCCTCCGGGGGAGGGAAGCTGCCTTGGCGACCTCCTGGCCCACGCCGGTTTCGACGACGTCTGCGAGATGGACCCCGACGCCACCGAGGACGACATCTCCGTCCTCGAGCTGGCGGCTCGCACCTTCCGCCCGGCCGACACGGCCTCCCTAGACGCCGTTCTCTGTGCCGCCTACGGAGGACATCGCGGGGGAGGGGAGTACGCTCCCACCATCTTCCGCGCCCAGGCCTTGGCATCGGCTCTCGTGGCCATGAGGGGGGCGAGGCCCTGCTTCAGGCGGCACTTCGAGTCTCCGGACGAGATGGTGCCCGCGCACAGCTGGATCGGCTTCCATGTCCGTGGGGGGCGCGTGAACGGCCGCTGCGGCTGGATGTCGATCGAGGACGCCGCCATGGCCCGCGGTGCCTGCGACGAAGGCGACATCGTGAGGGCCTGCATGGAGGCGGCCTAGGAGGCCGCGGAGGGGCCCCGCACGGGTCCGTGGCGGAGCCCGGCGACACCGGACGTCGCGTGGAGGAGTCGGTGCCATCGCGTCTGAAGGCGAACCCAGGGAGATCCCCTAAGATGTACACGAGCCTCTTGCTTAGAGCTTGGGGCCTGGCCTGCCTCGGAGCCCGCAATCCGGGGCCTTTCCCTTTCACCCCCAGAATCCCCCCTCGCGAAAGGCCCCGTCGGACACCCCGGCGGGGCCTTCGCGTACCTGTCGAAAGGAGATCCCATGGCCGTCTTCAAGTACGTCGAGGAGGGTTTCGTCTGCTACCTCTTCTGCGACCGCCCCGAGGTGAACTCCCCCGAGGCGTTCCGCGGCCTCTGCCGCGAGGTCTTCGCGAAGGCCTGCCCGGTGACCGTCGGGACCACCTTCGGGGTCGGCCTCCTGACAGCCCTCACCGACGACCCCGCGGAGAACCTCGCGAGGTTCGCGGGGATCGACGGCGGGGACCGCGAGGACTTCCTCGGGGAGTACCCCGAGAGGGTCCGAGAGGCCCTTAGGCAGGCGGGGGTCTCCCTCGAGAACCTCGGCTATTACTACCACCCCGACGAGGTGGACGAGGCCGCGGCCGCAGAGCGAGACCGCTTCTCCGAGGTCCACAGGGACGCCGTCGTGGTCGAGGACTTCGACCTCACGGACCTCCGCCGGTGCCCATTCTGCGGGGCCCCCGCGAGGGTCTACAGAGACCGTGACAGCGTCCTTGGGGGCATCACGGTGGCCGTGGAGTGCTCCTACGACATGTGCGCGGCCCGGATAGGGCTGCTCACCACGGAGGCCGGGGTGGACGTCGCCGTGACCGACGTGGTGAGCGCCTGGAACCGCAGGGCGGGGGAGTGACCATGACAACGTTTCGCTACACGAGGTCGGGATATGAGGCGTACTTCCTGGTCGAGGGCCGGCCGGTCACGACCGCATCGGACTTCCGCGAACTCTGCCGCGAGGTCTACTCCCGGGCGTGCCCGGTGACGGTGGGCACCGTCTTCTCCGTGGGCCTCGCCCCGGCCCTCGTGGGCGAGGCCGCCGAGACCCTGGCCGAGCGGGTATGGCCCGACGACGAGGACGCCCAGAAGGACTTCATGGACCTCTACCCGGCCCGGGTGGCCGAGGCCCTCGCCCAGGAGGGGGTGAGGGTCACCTGCCTCGGATGGATGGGCCCTGTCGGCCCCTTCGAGGAGGACCTGCCGTTCCTGGACCGGATGCCTCCCGAGCCCACGGTCACCACCGTCGAGGACTTCGAGCTCACCGACCTCGCCCCCTGCGGTTTCTGCCACTGCGACGCCCGGGTCGAGGAGACCTACGACCCGGATCTCGAGAGGACCCGCATCGACGTGGCCTGCGCCAACGACGAGTGCGGGGCGCAGGTCACCGTCACGACGCCCCAGGACTGCCCCTACGACGTGGAGATGTCCGCCAGGGAGCAGGCCGTGGATGCCTGGAACCAGTGGCAGGGGAGGGGCTGACCCCCGCACCGACCATCCCGACAACCCATGAAGGAGGTCCCCATGGCAGACGCCAAGCTCGACGCCGCCCGCAGGGAGCTCGCGGCCCAGATCGCGGCCGACATCGACGCCCTGGGCGCCAACTGGGTGCGCCCCTGGGTCTCCCAGGCGCCCCGGAACCCGCTGTCCGGTACCGTCTACAAGGGGCGCAACGCCCTGCTGCTCACCTACGTTATCCGCAAGCACCGCTTCTCGGACCCCCGGTTCATGACCTTCACCCAGGCCCGGAAGGCCGGCCTCATGGTCCGCCGCGGCGCCCACGGCTTTCCCGTGGAGCGGTGGCAGGAGGTCTTCTTCCTGAAGGCCGATCCCAAGGAGCCCGTGGCCCAGCCCAAGGGGGCCCGGGAGAGGGCGGCCATGTGGAAGGATCCCCGCTACGGCACCCGGGTGGTGCCCGTGGGCCACTACACCGTCTTTAACGCCGGCGACATCGAGGGCGTCGAGCCGTTCCTTGTGGAGGCGACCCCCGAGAACCCCGAGGTCATGGACCTCCTCGTGGACCACGGCCCGTGCCCCGTGGACACGGTGGTGAGCAATGGGGCCTTCTACGAGCCGGGCCGCGACCGCATCACGGTGCCCCCCGGCGGCGACCTTCTCCTCCGAGGGGGCGTTCTTCCGGACGCTGCTCCACGAGGAGTGCCACGCCACCGGGGCCGAGGGCCGCCTCGGTCGCCCCGCCGTGTGCGAACGGGTCAAGGTGACTTACGAAGACATCGCCCGGGAGGAGCTCGTGGCGGAGCTCGGCAGCGTGTTCGCGGCCAGCAGGCTCTCAATCGACCTTTCCGAGCTCACCGCGGCGGACCTGGCCGAAGGGGGCCGGTGGGCGGAGCACGGGGCCTACCTCAAGGGGTGGCTTGCCGCCTTCGACGAGGGCGACCGCGCCGACGCCCTCATGACCGCCGCCACGGCGGCGGGCAGGGCCTCGGACTGGCTCTTCGACCACTGCTTCTCCGAGGCGGGAAACGGGGGCGCCGAGGCGGGGGCCGCCTGAAGGGGAGGGAAGCGTTGAGATACTACGTCAACTACCGCGAGTCCGATGAGAAAGGCGAGCTCTGGAGGAACACGTGGCACCGGGCCCTGAAGACCCGCCGGGGCACCGAGGCGTGGCTCAAGCGCCACGGTTACGTGGCCACCGACGACCCGAACACCTGGCACGGCACGGAGTGGCCGTACACCAACGATGCCACCGTGTACGCCTGGGACGAGCTCCCCGACCACGTCAAGGACCTCATGGCCCGCGAGGACCTGGGTCCCGACTCATGAGAGGCCGGGCACCCGTGCGGCCTAAGGCCCTGTGATATAGTCACTTTCAGATTATTTAAATTTTAATGGAGGTGCCTCGTGGCCCAAGGTTTCATGGTCCGTCTCAGGGGCCCCATGGCCCTGTTCACCCGACCGGAGTTCAAGGTCGAGCGCTACAGCTACGACGTCCCCACGCCGAGCGCCCTGGCCGGCGCCCTGGCCTCCATCTACCTCCACCCCGGCATCGAGTGGCAGGTGGAGCGCTACTGGGTCCTGAACGAGATACGCCGCCAGTCCGTGGCGGTGAAGGAGGTCTCCTCCAAGGCGAGCTCCGCGAAGGTGCTCCAGGCGGCCAAGGGCAAAGGCCCCATGCCCAGAGTGGGGGTGGGGGAGGCCCGCCAGATCCGGTGCACGTCGCGCCTCGTGGACGTCGACTACGTGGTCCAGTGCCGCTTCTCCATCACGGACGGCACCGACTCCAGGGCCAAGCGCGCCAAGATCGCGTCCATCGTCGATAGGCGCCTCCGGCGCGGCCAGTGCTACCAGCAGCCCTACCTCGGCGTGCGGGAGCACCCCTGCTCCTTCTCGGCCTGGGAAGGGGGCGTGCCCGAGGGCCACTACTCCCAGTGCGGCCCCGTGGACCTCGGCCTCGTGTTCTGCGGCATGGACCGCACGGACCCCGCCGTGGACCGTCCCCGGTTCTTCCGCGCGGTCATGGACCGCGGGTGCGTCGAGGTGGCTGGAAGGGAGGTGGTCTAGGTGCTCCTGGAAGACCTGGTGAGGCTCCACGGGGAGCTCGTCTCCCGCGGGGCCGCCGTGGCCCCCGCCGGCATGGCGTGGCGGAAGGTCCGCGGGCGCGTCGCCATCGACCCCGCAGGAAGGCTCCTGGGGATCCTTCCCGGCGACTACTCCGGGGACGAACCCGCGGAGACCCTGGCGCCGGCGCCCCCGGTGAGGTCCGCCAACATCGCCGCGGCCCTGCTCTGCGACACGGCCGCCTACCTCCTCGGCTTCTCGCCCAAGGGCGACGCCCGGGCCGCCGAGAAGTTCGAGGCGTCCCGGAGGCTCCATCGCGAGGCCCTCGAGGGCGTGGCCGAGGCGGCGCCCCTGCTGGCGTTTCTCGACTCCTGGGACCCCGCCCGGGCGCCGTCCGTGACGGCCGTCGCCGAGAGCCCCGTGGACCTTAACATGGCCCTCCTCGAGTTCTGCCTGGTGGACGCCGACGGCGCCGTCCGCGACCTCCTGGACACGGAGGGCGTCAGAGAGGCCCTGGAGAGGCGCTCCTCAGAGAGGGGCGGCGGCGCCTACACGGACCTGGTCACAGGCGAGCCCTGCGAGCCCTTAAGGGTGCACCCCAAGGCCCCGGCCCTCGCGGGGCCCGGGGAGAAGGCGGCGCCGGTCGTGGGCTGCAACATCGAGAGCGCCGAGTCCTGGGGCGCCTCCCAGGGCTACCTGTCGCCCATGGCCCGTCCCACGGCCGAGCGCTACTCGGCGGCCCTGGACTGGCTCCTGAAGGATGGGTGCCACAGCCTGTGTCTCGGCGAGGCCACCTTCGCCTGGTGGGCCGACGGCGAGGCCGACGGGACCGTGGCGCCGGCCGTGGCCGACGCCCTCCGGGGCTCGGGGGCGGCCGACGTGGACGCCGACGCCGGGTGCGCGCCCCTCCACATGGCCTGCCTCTCCTCGAGGTACGCACGGGTGCAGCTCCGCTGGTACGAAACCGTCACCTGGGAAGACGCCAGGGACTCCCTGGGGCGGTGGGAGGGTTGCTTCGGCGGGAGGGTCCCGTCGGCCTTCTCGATCCTCCGGGCCCTGGAGAGGCCGGGGGAGAAGGCCCCGGCCACCCGCTGCCAGGACGCCGCCTCCCTGGTGGGCGCCCTGATCATGGGAGGCCCCTGGCCGAGGACCCTGACCCAGAGGGCGGCCGCCATGGCGTCCGCGGGAGACATCGGCCCCACGGTGGCCGGCACCCTGGCGGCCTCGGCCCTGTCGACACGAAAGGAGTCGGGAATGGAGACCGACGACCTGCTCTGCCCCGCCGACCCCGCCTACCGGGCCGGCTGCATCTTCGCCATCCTGGAGGGCCTCCAGAAGGCCGCCCAGGGGCGCCTGGCCGCCCCGGTGAGGACCCGCTACATGGCCGGGGCCGCCAAGAGCCCCGTCCGGGTGCTGCCGACGCTCGTCGCCACCGCCCAGGCCCACCTGAAGAAGCTCTCCCGGACCAAGCCGGGGCTCGCCGCCTTCTACGAGTCGGCGCTTTCCGAGGCCGTGGCCGCGGGGCCCGTGCCCCTCACCATGGACGCTGCGGCCTCCTGGCGCTTCTACGTCGGCTACTACCGCCAGCGTGACCAGCTCTACCGCCCCGCCGGCGACGGCGCCGACCCGGAGGCGGAGGAGGAGGTGCGCGCGGACTAGGGCCCCACTCCCGCACCGCCCCGAAACGACGGAAGGCCCCACCACACGTTTTCCCCAAGGAGGACCACCCATGGACAATACCCTGGACCGCCGCATCGAGTTCGTCGCCTACCTCGATGTGGAGCTCGGCAACCCCAACGGCGACCCCGACGCCGGAAACCGCCCCCGCCAGCTCGACGACGGCCGCGGCATCGTCACCGACGTGTGCCTGAAGCGCAAGGTCCGCGACCGCATCGCCCTGGAGCACAGCGGCGAGGAGGGCTTCGACCTGTACATCGAGCCCACGGGGACCCTGAACTCCAAGGACGAGCGCGGCTTCGAGGCCGTGCTCGGGGCCGGGGTCGACCTCAAGGGGCTCAGGAAGAGCGACCCCGACGCGGCCCTGCGGGTCCGCGACGCCATGTGCCGCACCTACTTCGACGTGCGCTGCTTCGGCGCCGTCATGACCACCTTCGCCAAGAACAACCTGGCCGGCGGCCAGGTGCGCGGCCCCGTGCAGCTGTCCTTCGCCGTCTCGGCCGACCCGGTGTTTCCCGAGGGGCAGACCCTCACCCGCCAGGCGGTGACCACGGAGGCCGACCGCGAGAAGAAGACCTCCGAGATGGCCGTCAAGTGGGTCGTACCCTACGGCCTCTACCGCGTCTCGGGCTTCGTCTCCCCGGCCCGGGCCAGAGACACCGGCTTCACCTGGGAGGACTGGGACGCCTTCGTCGGGGCGTTCCGCCGCATGTTCTGGGAGGACCGCAGCGCGAGCCGCCCCTCCATGAGGCTCCGCACCCTGACCTGCTTCACGCACCCCAACGCCCTGGGGGTGTGCGCCGCCGAGGCCAACCTGGAGCGCGTCTCGGCGTCCCTCAAGGAGGGCGTGGACATCCCGACGTCCTTCGGCGACTACGTCGTGGAGGCCGACGGCGAGGGCCTGCCCGAGGGCGTCGAGATGGTCCACGAGGTGCTCTAGGGCCGCCGCTGCGGGCGTCACCGGAAGGAGGATCCATGGCAAGACGCGGGAAGGGCCGCCCGAGGCTCGGCGGGGCGTGGGCAATCGTCGTCGCGGCCCTGACGGCCGTCCTCGCCCAGACCCCCTGGGAGGCCCCCGGGGTCATCGGGGACCCCACCGCATCGGCGTCGACGGCCCCGGCGGCGACGACCGCCGGGGCCCCCGAGGACATGGCGGCGTCGTTCTCGGCCTACGACGGCTCGCGGGAGCCCCACGCGACCTTCTCGGACCTCGACGGGAACCTGCGGTGCGGGCCCGTGTTCGCGGTCCTGGACGAGGCCCACATGGGGTCCGGGGAGAGGCCCGACATCTCGGGGGTGGAGCCGAGCGGGTGGAGGCAGAAGCGCTACGACGGCATCGACGGCGGCTGGCTCTACAACCGCTGCCACCTCCTGGGCGACCAGCTCTGGAACGACGACAGCGCCAACTGGAAGAACCTGGTGACCGGGACCCGTCAGATGAACGTGGAGGGGATGCTTCCCATCGAGAACGAGGTGGCCTCCCACCTGAGGTCCACGGGTCACCTCGTGATGTACCAGGTGACGCCCCTCTTCGAGGGGGAGGAGGCCGTCTGCCGGGCGGTGCGCATGGAGGCGTCCTGCCTGGAGGGGGACCTTAAGATCGACGAGCGCGTCGAGAACGTCCAGGACGGCATCGTCATCGACTACACCGACGGGTCCAGCCGGGCGGCGTGAGCGGGCAGACGCCGACGTCTCCCTGCGGCCGAGGCCGCGGACACCCTCGCGCAGGCACGGTGGACGACACCCTCGCCGGGGCGACGGCGGCCGCTTGGGAAAAGGGAACGGGTCACGACGTCGACGCGTGACCCGTTTCCCCCGGATGCAAGATCTGCCCCTACTTAACACAGTTTCAACCCGTGGGCGGCCACGTGGGAGGCCGCCCGCCGCACCGGGCCATGCCCTGGTGCCGACACCTAGAGCATAGCCCAACCGCCCCGTCCCCGCAGGCGGGCCCGGGGTGACGACCGAAGGGAGGGGCCGTGGGAGACGCCGCCAAGACGACCGGGACCGACCCGTTCGGCAAAGGCCCTGGCGCAGGCCCCGGGGACCTGCCCGCCGCCGACGACACCCCCAACGCCGAGACCCTGGAGGCCGTGGCCGAGGCCCTGGCCCTGGCCGCCGGACCCCACGAGACGTACCCCGACGCGGCCGAGCTGTTCCGGGCCCTGGACGCCTGACCCGGGGTCCCGACGGCACCGGGCGGCAGCGCCGTCCCCCGAAAGCCCCTTCTAAAAGATCGACCGAAAAGCGCCTACCCCGGGGTATATCAGGGTAGGCGCCATCTGACAGTCAAGGAGAACGACCCCCCTGATGGGGGGCGAGAGGAGATACCCATGGCACTTCCCGACCTCACCCCCGAGCAGCGCGCCGCGAACCTCGCCAAGGCCGCCGCCGCCCGCCACGCCCGCGCCGAGCTCCTCGCCCGCGTCAAGGACGGCACGACGACCGTCGCCGAGGTGCTGGCCTCCGACGACGAGACCTGCCGCCGGCTGCCCGTGAGGTCCCTGCTCAAGGCCCTGCCGGGCCTCGGCAACGCCAAGGTGGCCAAGATCATGGAGGAGCTGGGCATCCCGGAGAAGCGCCGCGTGGCAGGGCTCGGCGCCCGCCAGCGCGAGGCCCTGGCAGAGGCCGTCCCCCGATAGCCCTTGCCTCAAAGGGGGCGCACCCGACCGGATGCGCCCCCTCTTTTCGGGCGTCCCGGGACCCGACCCCGACAGGGACCGCGAAGATGGGATATGCTTGGTGACAGTTTCGATCGGAGGCCTGCAGGTCCTCCGGCGGCTCCCCCGAGGGGGTGCCGCATGATATTCCCGACCCGGTCACACAGGACCGGGACGAGGGCCGTCCCCCTCCCATGGTCTCCGGGTGACGGCCCTTTTCTTTTTTTCCTTGCAGGCAACTATATCGGGAGGGTCCATGGACGGTCGCGGACATGGCGCCGCGAGATTCGGGTCGCTGTTTCCGGTGGGGAGGTCCGCCGGGCCCACGCCGACCCGTTTCAGTGCCTTCCTCCCCATGGCCTCCCACGGGATGAGACTCTCCGACGTCCCCGACGTTCAGGCCGACGGCCCGGGCAGACCCCCGGAGCCCCGTCGCCTCAAGGTGCCCGAGCTCTGGCAGGAGAGGGTCGCGAAGGCCCTGGGGACGGCGTTTCCCGTCGCCGTGGCAGGGTGCGGCTGCCAGGTGGCGGTGGCGGGCCCGGAGAGGGCGGTGGGGGAGTTCGTCGAGACCTACGACGCCGTGACCGCCACAGGTACCCGCGCCTGGGCCGCCTCGGCCATGGGCCTTTGGAGAGGCCTCGACCGGAAGGCCGCGACGGCTGTCAGGGACTCCTTCTTCGACGGGTACCGCGCCGGGGTGTGTGCGGCCTGCGGCCTCGACGACGACCCCCGCCCCTCGGCAAGGGGGCCCTGCGGAGGCGCCGCCGCGAGGCCTTCTCGGCAGGGGCCGAGGCCGCCGGGGCCTTCATGGCCGCCCTGTGGGGCCGGCCCCTGCCTCAGCCGACGACGGGCGAGACGCCGTAGCCGATGAGCTCGCGGTCGATGGTCTCGACGGTGCTCTCCGGGACCCTGTCGAGGTCCCAGCGCCTGGTGGTGGCCCTGCGGGGGTTCACGATGCCTACATGGCGGACGCCCTCCCAGAAGGCGGCCCGGTCGGAGTGCATGCCGAGACGCCAGTAGACGAGGAGCTGCAGGGTCTGCAGGGCCGTCGCCCCGTAGGAGCTCACCTTCATGTCCCAGAGGGTGTCCCCGCAGACGAAGTCGGCGTCACCGGCCGACACGCAGGCGGTGTAGGCCCCGTCGAAGGTGGGGCCGTCCCAGACCATGGGGCCGTAGGCGTCGAAGAACCGCCCCATGTATCGCCTCATGGCCGCCACGTTCTCCAGGGCGGCCCCGTTCGGGACCCTGCCCTCCCCCTTGAAGAAGGCCGGGCCCCGGCGGTAGGCCTGATCGTAGGACGACAGGGCGAAGGCCGCCGCCACGCCCTCGGCGCCCCCGCGGGCGACCCGGGCCAGAAGCTCCTCGGCCCTCCGGTCCTCACCGAGGTTCCGCGCCCCCCGGAGGGAGATGGAGAAGGCCGACTCCGGGGTGGCGCCCTGGTCGAGGCGCGTCAGGTAATCCACCGCAAGGCCCATGGAGGCCGGTGAGACACTCTCGGCCGACCTCGGGTAGGGGGGAAGCAGGTCCGGGTGGTGCCTGCCGCCTCCCGTGGAGGGGTCCAGAAGGCCTTCGGGCGGCTGCGGGAAGGGCTCCACGCCGAGACGCTTCGAGCCCGCCACCCTCACGTAGACGGAGACACCCAGATGGGCCGTCGAATGGTCCATGGACCCTCCTTGCAGGAAGCCAAAGGGACGTTCAGGTAAATCCTAACCCAGTGCCAGCCCGCCCTGGGCCGGCGCCTCCGCGTTCCACCGGGCGTTGCGCCCGGTGGAACGCGGCCTTTTGCCCGGCGTTGTGCCCGGCGCAGGCGCCGGGACACGAGGGGACCCGGGGCCCGGGAAGAGGGCGGCTCCCCGTCGGGGAAGCCGGCGGGGCACGGGAACAGGGAGGGCCCCGGCGATGGGGCGCGGCCGGACCCTCAGGGGTAGGGATGCCCCTGATTCTTCCGGGTTCCCACCATGGGCCTCGAACCTTTTAATACTCCCTTTCAGACCCCTCCTTCCGGTCCCGGGACAAGCCGGTCTCCCACCAGGGCCCCGGGACCCCACCCCCACGGCGCGATGCCCGGGACCCCTCCTTCCGGATCCCTGAACGACCGGGGCTTCGAGCCCCCGCCGGAAGCCCCGCCAAGAGGGCCTCCGCCGGAAACCTCTGCCGGAAGCCCCAGCCAGAAGCTCCCGCCGGGAAGCCCCTGCCGGAGGCTCCCACCAAGAGGGCCGCAGGGGCCCCGGAAAGAGAGTCCCGGAATGGACCGGTTGACGGACATCTGAAAGACGTTCCCTTCAGATGTCCTACAGAGAAGGATTTCATGGGCCGATGGTTCGGACTTCCATTCAGGGGACTGCGACCTACCGGCGGTTTCTAAGTATATCGATGACTGTGCCTACGAAAACCTCCAACAAGAACCCATGATCGACCGATCGGACGGCCCCTTCCCGGTCCCCGGCGGCAGGAGCCGCCGGCGGCGACCCCCGTGAGAAGGGAACGTCGAGAGAGATCGGAGACCCGCCATGGAGGCCATCCTCGAAAGCACCGTATGCAAGACCCGCGCCGCGAAGGACCGCCGGTGCACCCCCGGGAGACTGACCGGGACCCTCGCCTGCACCCTGGCCGTGACGGCCGCGGCCCTCACCTCGGCGGGGCTCTGGCAGGCCTCCGTGGAGGCCCTGGGGGCCGCCCGGGCGGAGCTCGCCGTGGCCCAGGGGAGCCTGGCGGGCCAGCGCGAGGCCCTCGCCCAGGTCATCGGGGACACCCCCGAGGGCGATGCCCGGGATGCCGCCGAGGCGTGGCTGGCGGACGGTCCGGCGGAGGTGCCGGCGGAGGGGCCCGGGGACTCCATCATGGCCATGGGGGCGGCCGCGGAGGCTGTCCGCCAGGCCCGCGGCGAGGCCCTGGACCTGGCCCAGGAGGCCTACCTCATGAGGGCCGCCTGCCTCGGGGCCCAGAAGGAGGCCGCCCTAGGCACCGCCAGGGCCGAGGCCGAAGGACCCCTGGCGGAGGCCGAGGGACTCTCCGCGTCGGACGACATCGCCCTGGCCTCGGAAGGGGCGAGGGGGCGCCTCGAGGCGGCGACCTGCCTCGTGCGCCTCATGGGCCGCGCCGGCACCTTCTGGGACGCCTCCCAGGTGAGGGGAGCGACGGAGGACCTGCAGGAGGCGACCCGTGCGGTAAAGGCCGAGGTGCACGCGGCCGTGGCCGAGCGAGAGGCCGCGGTGGCCGCCGCCAGGGCTGCCGCGAGGGCCAGCGCCAAGACGTCCGGGACGTCCGCGGGCTATACCAGCGAGGGCGCCGCCGCGGCCGCGGCCACCACCTACCGGGGCTCCGACGGCGTCTGGCACATCGACTACAGCAGGGCCCACGGCACCGCCGAGGCCGCCTCCGACGGCGGCGTCACCGAGTGGGCCGACGGCTACTACATCGCCCACGACTGGAGCGACAGCGGCGCCAAGATCACCGGCCGCACCGAGTACGTCGAAGTCGACGGCCAGACCTACCGCCTGGCCGGCTCCAAGGAGGTCAGCCGGGACACCACCTGGAACGAGGTGGAGGGCTGGGTGCACGCCAACGGCGGCATCGGCATGCAGACCTGCGTGGAGGGCGGCGGCTACCTGATCAACCACTACGAGCCGGTCGCCTAGGGCGGCCGCACCGAGGGGCCCCGGGACAACCCGGAGCCCCTCGCTTTTTCCCGGCGGATTTCCGAAAGGGGCACCATAACGGAAATTTCCCGGCTATAATTTCTGTAAAGGGACGAGATCCGGAAGGGAGGTGCGCCATGGAACCGGAGAGGGGTGCTTGGCCGGCCGTGGGCTGGGAGGAGCTGCCCTGGAGGTCGGGCGGCGACGACTCATGGATTCCCCGGAGCCGGCGTCGGAAGATCCTGGGGACCTTTCGGGCGGCCGTGCCGGCGGAGATCGCGGAGGAGACCCCGGAGGTCGAGGGCGACCTCTGGCCCCTGGTCTCCGAGGCCGGCCGGGAGCTCGCCCGCTTCGACGCCGAGCAGGCGGAGCGCGGCTACGACCTTCCTGCCATCCTCCTGAGGGGGGAGTCGTCGGCGAGCTCCCAGATCGAGCACCTCACGTCGAGCGCCAGGAACGTGGCCTGGGCCGAGGTGTCCGGCGACCTCCCGGAAAACGCGCGCCTCATCGCCCGGAACCTCCATGCCATGGGCCGGGCCCTGGAGGTCGAGGGCCCCGTGGACCGCGACACGGTCGTCTCGGTCCACGGGGCCCTCATGGGCAGGCCCTGGGGGCTCAGGGAGGAGCAGGTCTGGGTGGGCGGCACCCCCTACAGCCCCCACGGGGCCCTCTTCGTGCCGCCCCAGGCGGGGCGCGTGGCCGCCCTCGTGGACGACCTCTGCGCGTTCTCCCGGAGGGACGACATCGACCCCGTGGTCAAGGCCGCCTGCTTCCACGGCCAGTTCGAGACCGTCCACCCCTTCGCGGACGGCAACGGGCGCTGCGGCCGCGCCCTCATCCACCGCATGCTGAAAGACGACGGGGTGTGCCGCAGCCTGGTGACGCCGCTCTCGGCGGGGCTGCTCCACGACGTCGGCCGCTACATGGACGCCATCGACGTCTACCAAGGGGGGGGACGTGTCCCCGTTGGTGGGGCGCCTGGCCGAGTCGGTCCTCTACGGCGTCGCCGTGGGGCGCCGGGCGGCCACGGCCGTCGACTCGGTCATGGAAAGGTGGCGGCAGGCCATGGGGTCGAGGCGGACGGGGGCCGCGGCGAGGCTCCTGCCCCACCTGGTGGCCCAGCCCGTCACCTCCGTCGCCATCGCCGCGAAGGCCCTCGGCGTGAGCGAGCGCCAGGCCCTGAACGTCCTCGACGAGGCGTGCGAGGCCCAGGTGGTGAGCCCCTGCGGCAACCGGCGCCGGGGGCGCTTCTTCCAGGCCACGGAGCTCCTGGAGATCGTGGACGCCGTGGGGGCGGAAGACGGGCTCAGGAGGGCGCTGCCTCGGTAGGCCCGAGAGCGGGCCGCTCAAGGTGCCCCGGGCGACGACGCCCGGGCGGGGGTAACCGCGAGGGGCCCGGACGGCCCCTTCGGAGCAGATAGCCCCCGAAAGGAGCCAACCATGGACCTCTGGCAGAACTTCCCCGACCCCACCTACGTGAGGGACGCGGACGGCCGCCTGCTTTGCGTCTTCGCCCGTCGCGAGGAGTATGCCGAGAACCCGCGTCGGGACTTCGACCACCCGGACCACCTCGCGATGTTTGGCGACCTCGACTGGCTCACCGACGGGGCGGGCATCCGGCGCCGGGACCCCGAGGGGGTCCTGCGTTCGCTTCTGGAGGACGCCTGCACACCGGAGGAGGTCGTGGCCTTCGTGGCCGAAGGAGGCCTCACCGACCACGAGCTCGTGGGCTCGCCTTTCGGCCCCAATCCGCTCCTCGTGGGCTACGAGGGCACTGGCTACACCGGAAAGCTCGAGGGCGATGGCGCTCTCGACTGCATCCGCGAGCTTGTGGAGGCGGGGCGCCGTGCCCCGTCTCTGGAGGGCGCCACGGAGCCCGACCTATGGGACGCCTTCGAGGCCGGTCCCGTGGACGGCTTCGCCCTGATCCCCTGCCCCTGGCCCACAGGGGACTACCTCCTGGTGGACGAGACCGACCCGGACTGCGCCCCCTCGGTGGAGGCCACGCGCGACCTCCGGCTCCTGGGGGGGCTCTGCTTGGACGCCCTCTCAGCGGAACCGGCAGACGCCGCCAGGCTCCTCGCATCCCGCGGGGTGTATCTCAGGGCCGTCGTCGCATCCGGTGACCCGCGCGACCCGTGGCGGGTGGACGGATGGGACCTCGCCGTCCTCGCAAGCCTCGGCGAGCGGGCACGTTCCGTCGACGGGTTCCAGTGGGTCTCGAAAGACGATGTGAACCGCGGCGAGGGGGAGACCTGGGAGCAGGCCGCATCGAAGCTCGTGGACTCGGAGCTCTCGGTACTGAACGCCTGGCTCCAGGGAGAGGTCTGGACCTGCGAGGCCGACGAGGTGTTCGGCTCCGGAGACGACGTCTGCTACGACGTCATCGTCGTGGACGGGCAGGACCCGGCCGAGCAGTGCCTGGCGCTCCTGGGCCTCGAAGACGCCGTTGCCGCTCCGGCCCCGGACCTCACCGACGCGGTCTCCTGCGCCGTGGCCGAGGTGGCCGCCCAGGCGGAGGCAGCAGGCACCGCCCCGACGGTCGCGGAGGCCGTCTCCCTCGTTACTCGCGACCGCACCCTCTGGATCAGGTGGGTCGAGACCGCCGTCAAGTGCTTCCCGGATGTCCGCCTGGCCCTCCAGGGGCACCTGGAGGAGGCCTGCGGCAGCGCCATGGCTTAAGGACCGCAAGGGGACGCCCGGGATAGGACCTTTAAGGAGGAACCCATGGAAAAGACCAAGAGCGACGTCGCCACCGCCCTGGACCTGCTCAGGATGTCTCTCGCGACGGCGAAGGGGGCCAAGGCGGTCCTCGACGTCGCCTACGAGGGCGGCGACCTCGACCCACACGAAGTCGACGCCGGCTACATGCTCGACGGTGAGGTCGCCGCCATCGAGAACGTGATCGAGCTCCTGACCGGAAAGGGGGGTGGCTATGAGTGAGGGTTCTTACATCGACCCCGCCGACACCCACCGCACCGTCTTTAGGTCCCTGGACCACCTCGGGGGCGACCCGGTGGGCCACCGGGGATGCTCCGGCAGCCTCCTCCCTGCACAGGTCCGCCGCCACACCTGCCGGGACGCCTTGGGGAGAGGGTCCGTGCGGCTCTCGGGTTACGCCTGCGTCCCCGGGAGCAACCTGCCGGAGATGGACCCGGGCAAGGCATCGGCAAAGCTCTCGCGGATGCTCTCCCAGAGGGGCCTCGGCGGTCTTCCCCGGGGGCTCTCCCACTACCGCCGCATCCCCGTCCCCGACAGCCTCGCCACGGGGGACCACGTGGACGTCTTCGGGATCTGCCTCGCACCTCACGGGGCGCCCCGGCAGGACGAGGGGTTCCTCATGGCCGACACCGTGGGCGCCCTGGACCGGCTCGCCCACGCCCTGGACCTGCTGGAGACCCACGTGGTGTGGGAGGGCCTCCAGGAAGGGGCCGTGGTGGGGCCGGAGGGGCAGGACCTGGTGCCCTTGGGCACCCAGCGCCGCGGGGGCCTTCTCACCGTGGACTGCCTTGTGGCGGGCCCGGGGGCGCCCCGGGGCGAGGTCGCCGTGGTGCCGCGGCACCTCGGGGTGCTGTGACCCGGCCGCGGCAGGCCGACGGAGCCCGCGACACCCGAAGGAGGAACCCATGACCCACCTCGACATCGAGGACCTGACGGCCCGGTCCTCGACCTTGCGTCCCCGGACGGTCTGCTTCACCGGCCCCCGCCCCAAGAGGCTCTGCGGCTACGACCACGGGAGCTACCGCGGGGCGGTGGCGGGGCTCGTGGAGGTCGTCGAGTCCCTCTACCGGGATGGCTTCCGGCGGTTTCTGACAGGGGGTGCCCAGGGGTTCGACCAGCTGGCCTTCTGGGCGGTCCACAAGGCCAAGGGGCGGTCCGGCCGCTCCGACATCTGCAACGCGGTGGCCGTGCCCTTCCCGGGCCAGGAATCCCGGTGGGCCGAGAGGGGCTGCTTCGGCCAGGGTGAGTACCGGACCATGCTGGCCATGGCGGACCGGGTCTTCTACATCGGCGGGGCGGACGACCGTCGGGGCACCGCCATGCACCGGAGGAACCGCGCCATGGTGAACGCCTCGGCCCTCTGTATCGCCCTCTACTCCGGAGGTCCGGCCTTCAGGGACGCCAGGACAGGCGACACCGAGGCCACCATGCGGTATGCCGAGGCGGCGGGGTCCCCTTGAGGGCCCTCGACTTCAGAATCGACGCAGGGAGACCCGCGACCCTGACCCTGGGCGCGCTCGCCGAGATCCCGCTATAGGAGGGCAAGAGGCGGCTCCGGAAGACCCCGGAGGCCGCCCCTTCTCTTAGAAGACGTCGTCCGGGCCCTTTGAAGGCCCCGACGGACCCACTGCCACCTCGCGGCCTCCGGAAGATTCTCCGGAGGCCGCCTTTTTCTTTCCCTCCTCTTTGAAGGTCCTGCGCTCCATGACCCGCCTCCCATCAGGGGCCGGCGAATATATCGCCGGCACGAAAGTCCTGTGAGAAGGACCGTGAAGAGACGGTCCCCACGGCACCCGAAGGAGGGGCACCATGTTCGACCTCGAGATCTACGACACCCTCACCGCCCTCTGCTCCATCGACGGCGCAGACGCGGCCTACGACCCCTACCTCGTCTCCGCGGAGGCCGTGCCCACCAGCTTCATCACCCGTAACTCCGAGTGGGACTTCGACTCCGAGTCCATGGTCCCCTCCCTGGTCTGACGGACGGAAGGGAAGGAGCCCCATGGAAAGCCTCAAGCCCGTCGACCTGGCCCGCATGGCCTGCGCAGCCGTGGCCTGCGTCGCAGGGTTCGTCTGCCTCATGACCGCCACGGCCGGAACCACTCCCGAGGGCGAGGCGGCCTGCGTCCTCGACCCGACGGCCTTCGCCGTGGCGGTGGCCGCCGCCGTCGCCTACGCCTGGCTCACCGACCGCCTCGGGATGGCGGCCAAGGGGGCCCCGGAGAAGGGGAGGGCCTGACCGAACCGGGAACCGACCGCCCCACGAGGAGTTGCGTCGCGGATCACCGCGACGACAGGACCTATGTGAGAGGGACCTAAGGAACGGTCACCTCGAGACACACCGATGAGAAAGGAACCACCCATGAACGGCATCAACACCGTCGCCCTGTCCGGCAACCTCACCCACGACGCCGAGCTGCGCGCCACCGCCGGCGGCACCCCGGTGCTCAACTTCTCCCTGGCCGTCTCGCGCTCCGTGCAGAACAAGGAGACCGGCGAGTACGAGGACAAGCCGAAGTACTTCGACTGCGTCCTGTACGGCGGCCGCGCCAGCGCCATCGCCCAGTACATGACCAAGGGCACCCGCGCCACCGTCCAGGGCCACCTCGACCAGCGCAGCTGGATCGACAAGGACACCCAGAAGACCCGCTCCAAGGTGGAGGTGGTGGTCGAGGAGATCGACTTCACGAGCAGTGCCGCCAAGCGTGCCGACGCCCCCGTCCAGCAGCCGCAGGCCGCCGTGACCGCCGCCCCGGTGCCCCCGGCGGTGGCCGACAGCCCCTTCATCCAGACCCAGTAGCGACCGGTGCGTGGGGCCCCGCAAGGACCGGGGCCCCACCTCCACGGAACCCGCCAATCCAGCCCGACAGAAAGGGATGTCAATGAACAAGGTCATGCTCTCCGGCAAGATCGCCTCCAAGAAGGGCGGCCGCCCCAACGTCGTCTGCTTCGACAACGGCCGCTGCCACAACTGGCGCCTCACCCTGATGGTCAAGGACGACTTCGCCAGCCAGCAGCCGGTCTACAAGAACGGCGCCCAGGTGTTCAACACCGACGGCACCCCCGCCACCGAGCAGCGCCACGGCTACTCCTTCATCGACATCGAGGTCCCCGTCTTCGCCGACCGCAACACCGGCCAGTTCCACGAGGACATCCTGATGCGTATGTTCAAGGGCGAGGTGGACGTGGTGAGCATCGTCGCCCAGATGAGCTCCTCCACCTTCACCGACAAGCAGACCGGCGAGACCCGCTTCAAGCAGACGGTCCGCGTGGCCTCCGTCCGAGACATCATGGTCGAGTCCTGGGCACCCCGCACGGGGCAGCCTGCCCCCGTGCCCGCCCCGGCTCCCGGGGCCTACGACCAGGTCGCCTGACAAGGGGCTGCCCGGCACCCCCGCGCGCCGCGTGACCGACAGGGTCCGCGGCCCCGGGCGGAGGGTGCGCCCCGCACCGAAGACGCCGTTTCCTTCGATATGCCCCCGGCTACGTGCCGGGGGCTTTTTTTCGTGCCCCCGCCAGACCCCCCGCCGGAAACCTCTGGCGAAAACCATCCGCCGAGGCCCCGGCAAGAGGCACCCTTGAGACCGCCCTTCTCCGAGGATCTGGCGGAGGGGCCATGGGTCGGTACTAACAGCCTGACAGACTCTCAGCCTATCAGCCTGACAGGGTTTCCCTGAAGACACCCCACCGCCAACCCTCCGCGGGGTCCTGCCGAAGACCCCTGGCGGCGCCTCCGTCGCACCGGTCCGCCGGTGCCCCCCATGGGGCTCCGTCATATAAACGTCCGTAATGGAACCGCAGCGCGAAAACATCGGACGGCACCCCCTTGGGACCCTCCTTGGAAACTCCTCAGCGACGCCTCCGGACCATACCCTCCCGCAGGGGCCCAAGAGGGGCTCCGACCCTTGGAGGGGGCCGCGGCAGACAGGCCCGGCGGGGGCCCCGTCCGAAAACCTTCCGGGAAGGCCCTTGCCGGGTCCCCGGGGAAGGCCGCGCCGGAGGCCTTGGCGGAGGGCCGGCGAAGGGTCCCGGCGGAACGTGCCGGCAGAGCCTCTCGGGAGACGGTCGAAAGGGGGGCCGGCAGGGGGTGCCCGGAAGAGGGGTTCCGGGAAGGAGGCCCTTGATAGACCCCTTCCGAGGGGGGCGGGAAACGGTCCGCCAGACCCTTGGGGAAAAGGGCCACCGCCGGGACCCCAGGGCGGTGGGGGACGCGGGACCCGCCGGCCGCAGAGGGCCGCGCGGACGGGCCGGGACGACGCACCTTAAGCACCCCTCCGGGGAGGGCCCCGGAGGGTCCGACGCCAGGAGCCAAACGGAAGGACTCTCGCAGGGAAGCTACCTGCGGGGGTCCCGGGAGAGCCCTGGCGGGGCCTGTGGCAGGACCCGCCGGCGGGGGCGGCCGTAGGGGGCGATGGGATGCAGGTAGAGGGTCGGAAACCCGGCTCGGTGGGGACAATGACGGACATGGGGGTCTCGGGTCGTTGAAGAGCATAAGGGAATCGCGCGGCGCCTCCGGCGCCAGGGCCCGTCGGAGCCATGGCGATGCGGTTGTATAGATTATCTTGTGCCCCACCTATCTCCCGCCGTACTGCGAAGCCCTCGAGGGGGCCGGCGAAACCCCGGAGGCACCGCCGGGAGGACGTCCGAGAGGGGTCCCGGACAGGTCCCCACGGTCGCCCCGGAAGGACCGCCGCCCCCCTTTCCTCCTCCAGAGGCCGCGGCGCCGGGGACCGCACCCCGCCCCTTTCCGGGATGGCCCCGACCCGTCGCCACCGGGGCCCGCCCGGCGACGGCCTCCCGCCCGGGGCGGCTCTCAGAGGTCCCCCTCGACCGGTCTCTGGAAGACCCCCACCAGGGCCCCCGTGAGGCGCACCGATCCGCCGGGAGGTTCTGCCGGAACATCATCACAAGGGGCCCCGGGAGGGGCCGTGGATCAGGACCGTCGCGAGGGCTGGGCCGACGGTCGCCGCCGGACCCCTTTCGGCGGGACCGTACCCCATTGACCGATTGATGTTCCGGGCCCGTCTTTCAAGGGTCGATCGGCCGGCGACTGAGCGCCGGCCGGAGGGGTCTGGGAGGCGGGGCGGCAAAGACCCTGCCGCCGGGAGGCCCCCTTGGGACCGCGAAGGGTCAGGGGGGGTCATTATGCCTTACAGCCTGTCAGGCTAATAGGCTGACAGTGGCACCGGTCGGGACCCACCCATGACACGGGGTGTCACGGGCCACGACCTCGTTCCGATAACATTGACGACACTGGAAGTTTTCAGGCAGGGCGCAGGGGAGGGGAGGAGGGTCCCATGGCCAACAGCATTCGAACCGTATCCGGGGGGCTGGCACGGCTGGCGGCCCTCTGGGCCGTCTCTATGGCACTCCCCTTGGGATGCGCCCTCGTCGCCGGGACTGTCGTAGGGGATGGACGCCCCGAGGTCGTGAACCTCCTGGCGAGGGTGCTCCTCGCCGCGGTATGCCTCCCCTGGGTCGTCGGACACCGGGCCGGGAGGCGCCCCCCGTCGAAGGGCGAGCCGTCCCCCGCGCTGCCTGCCGCGGCCCTCGCCCTCGCCTGGGCCGGCGCCCAGGCGGACGCCTCGGTGACAGGGGACGCCTCCCCGGTCGGGGCGCTCGCGGCCCTTTCCGCCGTGTTCGCGGCACCGGTGGCGGAGGAGCTCCTCTTCCGGGGGGCCATCCAGCCCTACTGCGACGGGCGCTTCGGGAGGCCGGCGGCCGTGGCGATCTCCGCGGGCCTGTTCGCCCTCTGCCACGGCAGGCCCGACGACCTTCTTTGGCTCGTAGCGGCGGGAGCCTCCCTCGCTTCGCTACGGGAGGTGAGGGGACTGGCCTGGGCCATCCTATGCCACGTCCTTTTCAACGGGGGAGCATGGCTCTGGGCCGAGGCCAGCATCCCCGTCCCCGCCCCCGTGGCAGACGCGGTCTCTGTCGCCGCACCGCTGCTCTCCGTCTCCCTGACCGCCCTGTTCCTCGCGACGGCCCTGCACCCGTCGCGCACCCATAGCCCTGAGGAGTCCCGTTGACCTATCAGACGACCTTCTGCCTCGCCCTCGTCCTCACCGCCTGCATCCTGTGCTGGCAGGACCGGAGGGCGGTGTCCCTCTCCGTCGTGCAGCTGTCCATGGCCACGAAGGTGTCGCCCCTCAGGGCCGCGACCTGGACCGCCGTGGCGGTATGCGCCCTGACCGCCGCCGCACCGACGGACCCCTTCGGCCCAGGCCCCTCGGCCGCCGTGGGATCCCTCGCCCTGGGAGCCCTGGTCTCCTTCGGGATCCTCGGGCCCCTGCCCGCCCTCCTGCTGCGGGGGACCCGTGGCAAGGCGGCGGTGGCCGGCCTCGCCGCCTGCGCGGTCACCCTGTGGGCCGGGGGCCGCATCGACCCGCCCACGGCGGTCCGCTGCGTGGCTGCCATGGCGGCCCTCGCCGCCTATCGGATGCCCTACGGGGCCTTCGGCTGCTTTGTCGCCTGGGCCGCCACCGTGGCGCTCGGCCCCGTGGTCACCGCACCGCCGCCCCCCGCGGCGTCGGCCGTGGCCCTCTGCCTCGCCAACGTCGTCCTCTGGCGCGGCCCCTCGCTCCTCGGGCACCTCGGGCGGCCACGACGTCCGGACAAGACAACTACAGAAAAGAGCTGATGCCCCATGGCCATGGACAACGCCCTCGTCAAGTCGTTCATACTGCGCCGCGGCTACGACCGGGACTTCCTGTCCCGTCTCGACGCCGTGGACGGCAGCCGCATGATAGCCGGGCTCGACCGGTGCTCCGCCCTGATCGCGTCCGCCGTCCGGACCAGGTCCGAGATCGGGGTCTTCTGCGACTTCGACACCGACGGCATCTCGTCGCTGCTCGTCATCTGCTCCTCGCTCGCGGCCATGGGGGCCGACTTCGTCCCCTGGTTCGCCGACCCCTCGGCGGGCTACGGCCTCAGGCCGCAGGACGTGCGGGCCATGAAGGAGGCCCACCCCGGCATCCGCGTCCTGCTCACCGCCGACGTGGGGATCTCCGCGGACGAGGCCGTCAAGGAGGCCGGACGCCTTGGGATCATGACCGTGGTGACCGACCACCACCAGAAGGACTCCCCGGACCGACCCGCCACCGCTTGGGCGGACCCGTCGCTCCCGGAGGACCCCTACCCCTACACCGTATGCGGCGCCCACGTGGCGGCCGACCTCATGGGCAGGGTCGCCGACGACCTCTGTGTGACCGACGGCGTGCGCCGGAAGGTGCGGCTCTCGAGGAAGATCGCCGGCATCGGGGCCAGGGGGGACGTCATGCCCTGCTCCGGACCGTCCAGGGCCGACAGCCGGGACGCCGTGGCCCTCTGCAAGTTCCTGCTTATGTCCGAGGACGCGGACCTCGACGACGGCGGGCTCTGGGGCCGCGTCATGCTCGGGCTCAGGACCCTTCTCCTCCATGTGACCCAGCTAGAGGCCGACGGAAGCCCCCGGCGCTACCCGAAGGCGCCCCAGGACTTCTCGGAGACCGACATAGACATGGTGCTGTCCCCGATGCTCAACTCCATGCGCCGCACGGGCAACGACCTCGCCTCCATCCGGGACCTCGTCTGGGCCGGGGACGCCGAGGGGAGGGCCGAGGCGGCGGCGCGCATCGCGGCCATGAACGAGGAGCGCAAGGAGCGGGTCGCCGCCGCCATGGAGGCACTCGTCGCCCAGGACCAGCCCATGGCGCCCCTCGTCTACGTGGACAGGGAGGGCGCCTGCGAGGGGAGCTTCGTGGGCCTTGTGGCCAACAAGCTGATGGGGGAGTCGGGAAGCCCCTGCCTCGTCCTGATCGAGCGGCAGGACGGGACCCTCTCGGGGTCCGGTCGTGCCCCCGGGGGCCGCGACCTGAGAAGCCGCCTCGTTGCCCAGAGCATCCTCGCCCAGGGTCACGGCCCCGCCTTCGGCGTCTCCATGGAGCCGGGGCGCCTCGACGACGCCTGGCGCGTGGTGGCGGCAATCGCCGAGGAGGTCGAGGCGGAGCGCGACGACGACCCGTTCTGCGCCATCGACGTCCTGATCGCCCCCGGCGACGACGGCATCTCCCCCTACGTGCCAGGAAGCGACGTGCTCTGGCACGTGGACGACCTCGTCACGGCGTGCCGGAGGATGGCCCCGTTCGGGCCCGGCTTCGAGCGCCCCGTGGCGGCCGTCGTCTTCACCGTCGACGGCACCGAGAGGCTGTCCTTAATGGGCTCCGAGAAGGAGCACGCAAAATGGGCCCTCTCCGACGGGACCCAGGCGATCCTCTGGCGGGGGGCCGAGCAGGCCTCCGGGGTCCGGGAGGGCCAGACCGTGGCCGTCGTGGGGGAGTGCGCCGTCAACAGGTTCCGCGGCAGATCCTGCGCCCAGGTCTCGGGGGAGGTGCTCCTGCTGGACGACGACGCCCGGTCCCTGGTCGACGCATTCCGCTCCCTCTGAGAGGGTCAGTCCTCGATCTCCTTCGCGATAAGCGACCCCCACACCTCCCGGTCCGGTGCCGGGAGGTCCCGCTGGGCCACCTCGGCCATGGTCATACCCTCAGTCCCACCGGGAGCGGCGGCGCCGATGCCGCGGATGAACCCAACGGTCGAGGTGACCTTGGAGGGGGTGAACCCGGCCCGGGTCATGGTCGTGCCGTAGACCTTGCGCTGGAGGGCCAAGGGGCTCCGCTTGGAGTTGGCTATCTCCTCGACCGCGTCCTCGCCGAGCACGGACATCTCGAGGCCCCTGATCCAGCGACTTACATAGGAGGTCGCGTCGAACCCGGTCCGGTCGTTGGGGAACAGGAACGCGTCCGGACTCGGGTCCTCGCAGGCCGCGGCGGCCCAGACCATAACGGGGTCCAGAGACTCCGGCCATTGGTTGACCATGACGGGGGCGTCCTCGACCTCGTAGTGGGGCGCGAAGCCGGACCCCAGGGGGGAGGCCTTGAGGCGCGAGGTGATGGTGCGGGTGTCGAAGTCCAGGTCGCAGCGCCTCAGGGCGACGATCCTCAGGTACTGGAATCCGGTGAGGAGGCTGATCCAGGCGTAGGCCGCCCGACGGGGGTGCCTCAAGGCGTCCCTGTCGACGGCCATCATGACCATCGTCACACCGTCCAAGGTCGAGACGACCCTGGAGACCGCCCCGGGGGCCGAGTGAGACAGACTCTGCACATAGGTCCTCGAGCGCTCGAGGACGGCGGTCAGAAGCTCCTTGGCCCGTCTCTCCACGGCCTTCTCCGCACCGGCGTCCCTGATCATGGCCCTGACCTTGCGGGCCATGGTGTCGGTCCAGATGCGCCAAGGGGTCCTGCCGAGGTCGGTGCCGAGGAGGAGTGAGACAAGGATCTTGGAGGCCTCCTCGGTCCGGGCCATATCCTCGGCGCTGTCGAACGGCCCCTCCAGGACCTTGCCGAGATACCCCAGGATGCCGGACTCCGCCGAGTCGAAGTAACCGCCCTCGAGGGCCTCGACGATGTCCCAGCGCATCCGGTCGCGCTTCTCCTCGGCGGCCTCCCTGGAGTCGGCGACGAGGGTCCTCGTCTCCTTCATCGAATCCCCCGTGTAGGTGTCGGTGATGAGCCACCTCGTCTTCCAGACACCGTTGCCATCCTCCGACACAGGGTTCAGGGCCCAGGCGGCGACCTCGTACCGGCCGTCGGATGTCGTCGTTTTCTCGAGAGGCATCAGTCGTTCCTTTCAGGGACCTATGAGGAAGTCTACAGGCCAACATATAGATTATAGGCGAACCCATGTTTTCTACAGCATCGTCCGCCCGTAGGGCCCTTCACAAAACGACTGCATTTGGCTGTGGGCACAACCCCGACCGAAGGCGGGCACCGGTTCAAACGATACGATATTGGTCGATACATACCTCGTCAGCGAAAGATGTTGCACGCGACGGGACGGACCATGGGAATCTTCACGGTATCGACCTCGGGCGACACCCCTCGGTCGACGACCGATAGCATGGGGGCACACGCAGAGCTCCGACCTGCGGCTCAATGCCGAGGGGGAATCTCTGATAATGTGGATTATGTAAAGTAGAGGTTATCCACGGCCTCCCCCGGCACAGGGGTGGGTCCACCTCGGGCCGTGCGATCGGCCCCATGGAAAAGGCGTGCGTCCAAAGGGACGCGACTTGGGGCTCGGCGACGACAGCGCGCCTCGGAGGAATGCGGCCCTAGAAGGCCCCCAGGAGGTTCCCGGGCAGGGTGCCCTGGCCGCTGTCGCCGCCTTTGACGAGCGCCATGGCCTTCTGCAGGAAGTCGGCCATGACGCCGGCGCTGAAGACGCCCATGTTGCCGCCACCGGAGAAGTCCTCCGCCTTGAAACGCCCGGTGAGGGCCAGGGCCTCGGCCACCTCCTTGGACAGCGACTTGGAGACCGTGACGGGCTCAGACATGAAGGGCATCTTGAGCTTGATCCTGCGGCTGTTCTCCGGCATCACCTCGAGGACGGCCTCGAGGTTCACCACGGCGTTCCGGCTGACCATGACGAAGCCCTTCGGGTGGAGCTCCCTCCTCGCCTCTTCCATGGTGCGCGACCACAGGAAGGGGCCATCCATGGTGTAGACCTCCACCTTGTTGCGCGATTTCGAGCTCCAGCGGACCACGGAGATGTCCGAATAGCGGGCGTAATGGACCTCGGCACCGTCGTCGATCTCGAGGCAGTCGATCATCTCGATCACGCGGGACGACTCGGGGACCATGGCCATGAGACGCTCCACGGTGGAGCGCAGGCGGGCGCCGTCGAAGGACGCGGGCATCGCGTCCTCGGCCCTGGCCTCGGCGGCCGCGCAATAGGAGTCCTTGGAGTGGCAGACGACGGCGGCCGGGGCGGGGTCCTTAAGGCGGTGGAGCGCGCGGAGGTGCGCGGTGAACCGGCCCTTGGTGGAGCCGAAGTCGTCACCGATGAGAATCATGTCCGCGACGCCACGGTCGCAGCATTCGACAAGCTCGCGGTCCCCATGGACGTAAAAGGGCTCCACGGGCATCCCGAGCTCGCTCACGGCCTGGCAGAGGTAGAGAGCCTCCTTCTCGTTGCCCATGGCCACCGCGATACTGAAGGCGCGCAAGTTTCTGTCGGTGATCAACCTACCTCCAAGGTCATACAAGATAGAGGCTGTTCCTTTATGGAACCTAAGGTAATCTTGAATGAAGTCCAAAGACTTTTCAAGAGGGTGAGGGACTGTTTCTGGCCCTTCGCACCGAAAGCCAGGGCCCATCATCGCCCGTTCAACGCAAGCGGTTGCCGTTCAACTGTAATGACATGCTCTTACGTCCACGGGATGCGGCCCGTTCCCATCCCATCCCATCCCACGAAGGGGGTATACCATGGCCACTTCTGGAAGGTCTGCGGCCATAGACATGGACGTGTCCTACGGCGCCCCTCTGGTCGTCTGCAGCCACCTGCCCCTGGCAGCCGGTTGCACCGACCGCGGGGTCATCGCCACCCAGTGCATGCTCAAGACCGTCGGCCTCGAGACGATCGGCTGCTCACCGACCATGATCGACGTGAGGATCGCCGGGTGCGACCCTTGGAGCGCCGATCGGGAGGCATCCATAGCCCAGGTCCTCAACACCCTCGGCCGTTGCTTCGCTCCGGGGGCGAACCTCGCCGTGGCCATGAGGGTCACCCAGCACAGAGTCAAATGCGGGCCCAACCGGTTCCTGCGCTGCATCCACTACTTCATCAACGTCGACCACGAAGTCGTGCTCCACAGCCACGAATGGCCCTGGAGGGACCGCAAGGAGTGCCTCGGGATGTTCGCCACGGACCCCGAAGAGGTCCGGAGAAGGCGCATCCGCCTGGACGCCCTGTCGGTGGATTCCATCAAGGGCGACCTCCGAGACCGCCCCGGGAGGGCCTGATGGGGGCCGTCCTGGCAGCCGCCCTGGCGGCCCTGACAGCGGTCCTTGGAGGGGCCTTCCGGCAGAGGGTCCGGAATGCGGTCCTGACGGCCCTCTGGGCAGCGGTCTTCGCGACGGCCCTGACGGCGGTCCTGGCGGCATCCCACGGGGTGTCCACCGCAGAACTCTGCCGGCTCTCCCCCGCCGGGCTTCTCGACGCAGTGATTTCATGCCCCGTCGACGAGGGGTTCCTCAAAGACGCCTCCGCCGCGACGGACCTCCTGGAAGGCCCCGACCGTCGCCCCGTGGGCGTCTTTCGGGCGGGCTGTCCGGACTGCGAGGCCGTCTTCCCGATCTTTCCCGCCGGGTCCGTCCGCTGGGTCTCCTCCGCAGGAGCCGTCGGCGATGCCCTCTGCGAGAGGTTCGCCGTGACCGACGTGCCGGCGTTCCTCGTGGAGGGGCCCGACGGATGGCGCCTCGCCGCTGTCGAGGATGCCGTGGAAGCCATCGGGCAGACAGGGCCAGCGGCCGCGCCGTGAGGCGCGGCACGGAGGGTCCACGAAAGGACACGGACGACAGGGTCGGAAGGGGGGGGGTGATCCGGTGCCGAATGTGAGGCTCCACGACTACCAGGAGTATTCCAAGGACCTCATCCTGCATAAATCAGGAGTTGGTTTATTCCTAGATATGGGGTTCGGCAAGACCCTCACCTGCCTCCAGGCCCTCTACGAGATGAACCCGGCCTGCCACACCCTCGTGGTGGCCCCGAAGACCGTGGCCGCGACCACGTGGCCGGCCGAGGTGGAGAAGTGGGGCTACCCCTTCCGCACCCTGAGCCTCGTGGTGGACGGGCGGGGCAGGACGCTTCCCGGGAAGAAGACCCTGGAGCTCGTGGACGGGCTGGCGGCGGAGCCCTCCACCCTGTGCTTCCTCAACAAGGAGCGCCTGGCGTCGGTCGTGGCCCACGTCATGGACGACCCCGCGTGCCCCTTCATAGGCACCTGGCCCTTCCCCGTGGTCATCTTGGACGAGCTCCAGGCCTTCAAGAGCAGCTCCAGCAAGCTCTTCGGCGCCATGGCCAGGGTCCGTCCCCAAGTGGCCAAGATCGTGGGCCTCACGGGGACGCCCTCGCCCCAGGGCCTCACGGACCTCTGGCCCGAGCTCTACCTCCTGGATGGGGGAAGGTCCCTGGGCACCTCGGAGGACACCTTCCTGACGACGTTCTTCGCACCCCACGACTACGACCCGGGCCGGGGCAAGAAGAAGATCCGGTTCTGGGACCCGCTGCCCGGGGCTCACGGGGCCGTCATGGCCCGCATCGCCGACACCTGCGTGTCGGTCGCCAACCCCAACATCAGCCTCCCCGAGGTGACCGTGAACGACATCACCGTGGCCATGGACGCCAAGGAGCGCGACCTCTACGACGACCTCTTCTACAACTGGACCCTCACCCTCGGCGTCGACGGCCAGGGCAGGCCCGTGGAGGTAGACGTGGTCTCCAAGACGGTGCTCTCCAACAAGCTCCGCCAGATGGCCTCGGGGGCCCTCTACCTGGGGGACGGCCGCGAGTACGTCCCCATCCACGAGAGGAAGCTCGACGCCCTGGGACAGGTCTTCGAGGCGAGCACCGCCCCCGTGCTCGTCTGCTACCACTTCAGGAGCGACCTGGACATGATCTGCCGGCGCTTCGGGGTGGCGGGGGACGGCACCCGCAAGGACACGGCCGTGGAGGTCTTCGACGGCACCGCGGCCATGCTCTCCCGGTGGAACCGGGGTGAGATCGGGCGCCTCCTGATCCAGCCCCAGAGCGCCGGCCACGGGCTCAACTTCCAGGAGGGCGGCCACACCATGGTCTGGTACACGCTGCCCTGGGCCCTGGAGGTCTACATGCAGGCCAACGCCCGCCTCGCCCGCCAGGGCCAGCGCCACCCCGTGATCATCCACCGGATCCTGTGCGCCGACACCGTCGACCAGAGGGTCGCCGGAGCCCTCGCGGGCAAACGCGAGGTCCAGGACTCGGTGCTCCGGGACGTGGCGAGAGACGTCCTCGGCAGGAGGTCGAGGGATGGGTGAAAAGGACGGCCGATGACGGCCGTCCGGTTGGAGTTTTGAAGAAGAAGTGCAAGAACGAGCGGAAAGGAACCCCCTTATGCCCAGCGCCTCCCAGAACCTGCTGAACGCCTCCGTCGGCGACTGCGCCATGGTCCGCGGCACCCTGGCGTACTCCCGCCTCTACGAGCCTCTCCACGGCGAGGCCCTCGAAAAGACCCGCATGTACAACCGCTATGCGAAGGACTACCCCACCTACGTGGTCGATGTCATGGACCCCGAGATCATGGCCCAGAACCCCGCAGGCCTCACCCCCCTCGAGGCCTACGTCGCCGAGAAGATCTACCAGAGCAAGGACGGCCACAGGCACCTGCGCCTGGAGCCCCGTGCCGCCAACAAGGACTACAAAGTCGACGTGAGCGAGCTCGGCCCCAACGAGCGCCTCTACGACCGGATCCCCGTCTGCCAGCCCAACGCCGCAGGCACCGGCTACGACAACGTGGAGCTGGTCGGCAACCTCGCCAACAACCTCCCGGTCATGGTCGCCGTCGGGTGCCACACCAACAAGAACGGCGAGAAGTACATGAGGCCCGACATGGTGGTCCTGCCCGAGGGCGTGCGCTATTGGGGCAGCGGCAACAACGGCCCCATCGACCTGTCCGCCTGGGGCATCAACCTCACCAACACGGTCGTGGCCGCCCAGCCCGCCGCGGCCCCGGCGCAGCCCCAGCCCCAGCCGATGTTCGAGCCGGCACCCCAGCAGGCCTACGTCATCGAGGACCACGACATCGAGTTCCCGCCGACCCCCGCCGAGGCGATGGCCCAGGCGGCGCAGCCGCAGGTGGCGGCCCCCCAGCCGGTCGCGGTGCCCCCGATGGCCCAGCAGCCCTCCCCCTCCCCGCAGGTCGTGGACATCCAGCAGGTCTTCGCCGAGTACGGCGCCCTGGTGGGGCGCCAGCAGTCCCGCCTGCCGATGAGTGCCAGCGACATGGCCCGCATGGCCGAGCTCGAGGCCGTCATCAACCAGGCCCAGCAGACCCAGGCCGCACCCGCCGCCCAGGTCGTCCCCGCGGCGGTCCCCGACGCCCTCCGGGCCACCGTGGGCCTCGGCGGCCCCATGGTCCAGCCCTAACCGAACGGAGAGCCCCATGGCCCGCCCTACCGGGCGGGCCATCCCTTTACCTGAGACAAGGAGTCCCCATGGCCCTCGAAGTGCTCCGCGCCAGCGCCGCCTGGCCCCTGATCTCCCCCCTCCACCGCTGGGCCGCCACCATGCCGGGCAACCCCAAGGTGCCCGTGGCCATGGACTCCTGGGGGACCGACCGACTCCGGGGCAACCGGCACCGCGACGAGACCGACTGCGTGGACCTCCCCCGCCTCCTCGACCTGGTGCCCGACGGCACCTCCTATGGCTTCTACCTCGATTCTCGCGAGGCGGGCATCGTGGTCGCAGACATCGAGCCGGACTGCCCCGAGGACCTGCGGGAGCGCCTCCTCGACGCACCCTGGGCCTACGGGGAGATCTCGGTCTCCGGCAAGGGCCTCCACCTGCTCTTCCTCACCGACGACCTCGGCGGGTCCTTCGTGGAGGATGCCGAGCGCCTCCGCTCGGAGAACAACTGGTTCGAGTTCCTCCAGCGCCACTGGGTGACGTTCACCGGAAAGGCCCTGGCCAGGGACCCGGGATACGACCTCACCTCCCTTCGGGAGCTGTACGAGGGCTGCCCGACGGCCCTCGGGGGCTCCTCCTCGACGGCCGCCAGGGACGCTGCAGAGCTGGCCTGTGCCAGGAGGCCCGCCCGCAACTCTTACGAGGGCGACGAGGCCACCCTCATGGCCTACCTCGAGAGACTCGAGTACGGGCGCTCCCCCGCCGACTTCGGCGACGACCGGTCCACCTACGAGTGGACCCGGATGCGCTGGCTGCTGCACCGCATCCGCGAGTCCCGGGAGTACGGCGGCCTCGGCAGGTCCCAGGCAGAGGAGATCGCAGCGGAGTGCGCCCGCAGGACCTTCCCCGACGCCTATGAGCGCGAGGTCAAGAAGGGTATCCGCCAAGGGCTGCCCTGGTTCTCCTGGCTGGCCCAGAGGGCCGCGCAGGGGATTCTCTAGGGCCTAGCGGCAGACCGCGGGAAGGATCACGCAGACCCCGCAGAACAGGACCACCATGAGGGCCTCCCCGGCGCTCCCCACGCGGTAGACGCCGTGGTGGCCCCTCTTGTAGCGGTACGGGCCCGACCCCAAGAACCGCTGTGCGGGCCAGAGCCAGAGCACCCCCTGGCTGGACAGCGAGTCCAGGAAGAGGTGCAGGAGAAACCCGCCGAGGAACCACCAGGGGTATGCACCGAGGCCGCTTGAGGAGAGCCACCAGCAAGCCGCCCCGACCGAGAGTGCCGCCATGAGGGAGTGGGTAAGGGTCCTGTGGGCAACCCCCAAGGCGGCGAGGGTGAAAGACACCGGCCTGAGGCAGCGACCGGCCACCGACGTCTCGGTGTCCACGTCGGGAAGGAGCGAGCCTGCGACGGTCAGGGCGACCGCCAGGGCGCCGGGGGGAGACATGGGGTCCTGACCCATGAGCGTCAAGGCCGCCGCCCCCGCGCAGATGGCCGTGCAGACGTGCCCCGCACCTGTCATGGCAGACCCCACTTTCGGGTTCGAGTCCATATCTTTCGTACCTCAGTTTACTCATGTTCTACTGCGGTTTTACAGTTATTGGCACCTTTTCTATACCTGTGTCGGTCAAAGAGACGAAAATGGTTTCAGCTCAAGGCGGAAGCCCCGACCACGGGGTGGCCCGACCCTAAGGAGACCCCTATGCACATCGATCAGCGACACGGCCCGGACGGGGCCCTACCACCGCGCGTGAGGGAGGCCCTCGACGCCTTCGCCGCCGCGAGGGGGTCCATGGGCACCGTGGCCCTCCCCGTGCCGGAGAGGCCTTGGACACCCACCGAAGAGCAGCTCCGCTGCGCCCAGGCCTCCGGGCCTGCCACCCTCGTGGTCGCCGGGGCCGGATGCGGCAAGAGTTCCGTGGTGGACATGCGCCTCGACGCCCTTTCCGCCGCCGGCGTGGAGGCGGCCTCGGTGCTGTGCCTGTCGTTCACCAACGCCGCGGCAGACCACCTGAGGGAGCTCCACCCCGGGGTGCAGTCCCAGACGGTCGCGTCGTGGACCAAGGAGCGGTTCGAGGGCGTGGCCCCGGGTGTCGCCCTGGCCCCCGCCGAGACCTTCGCCAACATCACCCAGGCAGACCCCCGGCTCACCCGCTGCGCCGACATCGTCCGCCAGGGCACCCTAGGGCGCCGCGGGGCGGCGCTGTCCTGCGTGGAGGAGGTCACGGGCGACCCCGACGGGATCCTCGGCGCCCTCGAGGAGGTGGGCATCGCGGACCTCGTGATGCAGGCCGCCGTCGTGCTCGCCATGAACGGGCGGACGGGATCCGGCGGCATCTCCCACGTGATCGTGGACGAGGCCCAGGACAACTCCGCCGTCGACCTCCTGCTCGTCCTCTCGTTCTGCACCGCCTACGGGGCATCCCTGTTCATCGTCGGAGACGCCTGCCAGAGCCTCTACGAGTTCCGCGACGCCTCCCCCGACACGCTTTTGGCCCTCGCGTCCTCCGGTGTCTTCGAGACCCTCACGCTGTCAACCAACTTCCGGTCCTCCCCCGAGGTGCTGCGCTGCGCCAACGCCCTGCTGGGCGTCATGGAGTCCAACCGGGACTCGAGGATCGTGCTGCGCTGCCCGGAGGGGACCGACACCGGGTCGTGCTCGTGGGTGGACTACCGGCACCGCCGGGTGCACCCCCTGCGCAAGGACGTCGCCGGGCAGGTCGTCAGGGCGGCTTGGGAGAAGGCCACGCAGACCCTGGCCGCCGACGGCTCCGTGGGGCTCCTCGCCAAGACCAACGCCCATGCGGACGAGCTCGCCGAGGCCGCCCGGGAGGCTTGGCCGTGGGCCCGGGTGGTGCGCCCGGGGAGCCCCCAGAAGGCCCCCGCCACGGTGCTGTCGCGCTACCTGGCGCAGTTCGGCGACGTCGTCTCCCTCATGGAGGGCCCGGGGCTGGTCCCCATGGTCGAGCGCCATGTGATCGGCCACCTGGGCGACCTCGGCTGCGGGGAGGACCGGGCCACGGCGTCCCAGGTGTCCGCCTGGGCCTCCTGGGCGATGTCCCAGGGGGTCTCCGACATGCGGGGGCTCACCCGCTCGATCGCCTTCTTCGAGTCGTCGCTGTCGGACGAGACCGACGGGAACCCTTCCGTCGAGGAGGGCCCCACGGTGGTCTGCACCACGGTCCACGGGGCCAAGGGCCTCGAGTACGACTGCGTGGCGGTACCCCTCAACGCCCTAGACACCGACGAGGCGGACCTCCGGTGCGACTACGTGGCCCTGACCCGGGCCCGCAGGCACCTGGTAGCCGTGGGGTGCGTGAGGGAGCCAATGGCCGAGGAGGTGGGAGAAGCGCCCCTCGGATCCGTGCGGAGGGCATGCAACAGCGACGACGGCGATAAGGGAAACCGTTAGAACGACCCATTAAAGGGCGAACCACGATGTGTTTTGGAGGAGACCATGGACAAGACCGAGAAGAAGATGGACGGGCAGACCTACCTCACGTGGTGGGACGAGGCCAGGGAGGTCCCCGCCGTCCACCGGTGGGCCTACGACGAGATCGAGGCCGCCGCAGGAAGGGCCTTCGTCGGCATGATGTACGGGACGGACGCCCTGGACCCTCTGGACATCGGCGTGCGCGGCCTGATCGAGCTCCTCGAGGATGAGGGGGACCTCGACCCCAAGGCCTTGACCTGGAGGGCCGTTGCGGTGGCGGCCTTCGAGAACGCCACCGACCTCATCCCGTACCTGCTGGAGACCTACCCCCACTGCATCGACTGGGGCATCGACAGGAATCCGGAAACCGACGAGTAGGGCGCATTGCCCGACCGGGTGAGGGGAAGGCCCTCCGGGACCTTCCCCTCGTTCTGTGAGACAATTAAGGTACCTGATAAGGAGGTTTCCCATGGCCGATCAAGAACCGGTTTTCCCGATGATGCCCCTGGAGGAGTTCGAGGCAGCCGTGAGGGCCCACGAGGAACAGCTCGCGGGTTACGGAATCATGGACCCGCCTGCGATCGAGGTCGCGAGGCCGGCGCGTCTCGAGGAGAGGCCCTGGCGCTTCTTCTTCCCGGAGCACTGTGCGAAAATCGTGGCCAACAGCCTTAACGGTGCGGGTGCCCACACCGAGGTGGAATACGCCATCTCCCTCAGCCTGAGAAGGGACGGCACCTTCGAGCGGGGTACGGAGGCCCTTGCCTCCATGAACCTCCCTGTCTGGGCCAAGGACGAAAGGCCGGCCGTCGTCGCGACGGTGGCACCCAAAGACTGCGTCCGCAGGCTCGCAGATGCGGTCCTGTCCAGCCCCGATGTCGAGAAGTGGGACCGGACGGTCTACGCCCCACGCAGCTATACGGATGAGGAGTGGCAGGCCTCCCCCTCCGCCCACGAGGACTGAGCCGTGGCCATGCCGGCCGACAGCTTCGGCGCGTTCGACCCGAGAGGCTACCTGAGAGACTTTCTCCGCCCGAGGGTGTCCCATATCTCAAGGCATGTCGGCAAGGACCCGTCGTCGCTCATCGACAGGATCTGCGCCGAGCCCGGGTGCAAGAAGGCATCGTCGTTCGCCCCCTCCATGGACGTCCCGTTGCTGGTGAGAAACTCGCTCAAACTCAACTGGGACCACATAAGGGCCGCCTTCAGCACACGGGGACGCGACCGTCACGAATACCAGGTGGACCAGCAAGGATGCGGGCTCTCCATCCTGTGGGACGGCTACGGTCTCGTGGCCCGTAAGAGCGACCGGTTCAAGGTGGTCCTCGCCAAGGACCCGTCCATGAGGTACGGATTCTTCATCATGACCGCCTACCCGACCTTCTCCATGGAAGACCCCGCGGCCCCCGTGGACCTCGAGAGGGCGCTCCTCGGATCCGCCGCTTTCATGGCCCCCGCCACGGCCCCGGCCGAGGCCCTGAAGAAGGGGGCCATGAGGGCCTCCGCATACCTCGGCGAGGACATCCCCGTGGTCAGCACCGGGAACACCGTGCAGGCCCTGATACCGGTGTCCGACCGGGCGCTCCCGGAGGTGAGCGTCGCGACGAGGATCGACCACGGCCGGATCACCGCGACCCAGTTCACCGCCGTCAGGAGGGGCCCGGACGGGTCCTGCATGATCTGCGGCATCCCCGAGGGCACCGTGGGGATGTCCGCCGCGGAGTGCCTGCGAAGGGTGCTGGAGAGAGACGCCGGGCTCAAGGAGAGGATCCACAGGGCCACTGACCTCGTAAAATACCCCAAGGCCCGCACCAAGACCGCGGGGACGGTCCCGACGGAGCGTCCGCGGGGACCCCGCCGCGGGATGCGGCACACCCCTCCCCCGCCGGAGCCCCCGTCAAGGGCCCGAGACGACGGGTTCGAGCTGGGTTAGCCGAATCTGACGACACACCCTCCCTTGAGGAACGGTTTCGAGCCGTCCCCCAAGGGAGGGTCTTTTTTTGCCTGCAAAAGAGCCCCTCCCCGGACGACCCGGGAAGGGGCTCTGGAACGCTCCTGTCCGATGGGCCCCTAGAGGCGCATCTTACGGGAGATGTACCAGACCGCACCGCCGGAGGCGATGCCGGACATGATGGCCAGCATAGGGCCGGCGCCGGTCTGGAGCATGGTGCGGGCGGCGTGCTCGGCGGCAGCCACCTCGACGGGCTTGCCCTGGTCGCGCGGGGTCTGCACCACGGAGTCCTCGTCGTCATCCTCCATGAGGCGGCCGTAGGCCGTGCGGGCGACGTAGAGGTCGGCCTCGTTCTTGAGGTCGGCGCCGGGCACGTAGGCGTCGGTCACCTCGCAGGTGAGCACGGCGGGCATGTACTGGCGGGTCGTCCCGTCGGCCCCCTCGAAGGTGCCCTGGCTCTCGGGGTCGCCCTCGAAGTCGTCGTGGGGGGCCTTGAGAGAGTCGCTCTGCCAGAGGGCGGAGCCGTCAGGGCGGGTGGTGAAGCCCGCCTCCACACGGCCGTACTCGAAGCGCACGGCCGTGACGTGCTCACCCTCGGCGAGCTTCAGGTCGGAGACCTCCAGGGTGTCGGCGTCGGCGGCCGGGATGCCGGCCTTCCAGAGGTGCCAGCCGGTGTAGTTCTGGCGGCGCTCCTTGCCGTCGTTGTCGTAAGCGTCGTCCATGGTGGCGTTCGGGCCGGACTCCTCCACGAAGTCGCGGTCGGTCATGTCCGTGGCGTACCAGACGTTGAGCAGGCCGTCGTGGTCCTGCCACGCCTGGGGCGTGGTCACGGACTTGAGGTTGGCGAGGCCGTCGGTGACGCAGGTGAGCTCGTCGGTGACGGTGAACTCGTCGACCCAGGTGGTGCTCGTGTTCTGGAAGTCCAGCGTGTAGTCGAACTCACCGCTGTCGGAGACCGTGACGGCCGCGCGGTTGGCCCCGTCGCCGTTCTCAACGACGCCCTCGGCCACCGGGTCGGCGATCTGCTGGCGCTTGTCGAGGCGGCCGGAGATCTCGATGTCGGCGACCTTGGGGGTCTGGACGACCCTGTCCTCGTCGGAGTCCTCGAGGCCGTCGGCGTCGCCGCCGTTCCTGGCCAGGAAGACGTTGGCGCTGTTCTCGAGGGCGGTCTCGGGGATGTAGGAGCCGTTGACCCTCATGGTCACCTGGATGGGGCCGTAGGCGCTCCCCGAGCCGTCGCCGTGGCCGGTGTGGCCCTCGAAGGGGCACACGAAGGGACCGCCGGGAAGGACCTGGGTGATGTCGTCGTGGTCGTCCTTGAGGTCCTCGCGGGTCCAGGTGGACTCGTCCGGGCGGCTCGTGAAGCCGGCCTCCACGCGGCCGTACTCCAGGCGGATTCCGGTCACGCGCTCGCCCTCGCCGAGCCCCAGGTCTGCGACCTTGAGCTCGGTGTCGACGCAGGTGGGCACATCGGCCTTCCAGAGGCGCCAGCCGGTGTAGTCGAGGCGGCGGCCGTCGTCGCCCAGGCGGCCGGCGTTCTCCTCGGCGGCAAGCCACGGGTTCTCATGGCCGTCGGAGAGGGTCTGGTTGGCCCCGGAGGGGTCGACGTGGTCCTCCGGGGTGAGGTTCGTCCGGTACCAGACGTTCGCCTTGCCGTCGAAATCGGCACCGGCCACGCCGGTGTGGATGGCGTCGAGCTCGGCGAGGCCCGCCGCCACGGCCTCGAGCGGGTCCTCCACGGTGTACTCGTCGCACCAGGTGTTGGACGTGGAGCGGTGGTCGAGGGTGTAGGTGTAGACGCCGTCCTCGCTCTCGGTGACGTCGGCCTTGTTCTCGCCGTCGCCGTTCTCGACGACGTCGTCGGCCACGGGGTCGGCGACCTGCTGGCGCTTGTCGAGCTCACCGGAGATCTCGATGGGCTCGTCGACCATCTCCACGGGCACCACGGAGCCGTCCTCGGTGACGGTGAAGGTCACGTCGGCGGCCATGTCGTGGTCTCGGGGCGTCATGGTCTCGGTGAGGGTGTACTCACCGGGGGCCAAAGCCTCGATGCGGTGGGGCTCGTCGCCGGACACCCACCGGTCCACCGCCGTGCCCGAAGAGTCGGTCACGGTGAGCGTGGCCCCGGGAACCTCGGGACCGCCCGTGACCTCCACCTTGGAGACGTCCACCTTGGTGGGCTCGTCGGCCACGGTGACGAGGTAGTCGCCGTCGCCCTCGACGCGGCCGTCCTCGGCGGCCGTCACGGGGCTCACGGTGCGGTCGACCACGTAGCCCACGGGAGCCGCCACCTCGGCGTACTCGTAGGTGGTGGCCCGGGCGTTGGTGCCGAGGCGGTCGAAGGTGGCCCGGCCGTCGGCGCCGGTGGTGGCGAAGCGGGTGCCGGAGCCGTCGGTGAGCAGGCGGTCGACGCGCAGGGCGACACCATCGGCGCGGCCGAGGAAGAGCGTGCAGCCGCCCTGGCGGACGTCGGCGATGCCTGCGACGGCGCCGGCCACGGGCACGGTCTCGCCGTCGACCACGAGGTTCCAACCGCCGAAGGCCTCGGGGGCCTCCCAGGTGGCCTCCGTGCCCTCGACGCGAGAGAGGGCCACGGAGTCGTCGTGGTCGGCCACCGTGCAGCCCACCTCCCAGGCGCCGTCGACGTCGGCGACGTTCAGGGTGTAGGCGGAGCCGGCAGAGACCTCGAGGGAGGTCTCGCCGGAGGCCTCGGCCTCCTTGCCGTTGCACTGGAGGGCCACCCGGTAGGTGCCCGGGGCCACGGGGGTGCCGGTCTCGGAGAGGGAGTAGGTCTGGGAGCCGTCCTCGGAGACGAGGGAGACGGAGACGCCGTCGGCCACGTCGCCGGCCAGGACCAGGGCCGAGGCGTCGACGGGCTCGAGGCGGATGTCGTGGTCCTCGGTGTCAGGGGCCACGACGCGCACCGGGGAGGCGCCCTCCTCGGCAGCGTCGGCCGAGTCCTTGGGCCAGAGGGCGAAGGTGGCGCCGGAAAGGTCCTTGTCGGAGGTCGCGGAGACCTTGGACAGGACCAGGTGGTTCGGGGCGTTCTCGGCGGCGGTGCCGGCGGTCACCACCGGCGTCTTGTCGTCCTTGTAGGTAAGGGTCACCTCATGGGGGGTGGCGTCCAGGACGTAGCCGTCGGGGGCCTGGGTCTCGACGAAGCTGTAGGTGGCGGACCCCGTGCCGAGAGGCAGGAGCCCGGTCTCGGCGCGGCCCTCGGCGTCGGTGGTGACCATGGTCATGAGCTGGCCCGCGGCGGCCTGGACGCGGCCGTCGGGGGACACCACGTCGTTCTTGGCGTAGACGTGGAAGGTGGCGCCGGCAAGCGCCTCGCCGGTCTCGGCGTCGGTCTTCTCGATGGAGGCGCGGCCCTTGGCCTGGTCGTCGGAGAACCTCACGACGGTCACAGGGGCCGTCTCGTGGGTGCCGGCGATCTCGAAGGTGAGGTCCTTGCCGTTCAAGAGGTAGGGGGCCTGGGCCTTGACCTCGCGGATGGTGTAGGTGCCGGGCTGCAGGCCCTCGGGCAGGGTCACCATGCCGGAGCCGTCGGTGACGAAGGTGTCGAGGACGGTGTGGTTCGGGTACCACAGCTCGTTCTCGATCCGATTGCCCTCGGCGTCGAAGAGCTGGAACTCGAAGCCGGCCAGGGCCACGACCTGGCCGCTCTCGGCGTCGGTCTTGACGATCTGGACGTGGGACTCGACGCGGTCGTTGTCCACGATGTAGGACAGGGTCGTCCCGTCGACCATCTGGTCGGGCGTGATCTGCCAGGGCTGGACCGGGGAGAACCCGGAGGGCACCGTGGAGGCAACCTCGCGGACGGTGTAGCCGGCGGCGTCGTAGGGCAGGCAGCCCTTGACGGTGTCGGGGCGGGTGCCGGAGCCGTACCAGCCGTCCGTGAGCTCGGCGCGGCCCTCGTCGTCGGTGGTCATGGTCGCCACCACCTGGCCGGTGGTATTGGAGACAACCTCGAAGGAGATGTTTCGGCCGGGGTTCTGGAGGCCGGAGCCCTCGTTGCCGGTGTCGAGGTACTTCACGAGCTTCATGTTGAAGGCGATGACGTCCTCGAGGTAGTCGTCATCGGGGGTGAGCTCGACGACGCCGGCGTTGTTCATGGAGTCTGCGGTGACGTGGTAGGTGTGGACCGTGGGGTCGAGCCTGTAGCCCCTGGGGGCCCGGGTCTCGCGCACCGTCACGGTGCCGAAGGGGATGTCCCGGAAGGACAGATTCCCGTTAGCGTTGGTCGTGGCCCGCTTGGTCTGGGTGGTCCCGTTGTAGGGGTAGCTGATCTCGAACTCGGCCCCCTCCAGGGTGGCGCCGGCCTGGGCGTCCCCCTTGGTGGCGGAGTCCTTCTTCTGGATGTGCAGGAAGAGACGTCCCGGGTCGTCCGTCACCTTCTCCTCGCAGGCGGAGTTGCCCGTGCGGAAGGTGTGGGTCTCCGGGTCGAGCTTGTAGCCCTTGGGGGCCTTGGTCTCGCGGTAGGTGTAGACCTCGTTGGGGGCCAGCTTCAGGTCCGCGTGGCCGTTGGCGTCGAGGACCACCTTGGTCTTCTCCCCCGTGGTGGTGCGGGTGAGCTCGTACTCGGCACCGCCCAGGGCGTACTCGCTGTTGCCCGCGGTCATGCGGGCGTCGGCGGAGAGCTTCGTGAAGGTGACGCTCACCCGCGGGTTGTACTCGAAGCCCACCAGGGTCTGGTTGCCCGACGGGTCGGTCGGGGAGGTGGCGAAGTAGACGGCGAACTCGTCCTCGGCGGGCAGCCACGTGGTGTCGCCGGGGGCGGAGTACTTGATGAGCTTGGCCCGGGTGGAGTCGGGGTAGGGGCCGCCGCTCCAGTGCTCGGGGGTGGCCCAGCCGCCCACCTCGCCGTCGTAGGAGGCGGGGTGGTCGAAGCCGATGACGTAGCGCTTGACGGCGGCGACCTGGGCATCGGTGAGGCCCGTGCAGGCCACGTCGCCGTTGCCGTTCCTCATGTCGGTCATGAGGATGTGCATGAGCATCCAGTCGCGGTCCCACTCGGAGATGTCGCCGAGGTTCACGACAGACGTCGAGGGGAAGAGGCCGCCGTCGGAGCCCCAGCTGGCGCTCTCGTAGCGCGGGCCGCCCGGGCCCCACCACATGATGGCGCGGACGAGGTTGCGGTTCAACTCGGTGTTGTTGGCCGGGTCGCGGAAGAACCAGCCCCAGTCGCCGGTGGTGTCGTGGGCCTTGTAGCCCTCCCCCACGCGGACGTGGCTCGGCAGGTGTGCGTCGGAGCACTGGAGGACGCCGCCCCCCTGGGCCTCGAAGACGCCGGTGACGCCGAAGGGCCCGTAGTGCAGGGCGCTCCTGCACCGGATCTGCTGCTGGCCCGTGGCCGCGAAGGCCGGGGCGGCGGGCGCCAGGAGCCCCACGGCCTGGGAGGCCACGAGGACGACGGACATCAGGGCCGCCATGAGGCGGCGGCCGGGGCCGCCCCCGGGCGAGGCCTTCCTGTGTTTGGTTTCGGTACCGAGGCCCATGGGGCCTCCTTTCTTCCGTTGATCTCTCTGCTCGCTCACCGGCCTCAAGGACCGGCACGGGTAGCTCTCACGGCTTCCTCCTCTCCTCCATCGCGGGGCCCCGGCAGGGGAGCCCCGCCGTCGCGGGACCGGGACTTGCCCTACAGGGCCCATGGTGGCGGACCCAAGGGACCCCTGCCGGGTCGTCGGGTGGGGTCCGAGCGTCCTAGCTGGGGTTTCGTTCCTGCGGCCCCCGAGATGGGGTGACGGGTGGGCCCTTTCGGCCCGCGGTGGGCTCGGTCGACCCAAGTGTCGTATGGGTGGGGAGGGGCGGATTCGGCGTGGAAACCCGGAACCTGCGTCTAGCTGGGGGGGTGCCGAAGGCGGCGGAAAAGTCGATGACGAACGGGACACGCAAGGCGGCCCTTTTGCTAACATCGCCGGTGCGCGGCGGGGACGGCCGTCGTGGGCGCCGCCCTCCTGGAAGGAGGTGGGGCCCATGGCCGAGACGTCTGTCGTCGCCCTGCATGTCCTGCAGGGCGCCTACTACACTCTTGGCGTTGTGTACATGGTGGTGAGGATTCGCCGCCTCGTGCGCGAGGACGCTATCCGCAACAAAAAAGAGAACCGGTAGCCTAGGCTACCGGTTCTCAGCTCAACAATCACGGGTGGCGCCCACTTCCCAAGGCGGACGTTCCCGTCGCGTGCCCACATTGTACAACAGATGCCGACGGCCGTGGCCGGAGACGGACAGTGTCCCACAGAGCCTCGACCCCGGGCGCGGGGCGCCCCTGCGGTACGGGAGGGGGTGCCCCTCCGGCCAGAGGGTGTGCAGCCAGGATTCAACGCGAACGTTGCCGTCTCCTTATTTTCCCGGTTCTATCAGCTGTTTCCCTTGGTTCGTGCTATACTGTTTTCAACAGTATGCCACGACCGAAGGGAAGTTCTCTATGGCCGACCACCAGCCCCTGCAAGAGCTCCGCGAGGCCTCCAGACGGGTCCTCGTCTCCATAAAGGCCGTCCCGGGTCGCCTGAGGGAGGCCCTGACGGCGTCGCCGAACAAGGTCCGCAACCGCATCCTGGCCGCCGGCTGCTGCGCCGCCGCGGCCCTGCTGGTCGGCGCCGGGGCCTGGGCGGCGGCCGCCCCCGTCGCCCTGCCGGTGCCGGGGGAGCCGCCCGCCGCGGCCGACCAGGCCGCCGACGACGGGGCGGCGGGGCCCGTGGCCGTGGCCCTGGAGGTGAGCGCCGAGGGCTACACGGAGCAGTCCAGCCCGCTCGTGGCCGTGGTGGAGCCCGTGGCCGACGCCGGGGGCGACGGGGCCGACGGCCAGGGATCCGACGACGGCCCTGCGTCCCCCACCGAGGCCTTCGCCCACGCCGTGAGCGCGGAGGAGGTGTCCTCCGGCACGGCGTCGGTGGAGCTCAAGCCCGGCACCTACACCGTCTCCTTCGTCTCCCCCGTCAACCAGGACGGCTCCGTCTACAAGGTGCCCGAGCCCCAGGAGGTGACCGTGGCCGCACCGGAGGGCGAGGCCGACGACGGCGGTACGGCGCCCGAGTCCCCCAAGGTCGACGTAAAGCTCGACCCGGTGCCCGCCGACCAGGTGACCAAGGAGGACCTGGACAAGATCAAGTCCGACCTCGCCGACGCCGTGGCCAAGGGCGACGGCACCCTCTCCGGCGACGCCGGGTCCCAGGCCACGGACAAGGCGGAGGAGAACGCCTCCAAGGCGCCGGCGTCCAAGCCGGCCGAGGAGGGGCAGAAGCCCGAGGAGAAACCCGCGGAGCAGAAGCCTGCGGACAGTCAGACGTCCGGGTCGTCCGGCAGCGGATCCTCCGGCGGCGGGCAGTCGTCCGGCGGCGGCAGCTCCTCCGGGGGCCAGTCCTCGAGCTCCGTCGGCTCCTCCGGTGGCGGCCAGTCTTCCGGCGGCAGCGGCTCCTCGGGCGGCGGCTCCACCGCCCCGGCCAAGAAGTGGGTCCCCGAGCAGGGCCACTACGAGCCGACCTACGAGAGCGTGTGGGTGCCGAACGTGCAGTACATCCGGCACGAGCGTTGGCAGTGCTCGGCCTGCGGGAGCATGTTCTCCAGCGGCGATGCCATGGACGCGCACGTCTGGGGCACCTACGGCGACGCCCAGCACCCCAACGGCGCGTCCGCCATCGACCAGTCCTACACCGAGCAGGTGGACAACGGCCGCTACGAGAAGAAGCAGACCGGCCAGAAGTGGGTCGTGGACGTCCCCGGCCACTGGGAGTGAGGCCGGGACCGCGAAGGGGGCACCCGTCGCGAACCTCGACTCGTAACCAAGGAGGGGCCCCATACGGGGCCCCTCCTTTTTCCTGCCACTGACCGCCTCAAGGCCCTCCTCCCCCGCCGGGGCCATGACCGGCAGACGCCGTCGGCGCGCCGCCCTCTTGTTCGGGCATGGGGAAGCCCCTGTGGCCGCCTATTCCTCACCGGCCTCGTCGGACGCGTCCCAGAGGTCGTCGGCTTGAAGCGTCGAATCCAGACCCTGCTCCACCTCGGCCACCCCCGCGAGGGCCACGGCCACCCCCGCCCGGGCATCCCGCAGCCTCTTCGCTATCTCCCTCTGCTCCTCGATGGGTGGGAGGTAGACCAGCACCTTGCCGAAGTCGTCCTCCTGGGTCCTCCTACGGTTGCTGTGACCGGTGTTGATGGCCTGGAAGGCCTTCTGGAACCTCTTGCTCCGGAGGAGGACGGCGAGGAACTCCGGGTCGACCCGGTCCGGGTCCTTGACGGAGAGGGTCGGGTACTCCTTGGTGACGAGGGCGTGGTCGAACTCGTCGGACACGTAACAGACGACGCCCTTCCACAGGTCGATGCCGGAGTAGACGATGTCGCCCTTCCTGGCCTCGTACCACGTGCTGCTCGAGTCCGCGAAGTACATCCCCCTCCACTCGGGCGGGTTGGTGCCGACTCCGGCCTCCCTCAGCCGGGGGAGGCCGGTCTTTGAGAGGGTGAGGACCTTGTACTCCCTCATCGGGTCGCTGGAGAAATCGACGTCCCGGCGCTTTTGCACCACCACGTCCTTAAGGGGGGCGGCCGACCACCCCTTCGGCACGTAGTCTCGGGCATGGGCCTTGTAGACGTGGTACTTGGGGTCTATGCGGTGGCTCTTGTGGCTCGCCCAGACCTCGGACGCCGGGATCGTGACGCACCTGGGGTCATCGACCACCCCCCCCCGCTCCAACGCTCCCAGGCCCCGAGGATGGACCCGGCCTGGTCCTCGGCGACAAGGCCGCTGCCCGCGGCCGTGTAGAGGTCGTTTCGCGGGTCGGGCCGACCGGAGGGGGTGTAGCCGATGTGGGAGGCCTCGGCGAAGAATATCTCGTAGTCGAGACCGGCGTCGGTGAGGGCCTCCGGCATGTCCACACCCGGAGCCTCGAGCGCGTTCGCGAGTCGCACCGCCTCATCCGGCGCGTACTTCCCGAAGACCAGGACCGACGTCTTGTTCGACGCCCCGGACCTGCGGAAGGCGAAATCAGGCAGCGACACCACGGCCAGGATCCGGCCGTTCCTGAACAGCCAGTCCCTCACGGCCGGGCAGTTCGACTGCGGGCCCGCGTTGTTCAAGACCCCGTCGGGGATCACCATGCCGAGGAGACCGCCGGGCTTGAGCCACCCCACGCTCCTCTCCAGGATGACCTGCTCGGACTGCACCGCGTTCCGACCCCGACCGACGACGAAGGCGTCCAGGCTGGTCCCGTCGAGCTGGTCGTCGTCCCCCCTCTCGATCTTCGTGCCGAAGGGCGGGTTGCCCACGACAATGTCGAAGACGGAGTTCTTCCTGAGCCTGGGGTTCTCCAGGTTCCCGCTGAGGCAGCTCTTGTCCGCCTCGATGTTGGTGTGGCCGTCGTGATGGAGCAGGAGGCTGATCTTGCAGATCCGGGCAAGTGTGGGGTGGATCTCGATGCCGAAGACGTTCTTGAGGGCGAAGTCCCCCTTGACCCGGTCTATCTCCCCTTGACCGGCATAGGCGGCGTCCGCCTCGTTCCAGACCTGCAGGAGCGTCTCGAGCAGGAACCCGCCGGACCCGCATGTGGGGTCCAGGACGAAATCCGTGGCCTTGGGCCCGAGCATGGCGACGACGAACCGGGCCACCGGACGCATGGTGAAATACTGGCCCAGGCCGCCGCGGAAGACCGACCCGAAGAAGTCCTCGAAGGCGGTCCCGATCACGTCGGAGTCGGTGTGCATGAACGAGATTCCCTCGATGGCCCTCACCACCTGGGCGATCTTGTTGTCGGGCAGCTCGATCCTCTCATCTGCGGGGAACAGCGCGTCGTCCTGCGCCTTGGCGGCGGCGAACAGGCCGTGCACGCGGGTGGCCACGGCGGAGTCCGGCTCCCCGACGCCGACCTGGAAGCCCCTAGGGGCCCCCGTGGGCGTGTAGCGCTCGTCGCGCACCTTCGCGAACATGAGCTTGCTCCACTCGTCGAAGGCGGAGAGCGGGTCGCGTTTCCCACCGGCCCAGATGATCGAATGGGCCCTCCGGACGGAGGTGCTGATGGTCTCGGAATCGGCCGGGGCGATGTCTTTCGGACCCCCGGCATAGAGGGCGTAGGAGACCTTCTCCGAGTAGTTCTCGGGAAGCTCGTCCCTGTCGCCGAGGCGGTTCCTCTCCCTCTCCTTCGCCCCGTAACCTTCCACTTGCCACAGAGCCGACTGCCTGCCGTAGTCCAGGAGGGCGTAGGTCGCCTTGAGGGCCACGGAATTGGCGAAGGCCTGAGCCTCCCTTCGTCTATCTCCGACTTGGGGGCGTCCCGTTTCTTGTCCTCCACCACAAGCCAGACGTCGGTGCACCGCTTGTCCCGGTACAGAACGACGTCGGCATAATTATCGTGCGCCCCAATAACCTCGGTCTCGATTCTCTCCGCGTCGTAGCCCTTCTCAAGCACGAGGAACGCTATGGTGTCGGCCCGGACCTCCTCCTCGGGGTCCGCAATGGAGTAGCTCTTCTTTTTATGGACGTGGTAGACGATCCTGCCACCGTCGAGCTGGATGAGACCTCTTCTGATGGCCTCCAAGGTCAAGGGGGTAAGACCCAGCTTGGCGCCCGCGTCCATCTGAGACTCGATACTGGTACTCAAATCATCCTCCATTCCTAGGCCTTCCAACAGATTAAGGCTTGAGTGCCACCTCTGCGGTGGTCCTTGGCGAAGAGCCCCCCTGCCGGCGCCCCCGCCGACCCCCTGCCGGCACCCCCTGCCGGACCCGCTAGAATACCCCGTGAGCCCACCTTCGCCCCCAGACCCTCGAGGAGCCCCCATGGACACCGCCGAGACCCTCGCCGGGACGTTCCGCCGGCGTCTGCCGAAAGACCCCGCCGGAACCGCTGGCGAAACCCCCGCGAGAACCCTCGCGGGGGCGCCCGCGGAGTCCCCGTCGGCCGTCCCCGTGGACGCGGTCCGGGACGCCCTCGCGGCCCGCCTCCGGGAGGCCGTCGAGGTGCTCTTGGCAGGCTCCGCGGCACACCCCGTGGCGCCGTCCGCCGAGCCTGCGCCGCACCCCGCCGCGTACCGCCTGGGCTGGGCCGCGGGCGAGCTCCTGAACGACGGCCTCGACCTCCCCTTTCGCCGTAGGCACCGCCGGACCCCCGGGAGGAGCCGCCCGGTCCCGCCCCTGGCCATGGAAGGCGCCGCCGAGGGGGCCTGCATCGAGATCGACCCGAGGGGGTTCTTGAGGACCTTGGCCGCAGAGGTCGCCTTCGGTCCCACCGCCGAGGCCTGGAACGGGAGGGTCGAAAAGTATAACGAGCTGAAACGCCTCATCGCCAAGCTCGCCGACGACGAGGGCACCTTGGCGGAGGCCCTCTCGGAAACCCCCGTGTCCTGGTTCTTCCTGGGAATCGTCACGGAGCATGCCGCTGTGGACATCGAGGAGACGATCGGCGGGTGGTCCCGGTGGACCGAGGCCGAGGGGGCCTTCTGGGAAAGTGCTGCGGGGGCGGGGCTCTGGGAGAGCTGGCAAGGGCGCCTGCTGTCGGACCGCGCCTCGGGCGGTGCCGCCCGCGGGACGGCCTAGGGACACCCTCGGCCAAGGAAGAGGCCCCCAGGGGACGATCCCTTAGGGAGCCTCTTGCCGTCTGGGCCCTCAGACCCTGGCGCAGACCACCACGGTGCGCCCACGCTGCCCCGCCCAGGGGCTCGAGCAGGTGACGAGGGTGAGGACCCGGGACGTGTCCTCCGCGGTCCCCTGCCAGCCCTCCGCCGACGCCTCCGCCCGGGTGCCCAGGGATGAGAGCCAGGACCTCAGAGAGGCGACGTCGCATCCGGAGCCGTCCGCCCCGCCGGAAAAGTCGAAGCGCTGCACCTCGGGATCGGCCTTGTCGCAGCGGAAGGCGAAGAGGGGCCGGAAGGTCTCGGGGCCCTCGGGGACCGACCAGGTGACCGTCCCCAGGGAGCCGAAGACCTCCGGGGTCCAGGCCCGCCAGAGGGGGCTGAAGGCGCGCCAGTCGTCCACATGATGGCCGTAGACCAAGGTGTGGAGGCCGTAGGCGTCCGTCGCGGGGTCGATGACGGCCGAGCCGCACAAGGACCGCTCCCCCCAGAAGTTGCGGGAGAGCCAGAAGGAAGGGTCGTCTTCCGTGGCCTGGAGCACCGGGCAGTCGATGGGGGTCCCCTCCACGGTGAGCCAGGCCGCCACGGCCGGGTTCTCGGCCCTCAGGGCCTCCCAGTCGATGCCGGCCTCCTGGCCCGCCGTCGTCCCGGGGCCGGAACCCTGGGCGAGGTCCCTCATGGCCTGCCCCTCCAGGGCCGAGGTGCCGTAGACGGCCAGGACGGCGAGGATGGCCGCCACCACCACCGCAGCGATGGCGACGTTCAAGGCCCTTCTGCCCTTCGAGCGGGGCCGCGCCCCCCTGACCGCACCCACCCGCACGGCCGGTGCGGGCAGGGCCCTGCGCCGCCTCACCGCCAGCTCCCGTCGGTGACGACGACCCGGGCCGTGCTCTCGATGTTCACCGCGTGGGTCTTCGCCTTCTCCAGGACATCCTGCTCGTCGAGGAGCTCCCCTTCCACCGAGACCCGGCAGCGCAGGCTCTTGGGGTTGGCGTTGATGAAGGCGGCCACGGGCACCGCCACCCTGGACCCGACGAGGCCCTTGACCCGCCGGGCGCCACCGGCCTTGGAGTCGCGGACGCCGCCGGCGGCGTTCAGGAGGTCGCTTCGGAAGTAGTCGAGGAGCCTCGGGTCCACGTCCACCCGGACCCCGTGAAGCCTCCACGCCTTCTCGCACACCGAGGCCACCTCCCGCTCCACCACCCTCATGGACGTCTCCTCGGAGAGGGGCTGGAAGGGGACGACGCAGTCGATGCGGCCGAGGAACTCAGGCGTGAACACGCGGCCCCCCTCGAAGGAGGCCAGGCGGTCGTGGATGAGGGGCTCGAGCTTCTGGAGGAGCCGACCGGCGCCGCCGGAGTCGTAGCGGCCCACGTCGTCGAAGACGTCGGCGGCGGCGTTGGTGGTGACGACGACGTAGGTGCTCGAGAAGCTGGTCTCGCGCCCGTTCCTGTCCGAGAGGCGGGCGTCGTCGAGGACCTGGAGCAGGAGCCTCACGGCGGCCCCCGACGCCTTCTCGATCTCGTCGAGGAGAACCACGGAGAAGGGCCTCGACCAGACCTCCTGGCAGAGGGCCTGGCGGAACCGGTCAGCCAGGGACTCGTCGGCGTACTCGCTCATGTCGAAGCGGACCATGGCCCCGTCGCTGCCGAACAGGGAGGAGGCGAGGGCCTTGGCCAGCTCGGTCTTGCCCACGCCGGTGGAGCCGCAGAAGAGGAACGACGCCTTGGGCCTGCCGGGGTCGCAGAAGCCCGCGGCGCTGATCTCGAGGCGGGAGGCCACGGCCTCCGTGGCCGCCTCTTGGGAGAAGACCCGGGAGTCCAGGTAGCGGTGGATCCCCACGGCGTCGATGGCGGTCTCGATGCGGGCGCCGCAGAGGCGCTCCATGACGAGGGCCACCAAGGCCTTGTCCACAGCGCACCCGGTGCGCCTGTGGGTGCCCACGCAGGCGTCGGCCACCTGGATGGCCTTCCTGGGCTGGGCGTTGGCGGGCATGTAGTCGTCTGTGGCCGCCACCACGGCCTCCGAGAACCCGGGCTCCACCGGCACGGACCCGTCGAGGTGGCGGGTGAGGAACCCGTCGACCACCGCCACCACGGACCCGTGGTCCATCTCCTTGACGCTCACGCGCTCGAGGCGCTCCACGAGGGCCTGGTTGGGGCTCACGTACTCGACCCACTCCTCGTAGGTCGTCGCCGCCACCACATGGACGCCCACGGCGTTGGAGCGGGCGAGGATCGGCTTCAGGGCCTCCACCGCCCCGTAGGAGAGGCTCACGAGCTGGTGGAACTCGTCGATGAAGAGCACCACGGGGCGCCCCCCGTCGGCGGCGAGCCGCGCCGCGTCGTCGAAGAGGCCCTTGAGGCGCGCCCCCATGGCGTCGGGGTTGGAGAGGCCCTGGCACATGCGAGCGACGTCCACCTCGAGCCATAGGTGGGAGGGGTCCCTGCGGGACGCCTCGTAGACAATGGTGGACTTGCCGGTGCCGGCCCTGCCCAGGAGCACGACGTTGGACACCTCCGGCCTCTCCATGGCGCAGGCCATCTGGTCGAGCTCGTCCTCGCGCCCCTTGACGGGACGGGTGGGCACGGGGCAGGGCGCGGCGTACTCCGCGAGGCCCTCGTAGGCGCCGAGGTCCACCGGAGGGGCCTCCGGCGCCCCCTCGGCACCCGAGGGCGGCTCCTCGTCGCGGGCGCCCCCGAGGCCCAGAAGGGCGATCCTCGCAGACAGGTCGATGTCGTCGTAGCGGCCCATGGGCCACCTCCTTGTCGTATGCGCGGGCCCCCCTTTCGGGGCCCTACTCCACGGCGGGTCCCGGCGGGACCACCTTGCCGCGCCTCTCGGCGGCCCTCGGGGCGGCGTCCGGCAGGACCTCCGGCGCGGCCCCCTGGGAAGGCCCTTGGCGGACCGTGCCGGCGGACCGTGCCGGCGGGGTCTGCCCGGAGGGGCCCTTCGTGGGTCCCCTCCCCCGTCCGTCTGCGGAGGGGGCGTCTTCGGGGCCCTTCGCCGGCCGCCTTCCGGGGCCCTGGCCGGGGGCGCCTTGCGGGGCGGTCTCGGCCGGGTCCTTCCCGGGGACCTCAGCGGGCGCTGCCCGGAGGGGCCCGACGGAGTCCAGGAAGTCCCCGACGGGACCAGGGAGGCCCCCGCCACCCTCCGCCAGGGCCCCCTCGATGCGCCCGCAGGACGCCTCGAGCACCTCCGGCGCCCCCTCGGGGGTGACCGCGGGGACGGGCCCGTCCGAGGAGGGCTCCCACCCGAGGTCCGCGAGGGTTTCCGCGGCGACCGACCCCGGGTCTTCCGAGGCCGCCTCGTGGAGGGCCCGCGCCTGGACCGCCCCGTCGAGGAACCCCATGGTCCTCAGGGCGGCCGCCGCGGCCCGGGCGTCGTCCCTGAGGCGGCGGAGCCTCCGGGCCCCGAGGGGGCCGTCGGGGGGCGTGGCGGGGTCCGCGAGGGCCCGGGAGCAGGCCAGGGCGACCGTGACGGCCTTGGCGCCTGCGTCCCTGGCCTGGGCCGCAGAGGAGAGGGACTCGTCGGCGGGGGCGCAGGGGCGCATCTCGAGGACGGGGCCGAGGGCGCGGGCGGCGGCCCGGTCCAGCCTGTCGGCCTCGGCGGCCTCGAGGCGACCGGCCACGGCCCGGGCCACCTCGGCGGGCCCGTCGCCCACGGCTACCCCGGCCCTGTCCCGGGCCGCGGCGCGGGCGTGGGCGCCCAGAGCGTCGGACGGCCGGTGGCCGGTGGCCGCCGAGGCGGCCATGAGGGCGGCCTCGATGTCGCGGCCGGGCGCGGGCATCTCCGCGACCCGGGGCCTTTCGGGGGACGCGAGGCCGCGGAAGGGGGCCATGATCCGGGAGAGCCGCTCCAGCTCGGCCACGGCGGCCCTCTTGGCGGCCGCCAGGACGTTCCTGCGGAACTTGCCCTTCCGGGCCCTGGGGGAGCTCTCCGGGCCCGCCTCCACGATGGTGACGTGGGCGTGGACATGCTCGGTGTTGGTGTGGACGGCGCAGGTGGCGAGGGGCCTGACGTAGCCCTCGCAGAGCCTGTCCGCGGCCCTCATGACGGCACGCCTCACGCGGACCACGTCCACCCTGCCCGCCAGGCGGCCAGGAGGGTCTTCCGGGCGGGCCGCGGCCATGGCCCCGACCCTGCGAAGGAAGTCCGTGGCGAACGAGATCACCGCCGTGCACACGGCCCGGCCGCGCTCGAAGAGCCCCTGGATCATGCGGGCGGCCGCCCGGGTCCAGGACGCGGGGGCGGAGAGCGTGCGCCCGTGGCCGGGGAGCGTCCCGAAGGCGGTGCCGTCCCGGGGGGTCCCCGAGGCCGACGGCCTCAAGGGGGGAAGGTCGTAAGCGGCCTCCCCGGGGACCGTGGGCAGGGCCTCGCAGGCCTCCTCGCGGTTGTCGTAGTCCTCGACATGGGGCCCGGGCCGGCCGCCGCGGGTGCCCCCTGCGGCCGTCCTCAGGGTGAAGCTGTTGTGGATGACGACGTCGGCCGCCATGGCCTAGGCGTCCCCGGGGCCCTCGGCGGGAACCCTCACGGCCACGAGGGTGGCGAGGCCGTTGACCTCGGGGCCGTCGAAGTCGACCTTCTGGACGGACACCTTGGCGGACTCCTCCCCCACCGACTCCTCCACAACGGCCGCCGTGCAGGGCACGTCGAGCACGGCCCCGACGAGGGCCGAGAGGTCCACGTCGGCCCTCCTGGAGAAGAAGCCGGACCCCACGAGGGTCGAGAGGTCGGCGTCGGTGAAAGCGGCGGTGAAGTCCACGGGGATGGGACTCTCCCCGTGGTCCACGGCGGCCACGCCGTAGCCCAGGACGGGACAGCCGGCCATGGGGTCCCCGGAGACCCTGACGGCCTCCCCGTCCACATGGACCCCCGGGCGCCAGTTGCGGTCGCGGTCCCAGACGAGACGGGCACCGGTGACGCGGACCTGGGCCACGGCCTGGAGCACATCCCGGGTGATGGAGAACCGCCCGGGGAGACCCCTGGCCTTCACGAGGTCGGCACCGATGGTCAGGGGTTCCGCCTTCTGGACCCTAGCAGCCATGGCACTCCCCCGTCTTGCCGATGAGGGAGTCGACGAGCCAGCCGTGGAACGACCTCGCGCGGTCGAGCAGCGTGTCCCAGATGAGCAGGCCGAGGCTGCGGAGGGCGAGGGCGATCAGCACCGAGAACATGACCATGGGCGGACCGACGACCAGGAAGAGCCGGCTCAGCGTCCAGTCGGCGGCGACGCCGCAGAACTCCGCCCAGTCCGTCGCCAGGGAGATGGAGAGGTCGATGGCGAAGGGGACGAGGACAGACATCGCCAGGGCCCAGAGAACGAGGTGGACGACGCGACAGAGGACCCAGAGGGCGGACGGGGTCGCGGACTTCAGCTTGGATTTGACATTCATACGATGTGTGCGCCCGGGCGGCGGACGTAGGGTCCGGGCCAAGCGCTCCTCCTATCTGTCGGTGCCCGTCGGTACGGGGAGGGCGACCAGGGCCGCGACGGCCGCGGCGGCGTCCCTCGTCGGGCAGGTGAACGTGGCCCCGTCGAGAACGAGGCGGTAGGGGTCGTCCGGGTCCACCGAGACGGACCTGCGGCCGTAGGCCTCGGGAGGAAGTCCGGGCCCGGAGAACTCCACGGAACCGGGCGCGCACGACGCCGTGGCGGAGAAGCGGCGGTCGCCGCGGCGGTAGATCCCGTCGACCTCCAGGGCGCCGCGGCGCCCCTTGGCGCAGAGGGCAAAGGTGACCCGGTTGGAGACCAAGGCGGAGAGGGCGCAGCAGGCGGGCAGCGCCGCCATGGCCACGCCCCCCGCCACCGCCCCCGTCGCCGAGGCGAAGGCCATGGCCCAGAACGACGCCACGGCCGCGGCGGCCACGGCGCATGCGGCGGCGATGCGTGCCGTGGCCGTCACCGGCCCTCCCCGATGCGGTCGAGGGCCTTCAGGGTCTCGGCCACGGAGCCGTCGGGCATGGTCACGGCCGAGCGGATGCACCGCACCCGGTCGAGGGCCACGGCGAGGTCGGCCTTCGCCTGGGCGGCGTCGCCGCGGGCCGAGGCGAGGTCGGCGGCGAGCTGGGCGATGCGCTCGTCGCGCTCGGCGATCTTGGCCTCGAGGTCGGCGACCTCGGTCGCGTGGCGCTCATCGCGCTCCCGCATCCAGGCCTCGACCACGCCCCCGACGTCGCCGAGGATCTCGGCCACGGGGTCCTGGCCGACCGGGGTGCGCGCAGGCCGCCCAGAAGGGCGCGGTGCCGGGGGCGCGGCCGGCGCGGGGGCGGGCGCCTCCTGCCCCTCGGCAGCCCCGCCGTCTTCGCCGTCACCGTCGGCGCCCTCCACGATCTTCGCGAAGGCGCTGTCGTAGGCGTCGCGGTCGAAACCGTCGTCGACGGTGCAGAACAGGTCGCCGGCGGCCTCCTCCTCGGCCTCGTAGTCGATGGCGCCGTCGGCGTCCTCGAAGGCGGCGAGCCCCCCTGCGAAAACGTCCTTCATAGGTCTCCTTTCGGTCTCGCGCCCTCGGGCGCGGTGTGTCCTTGGACACAGATTCTGGTGGAGACCGAAGAAAGGCGCGGTGTCGCCTTTTGGGGGCACCGCGCCTGAGCAGGGACTTTGCAGACCGCCTTCCAAAGTCATGTACGAACGGGACGACCTCAGAGGGAAGGTCCGGAGGCATCGCGGTCCCGCTGCCTGCCCATGGAGGTGGACAGGAAGCTGCCGTGGACCGGCGCCACGGGCATGTAGTGGCTCTCCGCGAACAGCGCCCTGGCGTCGGCCGGACCCCAGTCACCCCTTCCCTGGGCCCTGCGGGCCTCCTTCACCGAGGGCGGGGCCACGGCCTCCAGGCCGTCGTAGAGGTTCGCCCCGCCGGCGTCGGCCACCTCCCTCATGGTGTGGGGCCCGAAGCTGTAGGCGAGGTAGTCCAGGGTCGAGGACCCAAGGTGGTCGACGTAGGAGCGGCGGGTGACATCGGCCACCTCCTCCACGCCGTCCTCGTTCCTGACCGTGAGCTGGGAGGCGAGCCGCTTCGCGAGGTCCGGGTCCACTGACAGGCCCATGCCCCTCGGGTCGGTGACGAACATGTTGACGTTCTCGGCCCAGCGATCGGGGTCGGCCTGACCGGGCTCCGACCTGGACCAGCCGTCCCCGTCGGGCTCGATAAGGCCGCCGGAGTAGACGGTTCGGGCGGGCTTGCCCATGAGGCGGTAGAGCCCCATGGCCCTCACCGCGTCGTGCTTCGCCTGGAGCAGGCTCTGGGTGTTGAGGTAGATCAGCTCCGTGGCGGCCTCGACGTCGCCCCCGCGGCAGGCGGCGACGAAACGCTTGCTCCACGCGCCGGACTTGCCTGTGCCCTCGCTCTTGACGGCGGTGGAGATCTGGGAGGCGGCGGTCCGCTCGGCGGTGCGGCCGCAGCCCCCGCCGCCGATGGAGACGATGGAACCGTCGTCGGCCATGGAGAGGTCGAAGCCGGCGTAGCTGAACAGGTCCTCGATCTTTCCCACGCTCCCCTTGACGCCGGTCTCGACGCACTCCCGGTACAGGGAGGTGGCGCAGGCCTCCGGGCTCGAGACCAGGATGTGGCCGCGGTAGGTAGAGGCGGCCAGGGCCTCGGAGACGTGGGCGTCGTAGGAGGAGACGAAGTAGGGGGCGCCCTCGTTGGCGAGCACCCTGTCCTCCGCGAACCCCTCGGAGAGCCCGGGCCTCTCGGCGATGCCGCGGGCCACGTCTCCCCCCTCGTTGAAGTAGACGGGCTTGTTGCCGCGATCGTCGGCGGGGGCGGAGACGTCCAGGCGGACGCCCGGGGCGGCCACGGTGAAACGGGCGGCGGCCTCGGCCCGGGCCTCGGGGGTCCTCAGGGGCACGACGCCGATGGTGTCCCCGTCGAAGTCGCCGTCGTAGGACATGGCGGTCACGGGGTTCACGGCGATGTCGGCGATGGCCTCGTCCACCCTGGCCCTGAGATAGCGCACCCCTCCCCTCTTGAGGATGGGGTCCCTCCACGTGAGGACCCAGTCGCCGTCTGCGACGCCGGCGTTTTCCGCGATCTCGGGGGAGAGGGCGACCTCGGTCACCGAGAGGGAGGGGTCGGGATGCCAGACCGCCGTGGAGGACCCTGGGATCCTGCCCTTGAGGAGGCGCTTGACGAACTCGTTCGCCTTGGTGTCGCAGACCTCCCGCTCCACCTGGGACGACAGCCGCAGGACCGTGCCCCTCGCCCGGTCCTCGGCCCGGTCCGCGCGCTCGGCGCACTCGGCGGCTCTCGCGGCGTCGCCCGCGGCCTCGAAGGCCGCGGCGCACCGGCGGTAGAAGTCCTGGGCGACAACGGCCGTGAGGGTCTGGGCGTACATGCGGGTGACGTCGCTCTCCCTCTCCATGCCGTCCGGGCCCACGGAGGCGCGGCGGGCAGACACGGCCATGACCGGGAGCCTCCAGACACCCCTCTCCGCGTCGTAAGGCACGGGCTGGTCGACCCCGTGGGAGTCGGGGCCGAAGCTCACCTCGAAGGGCACCTCGACGTAGCCCCCGGGCCCGCGGAGGCAGCGGGCGACGTCGGACCTGAGCAGGGCCATGTCGAGGCGCGGGACGCGGGAGGCGCCGAGGCAGGCCGCGCCCCTGGAGCCGGCCTGGCGGGCCGCCCCGGCCAGCACCTGGCCCACGGGCAGCTCGATGGCCCTGTCGCCGGCGTCTTCGGGGGCCTCCATGCGCCCGATGGCGCCGTCGTCGGCCAGGGTCACCCCGAAGCTGCGGCAGCGCTCGCGGATGTGGGAGAACGACGACTCCCTGCCGTAGAGCTCGGAGGTGATCCCGTCGCACCCTTCCTGGGACAGGATCCACAGGAGCTGGCCGGAGGTGTTGCGCCCCTCTCCCGCGTCGGCGTCGTAGACGTGGGTCTTGACATCGACGAGCTTGTCGGTGACGTCCACATGGATGGTGCCGCATCCTCCCCTCACGAGGCGGGCCGGCTGCTCCTGAGGGCAGATCGGGGCGCCGGAGGCGGCGGCCTCCGAGGCGGCCTTGAGGGCCGAGGACTCGAGGCCCTTGCGGGCGGAGTGGTGGCGGCGCCTCTGGGCCTTACCCGA